>JAIRSF010000167.1 GCA_031255595.1 Tannerella sp.
TATTAAATTACCAACCCGGATTTTGTGCCGGGTTCTGATTTAGTCCGATCTCTGTCGTCGGAACCTGATATATCAGGAAAAATGTCCGGAAGGGGGCTGTGCCTATTCTTGACACAGCCCTCCCGGTTTATATATTAATAACTCGATTGTACCGGGCGCATGATGAATGTAAATTCATAGTTATCGTACGGTATTCTGTATTTTTCCAACGGAAGCGCGCCCCAACTGTTTACGCATCCCAGGCCCATTTGTATTTTGTCGATACATAGATTCGTGAAACCGGCTTTCCCGACTTCGGACGAATGACGCTGGTCTTTTTCTTCGCCGTCGTCCAGCGATTCGATGGTGTAGTTCAGGGCGGAAGCCGAGAATGGCGCTTCGCCGGTGAACTCAAGTCCGTCGCCGTTCGCGGCAACCTGTTTCCACCAGCGGATATCCGTCTTCGTACCCGTTTCCTGCGGGCGTATGTAGGGATAAAACTGTTCTTCGACCGTCTGGTTATATCTTCCGATAAAGGTGGAATGATTCCGGTCGCTGTAGTTTTCGATCGGGCCGCGTCCGTAGTACTGTATCCTGTCGAATGATCCGGGCATAGGCATCCGCATGCCGAAACGGAACATGCCGGATACTTCTTTTGACTTGTCGGCGTTGAGCCGCTGTAAGACCTTGATCGCACCGTCCGTATTTATTAAGTAGGTAAGCGACAGGGTTGCGGATATTTCTTTCATTTCGTACCGGGCGGTTACTTCCGCCAATCCGTCTTTCGTTTGATTTTCCAAAGACGTCAGTTTCATTTCCGGGTTACGCCATATGCCGTATTTCTTTTGCAGTTCCGCCCCGAAATCATTGTCTGTCGGTGCACGCCAGAAGTTGGGGGTCAGAGCGCCTCCGTCTTCTATAAATACGCTTCCGTTCACCTCGTACCGGCAGAGGAACCCTGTTTTCCTGTTAAATTCGATCCGGATATCCCGCCCTTCTATGATCAGGTAGTGGGCGTCATGATCCACGACGGTCATTTGTTCATCCGGACAGTTTTTGCATGGCTTCCGGTTTGTCAGCTCCATGTCGGGAGGCGTAAAAGGTTGTATCTCCATCTGAGCGCGCGAAACGGTATATCCTGCCGGCAGCAAGGGTTCGGCCTTTTTCAGTTTGAAATATACATTCAACAGATATTCTTTCCCGGACGGAACGCCGGACAAATCATAATTCAGCCGGATCGTTCCCGCCTGTTGGGGTGCAATCGAAAGATCCCGGACGATCCCCGTTTGCGCCACCTCCCCGTCGGCCAACAAATGCCATTCTACATAATAAGCAGACAGGTCGCAGAAGAAATTTTCGTTGAATACGTTGACCTCTCCGTTTCTGAGATCGGAAGGAGTGGCCCATATCGATTGATAGAAATAAGCCACCTCGTCCATGTGCGGATTCGGAACGCGGTCAGGGCTTATCAATCCGTTGTCGCAGAAGTTATAATCGGAAGCGTCGTAGCGGTTGAAGTCGCCCCCGTATCCGTAGATGCCGACACCCTTTGCGTTTTTCCAGTGGATAGACTGATCGACAAAGTCCCAGATAAAACCGCCCTGGTACTTGGGATATTTACGTATCATATCCCAATATTCCCCGAAACCTCCCTGCGAATTTCCCATGGCATGTGCATATTCACATTGGATCAGAGGTTTGGTAGCATCGCCCGTTGAAAACTGTTCACTTCTTTCATAGTCCAGGTACATGGGGCAATAGATATCCGTAAATTCATTCCCATGCGCCTGCTCATATTGTACGGGGCGGCTCTTGTCTTCGTTCTTGATCCATTTGTAGCAGGCCTCGAAGTTAGGCCCGAATCCGGCCTCATTGCCCAATGACCAGATGATGACGGAAGCATGGTTAAAGCTGCGTTGCACGTTGCGTTGGTTTCTTTCCAAATGAGCCGTCGCATAGGCGGGATTTTTTGCTAATGTGTTTTTTCCATACCCCATCCCATGCGATTCGACATTGGCTTCGGCAACCACATAAAGCCCATATTCGTCGCAAAGCTCATACCACAGGTTGTTATCGGGATAATGGCAGGTGCGTACGGCGTTGATATTTTTTTCTTTCATGATTTTTATATCCTGCAACATCCTTTCCCGCGATATGTAATATCCTGTTTTCGGATCCATTTCATGGCGGTTTACGCCTTTAATCAGGATCGGTTGCCCGTTGACCAGCAATTGGCTGTTTTTCATCTCGATCTTACGGAAGCCCGTTTTCAGCGAAATCACTTCAAGGGTTTTGTTTCCGTCGGTCAGGGTTGCGGTCAGGGTGTAGAGGTTGGGTGTTTCCGCCGTCCATTTCTTTGGATCCGGCACATGAAACGTACCGGTTATTTTTCCGTTTCCCCGGACGGTTTGCGCCGCTACTTTCGTTCCGTTTTTATCCTTCAAATCCAACTGCACGACGCCTGGCGCGGAAAGAGTCGTTTCGACCGTAAGCGTTCCGTCTTTATATTGTGCATCCAGGTCGGGCGTTAGGCGGATATCCCGGATATGTTTCGGATTACGCGCATACAGATAGCAATCGCGCCCTACGCCCGAGAAGCGGAAGAAATCCTGATCTTCGAGATACGTCCCGTCGCACCAGCGGAAAGACTGGAAAGCGATCAGGTTTTTTCCGGGTTTAACATATTTCGTGATGTCAAATTCCGCTTCCAGCTTGCTGTCTTCGCTGTATCCGACAAATTGTCCGTTCACCCACAGGTATATATTGGAAGTGACCGAGCCGAAATGCGCAAAAATCCGTTTACCGTTCCAGCCTGCCGGCACAGTAACTTCACGACGGTAGGAACCTACATGATTATCTTCTACCGGCACTTCGGGAGGATTGTTTTTAAACCGGTTACGCCATGCATATCCGATATTGACGTAGAGAGGATCGCCATATCCGTTCAGTTCCCAAAGCCCGGGCACATTCATTGTACCCCAGCCCCGGTCATTATAGTCCGGTTGGAAAAAGCCGGTCGGCCGGTCGCCGGAATTTTTGACCCAGAAAAATTTCCAGGGGCCGTTCAGGCTTAAAAAGTTTTCCGACTTCTCCTTTACGCCTTCCGCCGCCAACTCTTCGGATTCGTACGCAAAATAATTTGTGTGCATCGGAGCGCGGTTAGCCTGATTGACTTGGGGATCTTTCCACTCATTTTTCTGAGCAAATACGGTCGTGCCTGAAAATACGGCGGCACAAATTAATAATTTAATTTTCATGATAAATAATGTATTATGGTTCACTGATAATTGCAATGCAAAGGTAATCATTCAAGAAAAAAAACAGCGATAAAATTCCCGATAAATTTGTATCCGGACAATACCGGCCGCACAAACGCAGATCCGGATATGAAATGTAATAAGTTAATTTGCAATATCTAACTTTTACCGGCGTTAGAAAAATAATCGCTGTTTATCCGGCAAAAATTAGGCGAAACCATTTAGTTTTAGTAGCTTTGCGGAAAAAATACGACACGAAAATGAAAGTACTTGCATCTGTGACCCACAAACCGGGTCAGTTATCATTGGAAGAAGTAGAGTTATCAACGCCAAAAGCATCGGAAGTGCTTGTTAAAACCATAGCATGCGGTGTATGCCATACGGATGCGGCGGCCTTACATTCGTTTATACCCGTCACCTTACCGATCATCCTCGGACATGAAGGAGTTGGTATCGTGGAAGAAGTAGGAAGCGAAGTGACGACTTTTAAAAAAGGTGACCGTGTGATCCTGTCGTTCCCATCATGCGGAAAGTGTGACTATTGCCATGACGACCATCCCTATGCCTGTGACCATCTGAATACCTTGTTTTTTGACGGAACATATAACGACGGTACCAAACGTTTTTCACAGAATGAAACTGAAATATCTTCCTTTTTCGGTCAGGGTTCCTTTGCCGACCATGTCATTATTGATGCACGTAATGCGGTAAAAGCGGAGGTCGACACAGACGAAGACCTGTCTAACCTGTGTTCGCTGGGGTGCGGCGTACAAACCGGAGCCGGAGCCGTCCTGAACCGTATCAAACCGAAAAAAGGAAGTTCTATCGCCGTATTCGGCTGCGGAGGTGTAGGTATGAGCGCGATTATGGCAGCAGTAATAGCAGGATGCGACACGATCATAGGAATAGATATTGTTCCCGCCAGATTAGAACTGGCCAGAGAACTCGGAGCTACACATGTCATTAACAGTAGCGAAACAGACCCTGTGGCAGAGATAAAAAAGATTACCGGGGGCGGAGCGCATAACAGCGTGGAGTCATCAGGTATAGCCAACGTAACGCTTCAGGCTCTCGGATGCCTGCGACGTGAAGGCACGGCAGTCCTGCTCAGTGTGACGGGTCCGGAGGAAATCAGCCTTCCACTTGAAGCGCTAATCCTGAATCCGAGTGTAACATTAACGGGACTCAGCGAAGGAGCCTCCAATCCCCGAACGTTCATTCCCGAACTTGTTCAATACTACAAAGAAGGCCGTCTTCCTGTCGAAAAACTGGTCAAATTCTATGACTTTAAAGATATCGAAAAAGCTTTCGAAGATTCACACAAGGGAGTAACCATAAAACCGATTCTGCGGTTTTAGACGAAACCGGTATATTTTCAATTCTTCTTATTTTTTTCGGGCTACCTTTTTTCCGAAATAAACGCCGACTATTTTTGAAGCCGGGAATTTTTCTTTGCGATAATCTTAGTACATTTTGCCTCCTCCACAAATGCATATATGTGAAATAAAAAATACACGATCATTGTTTTCTTTCAAAAAAAACATTATTTTTGTAACCAAAATTACCCAAAAAACATACAATTATGAATTTATTTGATCAGGTTAGTGCGGATATAAAGGCCGCTATGTTGGCGAAAGACAAAGTAAAATTAGAAGCCCTTCGGAATGTGAAGAAATATTTCCTGGAAGCAAAAACCGCTCCGGGAGCAAATGATACGCTTGCGGATGACGCCGCATTGAAGATTATTCAAAAATTAGTTAAGCAGGGAAAAGATTCCGCGCAGATATACGCCCAACAAAACCGTCCGGATCTGGCGGAAACGGAACTGGCGCAGGTGCACGCCCTGGAAACCTATTTACCCCAACAATTGTCGCCGGAAGAACTCGAAGCGGAATTGAAAAAAATCATAGCGGAAACGGGCGCTTCCGGCCCACAGGATATGGGCAAAGTGATGGGCACCGCTACAAAAGCCCTTTCCGGACGGGCAGAAGGCCGGGTTATTTCCGAAGCCGTCAAACGCCTGCTTGTTTAATAGCGGATCTTTTATTCAATATGTCATGGAAACGCACATCATTGTGCCCTGTTCACTACGGATGTTTCGTAAAATGGAATATACAGCATTGTGTCCACTATTCACTATTAACTATTAATTAAAATGATTTCATTCATCGGATGCCTTCTTTTTCTGATTGTGGGCTATTTAGTATACGGGCGCATCATGGAGCGCATATTCGGGGCGGAGCCTGAGCGTCCTACGCCGGCGTACACCATGCAGGATGGCGTGGATTACGTCCCGATGTCCTGGTGGCGGGTTTTCTTGATCCAGTTTCTGAACATTGCCGGGCTGGGGCCTATTTTCGGCGCTATCATGGGAGTGATGTTCGGCCCGGCCGCTTTCTTGTGGATTGTCATTGGGACAATCTTCGGCGGAGCCGTACACGATTACTTTTCGGGCATGATGTCTGTGCGTGAAGGAGGAGCCAGCCTACCCGAACTGGTAGGGCAACAACTCGGCAAAGTCGTTAAATTATTTATGCGCCTGTTTTCATTGCTGTTGATGATTCTGGTAGGCGCCGTCTTTGTATCGGGGCCTGCCGGATTATTGGCGGGTATGACGCCGGATATCAGCCTCCTCGCCTGGACTATCATCATCTTTGTCTATTATATGCTGGCCACGCTTCTCCCTATCGACAAAATAATCGGTAAGATCTATCCGGTCTTCGGATTCGCATTATTATTCATGGCCGTCGGCATACTCTTTGCGTTGTTTTATAATAATGCTCCCATACCGGAGCTGACGAGCGGTTTAACCGGTCACCATCCCAATAAAGCCCTGCATATTTTTCCGATCATGTTTGTGAGCATTGCCTGCGGCGCCATATCCGGTTTTCATGCGACCCAGTCGCCTATCATGGCCCGTTGCATAAAAAATGAAAAATACGGGCGCCGTTGTTTTTACGGCGCAATGGTAGCCGAAGGCATCGTAGCCCTGATCTGGGCGGCGGCGGCCTCTTCGTTTTTCGGCTCATTGAGCGGACTTCAGGAATATACGGCCGGCTTACCCGCTACGGCAAACAAAGCCGCCGAGGTCGTAAACATAATATCCAAGGATTGGCTGGGCGCTGCAGGCGGTTTCCTGGCCATACTGGGAGTCATAGCCGCCCCGTTGACCTCCGGTGACACAGCGCTCCGTTCGGCCCGGTTGATCACCGCCGACTTTTTGCGGATCGACCAAAAGCCCATAATAAAAAGATTACTGATCTCCATCCCGCTTTTTGTCCTGACATTCCTGATCCTGCAGATGAACTTTGATATTTTATGGCGTTATTTCGCCTGGTGCAACCAGACGCTTGCCGTCTTTACCCTCTGGGCCATAACGGTATATCTCTGCCGCAAAAAGAAATTATATATCATCTCCCTGCTCCCGGCCATCTTCATGACAATGGTCTGTTCCACCTATTTTCTGGTCGCTTCGCGCCCGGAGGGCCTCGGCCTTCCGTATCCCGTTTCGTTGGCAACAGGTGCAGTCATCACAACCGCTACGGTCGTTTTTTTCTTTTTGTGGAAACGAAAAGATTGTACATGAAAAATTTTGTCGTTTTTTATACCGGCGACAAAAAGGGGAGAACATGAATCTAAACGAACGTGCCACCCTGAACAAAGGAGATTTCCTGATTAACGACCGTATCAAAAACGGCGCAGGAGCGTTTGAAAGGGAGTTAATACGGTTCGGGAGCGAAAGTTCCCGAATAGAGAAAAGACTATCGAATATCTTTTAAACGCCGTTTACAGATGAAGAAGTTCTTGTTAGTCATGATTTTTGCGGTTTGCAATACAGTCATATTTGCTCAAAACGGTTTTTTATCCGGCCAGCAGCAATATAAAAGGGTGCGAACGGCTATTGCAGAGAAAGGAAAAAATGTATCCGCTAATCTGAGCGCTAACGGATTGAGTACGGAAAATGTTCATGTCCTGTTCGTTGCATACAAGGCAGAGAATCGGTTGGAATTGTATGCGCGGAAGAAAACCGACTCAATATACAAACGAATAGCGATTTACAATATTTGCGCCGCATCGGGTAGATTAGGCCCTAAACGGGGGGAAGGCGACGGCCAGGTGCCTGAAGGTTTTTATCATATAGACCGCTTCAACCCTGTCAGCAATTTCTATTTGTCGCTCGGAATCAATTATCCGAACAGGTCGGACAGTCGAAAAAGTTCGGCAAAACGTTTAGGTGGCGATATTTTTATTCACGGCTCTTGTGTGACAATCGGTTGCCTGCCGATGACCAACGACAAAATCAAAGAAATCTACCTCTATGCCGCCTATTCC
>JAIRSF010000173.1 GCA_031255595.1 Tannerella sp.
CGTCGACCACCACCCCTTTAAGTGGAGCTGCCGGTAAGAGCGCCGGCAACAATACCCATGCAATGATAAATAGAATTAATTTCATTTTGTCCGATCAAATTTCGGATACAAAAGTAGAAACGACTTATTACCGTTTCATGAACAAATTGTTACAAAACGATTATATTTGAGTGCCGTCGAGCCGAGCTGTTAGCCCAAAGATTACAGGATTCGGTTATTTATGCCGTTCCATCATATTCATTTTTCACGGTTCTAATCATTGTCTGTCGAAGCGGAATAGGACGGCTTTGCTTCGCAGGTCGCCTTGTCGTTCGGAAACGGCTAACGGTTCGAATTTGTACCGGGCGCCGTATTGTTCCATGAATTTTTTTACGTCTTTTTCAATGATGAGCAGGTATCCGTCGGACGGTTTGTCTTTTTCGAAATCGCGGAAGGTGTTTCCTAAGTAGAAATTCATGCCGTAGAGATTGCCGTATTCGCGCAGGTCGTTCATCACATAGATGTTGTTTTCCGGATGATACGCCTCGATGATCTGTTCGGCAAAAGGGCGTGCGGAGGAATTGTTTTTTATGCTGCGCATAACGAGGCCATCGATGAAAAGGTTGATGCAGAACGTTAGGAGCAGGGTCGAATACAGGATCTTCAGATTGATGCGCTTCGTGGCCTGATAGATGGCAATGATGATGGATATCAATAATAATCCCATAATAATCCAGCTTGTTATATCATTGGAAAATGCGTTCGTCACACTTTCGATGGAATGGAGCGTGGATGCTTTTGCCGTATATCTTCCGGCTATTGCCGGGATATCTACCGCCCGGGTCATGATTAACAGGCCTGCAACGAAAACGATAGAAACGACGGAGGTCAGTACGCAGGCAAAGACGCGGGTCACTTTCGAACGGTTTTCCGTTATGTAGATGATGTATTGCGCCAGTAAAATGGACAGGAAAGGGTAGGCCGGCATCAGGTAAACGCTTCTTTTGCTGGATGGAATGGTGTAGAAGAACAGGATGCAGACGGCGGCGATCAGGCTGAAACGTTTCATCTTTTCCATCGATTGGAAACGTTTCCATATATCTTGCAGGATTTGTTTGACGGGTTTGCGCGGCAGGCGCCAATCGATTCCGAACAGGGAAAAAACGAACAGGAGCGTCCATGGGATAAAACCGGAAAGGAGGGTGAAGAAATTGTAGAAAACCCCCTCTTTGTGCCCCAGGTCGTAGTTGATATTGGCCTCGCTGAGGTGGAAGAATCGTCCGAAATTTTCGGCCAGTATGACGTTCAGGAACTCTTCGCCTCCCTGCCGGTAGGCTTCGATGTACCAGAGCATCGGCAGGAATAGGGACGAAACGCTTATGTATAAAAGCGATTTGAGTATTTTGGCGAGGGTGTATTTCCGTAAGGAAAGCAAATAGACCAGGAACACGAACGCAGGAAGGATGATACCCACAGGCCCTTTGGTCAGTACGGCGCAACTGAACAGCAGGGGTATGATCAGGGGCAGTCCTTTCAGTTCGAGTTTGTTTTCCCACCGGTAGAGTTGCATAAGCCCTAAGACGGTGAAGGTCGTTAAGAGCATATCTACACGCGCGGTTATTCCCGCCCGGTGAATTTCGAAGCAGGTCAGCAACAGCAGGGTGGCGATGAACGCTTCCTGAAAACGGATCCTTTTGCCGAAAAAGGCCAGTACGAAGCCGATCAGTATGATTTGTGCGAGGGCCGACGGTAGGCGCGAAGTAAACTCCGACACGTGTCCCTGCGGTAAGGAGAAAATCGCCATCAGCCAATGCGCCATGGGCGGCTTGTAGGCAAATTCGCCGGCATATACTTCCGGCAGGATCCAGTTGCCGGACTCGATCATCGATACGGCAACGGAAGCTTCACGAGGTTCGCCTTTTGTGTAGAAATCACTGTTTAACCAAGGCAGGAGGGCTATCGCACAGATGAGGATAACCGTAGAAATGGGTTTTTGCAGATACAAATACTGAAGAGCTGAGGTTCGCATAAAATTATCTTGGCGCTTTACGGTATAAAAAAATGGCTATAAACGTATAAATAATGTTGGGGATCCAGGATGCGATCATCGGGCTTACCAGTCCGCTGACGGCAAAGGAGGATGTGACGGTCATAAATAATATATAAGAGAAGCTTAATCCTAATCCGACACCGATATTCAGCCCCATGCCGCCTTTTTTCTTGTAGGAGGATAGAGAAACGCCGATAAGGGTGAGTATGAGAAACGAGAGTGCATTGGCATAGCGTTTATGATATTCTATTTCGAAGGTTTGGATGTTTCCGATTCCTCTTTTTTTCTGGCGTGCGATGTGGGTTGCCAGCTCCGGGCTGGTCATGGTTTCGCAGTCGTTTTCCGCGATCAGGAAGTCGGTGGGGACGAATCGCAAGGTGGTGTCACGACGTGTTCCTGATGTGATGTGTTCGTACATCCCATCGAAGTCGCGTATGATGTAGTCGATGATCGTCCAGTGGTATAGCGAGTCGTATTTGATGGAGTTGGCCGTCAGGCGGGAAACGAGTGTTTTGCCTTCGAAACGTTCGATGGAGAAGCTGTAGCCCATCCGGGAGGCATTGCTGTAGCGGTCGAAGTAGGCAAATATACCGGGTTCTACTTCAAGCTGCACGTTACGCGCATACTCTACTTTCTTTTTCCGGATGTAGGTGTCTTCAAAATTGATGCGTTTCTTGTTTGCCGGGGGGATGATGAATGCGCTCAGGGTAAACATGCTTATTGCGATGATTCCGGCAGAGATCCCGTAGGGGAGCATCAGGCGGTCGAAGCTCATACCGGTGGAAAGCATGGCGATGATCTCGGAGCGGTCTGCCAGGCGGGATGTGAAGAAGATGACGGCAATGAACGTGAATAGTGAAGCGAACATGCTCAGGAAGTAGGGAATGAAATTGATGTAGTAGTCTACAATGATCTCTTTTAAGGTGATCTCGGGCGCCATGAATTTGTCGATTTTCTCGTTGACGTCAAAGACTACTACGATAAGAATGATGCCGGTCATTGTGAATATAAACGTTCCGAGGAACTGCTTGATAATATACCTGTCTATGCGTTTCGGTTTAAGCTCACGTAACTTCATACTCGTTTATTCAGTTCGGGGATCATGTTTTTTTTCCAGGATGCGAAATCTCCGGCTATGATGTGCCGGCGCGCTTCTTTCATTAGCCACAGGTAGAACGCCAGGTTGTGAACGGAGGCGATCTGAAGCGCCAGGATCTCGCCGGCTTTAAACAGGTGATGCAGATAGGCTTTGCTATACAGCGTGTCGACGTAGGAATAGCCGTTTTCGTCGACCGGCGAAAAGTCGTCCGCCCATTTGCGGTTGCGCATGTTCATTGTGCCGCCGGCCGTAAACAGTTGCCCGTTGCGTCCGTTGCGGGTAGGCATGATGCAGTCGAACATATCGACTCCCCGTTCGATGGCTTCCAGCAGGTTGACCGGTGTGCCTACTCCCATCAGGTAACGCGGTTTGTCTTTGGGGAGCGCTTCGTTTACGATTTCTATCATTTCATACATTTTCTCGGTCGGTTCGCCGACAGCGAGTCCTCCGATAGCATATCCGTCCGCTCCGGTGTTTGCAATATTTTCGGCTGCCCGCCGGCGCAGATCCGGGTAGATGCATCCCTGCACGATGGGAAACAAACACTGGCTATGCCCGTATTTAGGCTCTGTGCCGTTGAAATGCCCGATACACCGCGCCAGCCACGATTCCGTAAGCTCCAGGGATTGCTTTGCGTATGAGTAATCCGCATCTCCCGGGCAACATTCATCGAATGCCATGATGATGTCGGCGCCTATCGTACGCTGGACGTCAATCACCCGTTCGGGCGTGAAAAAATGCCGGCTTCCGTCTATATGCGAACGAAACTCGGCGCCTTCGTTACTTAGTTTTCTGTTTTCGGCAAGTGAAAACACCTGGTATCCCCCGCTGTCGGTCAGGATTGGACGGTTCCAACCGTTGAAGCGGTGCAGTCCGCCTGCTTTTTCCAGAATATCCAACCCGGGCCGCAGATACAAATGATACGTGTTCCCAAGAATAATCTGCGCTTTTATATCATTCCTTAGTTCCGTCAAGTGAACCGCTTTGACGCTCCCTTGCGTTCCTACCGGCATGAATATAGGCGTTTCGATGCAGCCATGATCTGTTGTGATCAATCCTGCACGTGCATCCGAGCCATTATCCGTATGTACTATCTTAAAATCCATTCCGTCAATTTAAGTGCAAAGGTAGAATAAAATTGTGAAAGTTGCAGAATACTTTGTTTACAAAGTAGGTCAAATGTCTGCAATCCGGTGATAATGCGGACAAAACGGAAGCAATAGTGATTCTATTTTTTGCTCCGGTAAAAAAAATAATCACCGAATCACTGAATTACGGGTCAAGAAATCCGAATTTAAAATATTTGGTTTATCTTTGCGTTTGAAATGAATTAAACAAATATTTAAAACTTATGATTAAAGACATTGAAATTACGGATGTACAGCAGAAAATCATCGATGCGGCTCGCGAATTGTTCATCAGGAAGGGTTTGAAAGAAACTACCGTCAGGGATATCGCGAATGCTTCGGGAAAGAATATCGCGATGATCAATTATTATTTTCGCTCAAAGGACAATCTCTTTGAAACCATATTTGAGGGGTCTTTCGAGAAACTGATAACGCGAGTTTTTGCGCACATTGATTCGGATTTGCCTTTATTCGAACTCATTGACAAGTGGGTTTGTACGTACTACGACAGTCTGCATGACGACCCGAAACTGCCCCTTTTTGTCATCTATGAATTTCAAAAAAATCCGGAGCGTCTTATTCGGAAAATCCGCCTTAAAAATCCGTATCAGACGTTTGGCAAACTCGCAATCCGCATTAACAAAGAAGTTGAGAAGGGTACAATCAAAGAAATTCCGGTGTCGAACTTCATTTTATCCGTCATCTCGTTGAGTGTCTTTCCGATAATACTAAGTACGGTTGCTCCCACTCTGCTCGGATTAATTGATGATCAGTATAAAGAATTGCTCGACGGTCATAAAAAATTTGTCGTTGACTTTATTATCAATGCAATAAAAAAAGAATAGTCTATTTTTTTTGACCGTTTGTTAAACAATAGTTTAATATAATCATTTAACGAGATGAACACAAAAGATTTGTTTTACAAATTAGGGATTGACGCAGGCTCTACCACATTAAAAATGATGGTATTGGACAGCAACAGCCACATCGTTTTCAAATCGTATCGCCGGCACAGAGCAAATGTAGCGGAGGTGTTGCGCGAAGAACTGCACCGAATTAAACAAATGTTTGGCGAAAGACAAGTCCCCCCCATGCAAATCTGCATTACCGGCTCGGCGGGAATGGGCATAGCGGAACGCGCGGGATTACCGTTTGTGCAGGAAGTCGTTGCATCTGTGGAACTTGTACGGCAGCAGTTTCCGGATATTCGCACGCTGATAGACCTTGGCGGCGAGGACGCCAAAATGGTTTTCTTTGCCGAAAACGGGCGTCCCGACATCCGGATGAACGGCAACTGCGCAGGCGGAACAGGCGCTTTCATCGATCAAATGGCGTCGCTGATGCACATCGAGCTTGAGGCGCTGGACAAACTTGCGGAGCAAAGCACCGACATATACCCCGTCGCCTCGCGCTGCGGAGTGTTTGCAAAGACGGATATTCAGCATCTTATCAGCCGCAACGTGCCTGTGCCGAACTTAGTCGCATCAACGCTTCACGCCGTAGCGCTGCAATGCATCACAACGCTTGCACGCGGCTGCGAAATCGTTGCGCCGGTGCTCTGCATCGGCGGGCCGCTGACGTTTATTTCCGCGCTTCGCACAATGTTTTGCCGTATATTGAAAATAAATCGGTCGGACATGTTGCTCGCCGAAAACAGCGAATTTTTCCCTGCCTGGGGCGCTGCGCTTCATATCAAACCAGACGGCAAATCGTTTGATATGGAATCTATTATCGAATCGTTGAACAAAGCCGTTATCAACGCGACCACCCCGGCATTGCCCGTTTTGTTTAAAGACGAATCGGCGTATTGCGAATGGCAGGCAAACCGGAATATGAAAAAGATGCGCTTTCGTACACTTCAAAAAGGCGATTCGGCAGACTGTTTTCTTGGAATCGACTCCGGCTCGACAACAACTAAAATCGCAGTCATTGACGGAGAACAGCGCCTTGTGTTTCAGTCATATAAAAACAACGACGGCAATCCGCTCAAAGCCGCCGCCGACGGTTTGAACGAGTTTGTCCGCCGGATAAATGAACAGGGCATTGACGTCCGCATTGTTGCCTCTGCGGTAACCGGCTACGGCGAAGATTTGTTGCGCTCGGCTTTCGGACTTGATTTCGGCATCGTAGAAACAATGGCGCATCTTGCAGGCGCACGTCACATTGACGCACAGGTATCGTTTATTCTCGACATCGGTGGACAGGATATGAAGTCGATTTTTGTCGGCGACGGCGTGATTTCGAACGTCGAACTCAACGAGGCCTGTTCGTCGGGCTGCGGTTCGTTTCTGCAAAATTTCGCGAACACGATGCATCTGACAATGGCTGATTTTGTCCGCAGAGCCTGCTTTGCCCGCAGCCCAGCCGATTTGGGGTCGCGGTGTACCGTTTTTATGAACTCAAAAGTGAAACAGTCGTTGCGCGAAAATGCCTCAATCGATGATATAGCGGCAGGACTGGCTTATTCGGTTGTAAAAAACTGCCTGTTCAAAGTGTTGAAAATAAACAACCTGAACATGCTCGGCGAGCATATGGTCGTTCAGGGCGGTACGTTCCGGAACGACGCCGTTTGCCGCGCCTTGGAACTCCTGTCGGGTAAAAAAGTCGCTTCCACCGACTATCCCGAACTGATGGGCGCTTTCGGTGCGGCGTTGTATGCCTCGGAAATGATGAAAAATCGGGACGAAAAAAACTTACCCGTCCATCTTTCGGACTATTTAAAAACGGTTGACTGTCAGCGTAAAGAACTCCAATGCCGCGGCTGTACCAATCAATGTACCGTCACGCGGTTGAAGTTTGATAACGGAAACGTCTGCTACGCCGGCAACAAGTGCGAGAAAATATTTTCCTCGGGCTTATCCGCCCGTCGAAAACGCGGGATTAACGCCTTTGAGCGAAAAAATGAAATCATATTCCCCCAAACGGATACTCGGAACCCTCTGAAAATAGGCATCCCCCGCGTACTGAACATGTACGACACGTTTCCGTTCTGGCAGGCACTGTTTACGGCGTGTGGCTTTGAGGTCGTTTTGTCGCCGGAATCCACTGTCGACCTCTATCGGAAAGGCGTCGGCAGCGTGACGTCCGACAACATCTGTTTTCCGTCGAAACTCACTAACGGACATATCATTGCATTATGCGAAACACATCCCGGCAGGATATTCTACCCACTTGTGCCGAAAGCGGTGAAAGAATTTAAAGAAGCCGCAAACTCGTACAACTGTCCGATTGTGAGCGGTTATCCCGACGTAATCCGTAGCGCGATAGACCCGGAGGGCAAGTACGGAATCCCGTTCGATACGCCCGTTATCAGTTTTGAAAATGAAAAAACGCTCGAAACGTCGTGCCGGAAATACCTTGCCGGTCTGGGCATCGGACGGGAAACCTTTAAACCGGCATTTCGCAAAGCCCTGAAAGCAGATCGCGAATCGAAATGCGAACTGACGGCATTTCAAAAAAATATACTTCAAAAAGCCATCGACGCCAAACGCCTGATTTTTGTAATCGCCGGACGCCCCTACCACGCCGACCCGCTGATTCATCAACGAACGGGACAGATTCTCGCCGACCTGGGCGCAGATGTGCTGACGGACGACGTTTTCCGCGATATGACGGCGGAAGACGGCTATAAAAAACTAAACCTCGTATCGCAGTGGGCCTACCCGAACCGGGTCGTTCAAACGGCATTGCAGGTGGCCCGACTGCCGCAAAACGTGCAGATGCTTCTATTAAATTCGTTTGGATGCGGGCCTGATTCATTCCTGATGGACGAAATATCGGCGATATTGAAGAAAAACGGAAAAAATCTGACGATCCTTCGTATAGACGAAATTTCGAGTCCGGGTTCCGTACGGTTGCGATTGCGCTCGCTTGTCGAATCATTGAAAATGAGGGCAGAAACAAACATCGCGGATAAGGCGGACAAACACCGCATTTCAGCGTTTGGCGAGAAAGGGAAGCATCCGTATGAGCCGTATTCCGAAATCAAATATCCCGCCACATTTGAACGTCAAGACAGGCGGCGCACGATCCTCATCCCCTGGTTTGCCGATTTTATTTCGCCCTTTGTGCCTTCGCTCGGCAAACTTGCGGGTTACACGATTGAAAATCTGCCGCCTTCCAACCGCGAATCGGCCGAAATCGGACTGAAATACGGGCATAACGAGGTCTGTTATCCATCCACATTAATAACCGGCGACATCATAAAAGCGCTTCAATCCGGTAAATATGACCTGTCGAATACGGCTGTCGCCATCACGCAAACCGGAGGACAGTGCCGCGCCACGAATTACATCGCACAAATCAAAACAGGCTTGCTGCGGGCCGGATTTTCGACCGTTCCCGTCATTGCCCTTGCCGCCGGAAAACCGTTTCAGAACGAACAGAAAGGTTTTCACCTGCCGGTGCAAAAACTGTTTGATACAGGCGTTTCTGCCGTACTTTACGGCGATGCGCTTTTTCAGATGTATAGCGCAACCGCCGTCAGAGAGAAGACACAAGGCGATGCGCGGGCGCTTTTCGACAGGTACATGTCCTGCGGTTGCGACGCGGTTGAACGCTGTGATTCCGACACATTGCTCCGCTTTTTGAAACAGGCCGCCGAGAGGTTTAATATCCTCCCGGTTCATAACCGCAACTATGTGAAAATAGGACTTATCGGCGAGATTTTTGTCAAATACAACAACTTTGCACAGGCGCATATCGGCGAATGGCTCCGCGAGCGGAATATGGAAGTGATGACGCCGCCTGTGATAGATTTTTTCATGCAGTATTTTGTTAATTCAAAGGTGAATACGGAAAACGGCGGACGGAATGTGTCATTAATAAACAATGCGTTCCGGTCTGTAATGCAGCAATATATGAGTGCGAAGATTCGTAAATTTGAAGCTGTAATGCGGAATTTCAGATTTCACGTTCCGACGGAATCAATCTATTCGAAAGCGCGGTATGCAGAAGACATTCTGCATCTTTCCAATCAATTTGGCGAAGGGTGGTTGCTCGCGGCGGAAACGGCATATTATGCGCGGTGTGGAATCCGTAAAATAGTCTGTATTCAGCCTTTTGGTTGCATAGCCAATCATGTGGTAGCCAAAGGAGTAGAAAAACGCATCAAAAAGTTTTATCCCGAAATGGAATTGCTCTATTTAGACATAGATTCGGGCATTGCAGAAACCAATCTGCAAAACAGGCTGCACTTTCTGGCGGTGGAGGAATAATATCCGCTCGTTTTGCTATTGTCGGATAAATTTGTTGCGGTATTCCGAGGGGGTCAGGGATGTTTTCCGTTTGAATATTTTATTGAAATGACAGATCGTATTGAATCCACATTCGATGCTGATAAGGGAGATATCGTAGGCTGTCCCGATGAGTAGTTTACAAGCATGTCCTATACGAAGATCCTGTATGTAATGGATATAGGATTTTCCGGTTTTCTGTTTGAAATAGCGGCAGAAAGCGGATGTGTTCATCGAAAATATGGAGGACAGATTGGCTAAGCTTATATTTTCCAGATAATGGTAATTCAGGAAAGAAAGTATTTTCTCTATCCGGTTATCGAAAAATACGTTAATGTTTTCGCTGAAATGCGGACTGCTTAATAATCGTTTATCTTTGAAAACGGCCATTTTATCAAGTAAGAGTAATAAATGAATGATCCGTTGGAATCCCTTATAATCGGGAAGTGTTTCGATATCCCGGATAATCTCCCGGTTCTGGGGATGGGGAAAATGGAATCCCCTCTTGGCGTTGTTTAATAATAATTTGATATGTGTAAGTTCCGCATATTTATTGATGGCGTGCGACATATAATCGTGTGCAAACTGGATCACTACACCTTTTACCCTCAATTCGGGATTGTTTTTATAATAGATCTCGTTGCTTCTCATATAATGCGGCAAATTGCTGCCCAGAAGAATGACATCTCCGGGCAGGAAACGTTCCATGCTGTCGGCAACGAAGCGTTCCCCATGGCTTTCGCTGACGTAGATAATCTCAAACTCGCTGTGAAAATGCCAGGGATACCTGAAATAATCATAGTCGTAGAACCGGGCAATGATCGGGTTCTGCTCATTAATTGTAAGCTGTTCATGCATTATACGGCTTTCCATGACCTGTTCTATTTTATGACGGCGTTTGCGGGGGGAACCGGCACGCCGGATGCAAAGATAGAAATATTATTTGCAAAAATCGGCAGATACAGGATTAAACTTTCCCATTGGCGGATGATAATTGTTATTGCCGCCCTTTTATTATTCGCAGAAAATCATAACTTTGCAGTTGAATATAATAAATACCGGATGAAAAAGACAATCCGTATTTTGATGATTTCATGGTTTGTAACGGCACATCGACGGAGCGGAACATCCGGATCCGGCGCAT
>JAIRSF010000181.1 GCA_031255595.1 Tannerella sp.
ACGCCGCCGCCGAGCGCATGTTTTCGGCGATGAGGATGTCGACCGCCGACGCCGGGTTCCGCTCATACCGTTTCTGCAAACCTTTTGCTATAAACAGACTATTTTTCAAATATTGTATTGCCTTTTCTCACCAGCTCATATTTTTCGGATTTTCCACCCACAATTACTCAATTCCCCTCAAATACACAAACATATTGATTTACATAACTTGCTATATGCGATAATAGGCAATCAACTTAAAATAAACTATTTGAATTGACAAAATGACATGAAAACAAAAGGGAGAAACGAACGGAAAAAAGCAAGTAAAGCAGACCGACAAAAAATAATCAATCTTTCGGGTGTATACACAATTGCGTATACTATTTTTCTATTTATTATTATAATGGTTTGATGATGAAATGATTATTACGGTTATTTTTTCATCATCAACCGAATAAATTAGTCGGTGTTTCTGTGTTATTCTTCGGGAGTATAACCCCGAAAGTCCAAACTTTAATACTTCGGGCTTTCCTGTTCCTGTTTTTGGATGTTCTGAAAGTTCGTCTAATAACTTCAGGAGCTTATTGTAAGCCGTTTTTTCAGACTTTTTCAATGCTTGTATATCTTTCAATGCCTGTTTTTCAAATTCGAGCGTATAAGTGATATTTTTTTCCTCCATGATTCGGTTTTATTATAAATATCACAGAGATTCCAAAAGTGCGTTTAATTCCCCTTTTGTCTGAACTTTTGTTGCTTTTCCCTTTTTTGCTTCCTGTATTGATTTATTCAGTTTTTCAATATTTCTTTTGTCTGCAAAATAGAGGTCGCCCGATGCGCTAATCTCAAACGGATTACAACGGTATTCGCTCGGAATAGAGAAAAAATCGTTTATCCACTCTTCGGAAACAAATTTGCTGTCGGGTTCAGATGTAACAACGAGATTCACATATTTTCGTCCTCTTTTAATGGCTACCCTTTCTTTTTCCGCAAGTTCGAAGAACGTTTTTGTGTCCGCTCTCATTTCTCTTGTTGTTATAATTTTCATATTTCAAAATATTAAATGTGTACTTATTTATGCACACAAAGGTAGGTATTATTTTTTTATTTCAATCAAAAACAAAGAAAATTCCATTTTCCTCTCGTTGTGCTGTGTCGAATTTACGCCTGCTCTCTCTCTAATAAAAACGAGGAATTAATCAACACGAGGGTGTTAATTAATTCAAAAGAGGATAAATATTTTCCGTTGATGCAGATCATGAGAGTTTGACTATAATTGTAACAAAGATATTGATTTTTTACTAAAAAAAACCTTTTCACAATTATTTTTTTCAGCCGCATCAAAAATCCCTCCGAGAGGCGGATAAAATTGGTTGACGTTGTTCGTTTTAAAGCGGTAATCCGCAAACTTTTTGTAAGACGTAGTCTTTCCCTTTCCGGAGGTATTCGTCGAAAAGGACGTCCGGCGGGGAGTGGTTGCCGTCTTCGTCGGTCGCAGTGAAGGTGAAGGCGTACGACAGGGCTTCGAATATCAGGGAATAATCTTTGTTGTGTTTTTGCGCAAGGCGGATAACGCCCATGAAACGGTCGCCGGGGCCAAGTTTGCGGATGCGGTCACAGCCGACGCGGAAAACGGTATCTTTAAGAGCCTTGTTGAGGAAACGGGAAAGCAGGTCGTCGATATGCGCTTCGAGGGACTGCCGGGTGAAGTCGGACGGATATTCGGCAAGCAGGATCCCGGCCGATTGCAACATGACGGCGCGTGCAAAATCGTATACTTCCGCGTCCGCCAACACTTCGTAAATATACGTTGCGCCGGGATGCCGGTAATTCCCGTAATAAGCTACGGCGGCGTGACCCAGGTTATGGATGAAGGCTTTGCGGTCGACCCATGCGGCGATATGCTCTTTGGGGGCAAGGCCCGGTACGTCCGGGACGGGGTTACGAAAGGCTGCGCCGTCGAGAATCAGCGTATTGTACGGTTCGGCGAAGACGGCAAGCGGGTCTTTCGCTATGTCGGACTGCGTCATGAGCGGCGCCATTTTCCCGATGCTTGTTTCAACCAGCCCGACGAACGAATCGAAGGGAAATCCGGGAGGGAGGTATTTGATAAACTCCCCGCGCATGAACGCCGCCGCCGAGCGCATGTTTTCGGCGATGAGGAGGTCGACCGCCGACGCCGGGTTCCGCTCATACCGTTTCTGCAAACCTTTTGCTATAAACGGGATGATTTTCCCCAGCGCATTTTTCCCGACGGACGTGGCGATGATCGACGCCTGCGCTACTTCGCGGACAACGTTTTCTTCGACAGCCAAAACAGCGCGTACATTCCGCACTTCTACCGTTTCGTCGCCCGCATCGCTTTTGATGACTACGGGATAGGAACGACGGTCGTTCAGGGCATTCACCAGGCCGACGTCCACGTCGGCAAAGATTACTTCGTATCCTGCACACCCGAAAAGTTGCCCGATGAACGACCGCCCGATTTTTCCGCCTCCGAAAATCAGTATGGAGTTATTTCGCATGTCCGGTTCGGTTTACGTATTTTTCGTAGTATGGGGTGATGAGGGCGCGTTTCTCGCCCGGATATTGTTCAAACCAGGTTCCGCCCATGTAAAAACAGGCGAATCCTCCCGATACAATCCCCCAACGGCAGGCTTCGGCCAGGTCTAAGAGTCCGTCACCCTGCCCGAGTTGGGCGACGACCGATGCGATAACGCCGCCGGCAAAATTATCCCCGCAACCCGTCGTGTCGCCTTTGTGTTTCCCTTGCCGGAGTTCGTCGGCAACGGCTTCGGATACGGGAAAGGTCGTTTCGATTCCGGTAAAACATTTCCCCGAAGAATACAGGCTGACGTCGTTGGCGCCGTTTGTGATAAGGACTGTAGCGGCGCCATGCGATTTGAAAAACGCCATCGCTCCGGCGGTCGACGTTTCTCCGCTCAGGCGGAGGGCTTCTTCGCAGTCGGTGATCAGCAGGTCGATGTTCCGGTAGCTGTCGTCGCTTCTGCCGAGTGGCCATTTCCGGTCGGGATGCGCTTTCTCGTTCCGGTAATCGAAAACGGTATTCACAATCGTGAAACAACCTTTCGCTTTGGCGGCAACGAGCAGTTCCGTCAAAGAATCATGAATCTGCGGCACCAGCGCTGTGCCTCCGAAGACGATCACATCCGATGCGAAAAAGGCGTCGTCCGGTTCGTCGGGAGCATATTT
Organism: Tannerella sp.; assembly: GCA_031255595.1. Classification (GTDB taxonomy): domain Bacteria; phylum Bacteroidota; class Bacteroidia; order Bacteroidales; family Tannerellaceae; genus Tannerella. Next base: position 3,193 of record JAIRSF010000181.1, read on the forward strand.
CCAGGATGCGCCGATGGTGTTGATAAATACACGTTCGCCGTTACCGTTGTCGTAATCCGGATCGGAGAGGACGATGGTGGAGGCGGTAACTTCGTTTCTTTCCGGCCGGTAAGCGCCGACGTCAACGGGCGTCTTTCCCAGAGCCGAGAGCAGGAAGCGTCCGTCGTCGTCGTCGCCATGACATCCGTAGAAACGGTAGGTTGCCGTATCGCCCGACAATTGGGCGGCGTGGATAAGCGCCACGATGCAGGGGCCGCCGATGTTCATCGCCGCCGCCTGCCGCCCGCCCGTCAGCCGGGGCAGTGTTTCGAGGAAATCCACTCCCGCAAAGCGGTCAAATTCTTCTTTGAAGACAAGCTGGCCGGGCGTCAGTCCGCCGTCGCCTTTCGTGCGGCTCAGGAACGGGGCGAACAGATCCGAACCGAACGACAGGTGGTTATAAAGCCGGTCGACCAAGCAACAACCGACTCCCGATATGGTAATGTTCCGGCTCATCGCTTATAAAAAATTTCGATAGTCGGACACAAGCAGGTGCAGCGGCTGCTCGTCTTCTTCAATGACGGGAAAACGTCCGACGGGTTCAAAGAAACAGTTATCGCCGGCATCGTCGTTCACTGCGCTGACTTCGCCTACCAGCACAGTACCTTTGCCTTCTTCTCCATAGAAACGGTGGTATACGCCCTGTTCGAGGCAAATGCTTTCGCCCGGCGTCAGTACGACTTTTCCGCCCGGCTCTACGCTCCGGACGATGCCGTCTACCTTGACCGTAACCGGCGTTGAGGCCAGCCTGTTGTCCGCCGTCGAGTTGTAGAGTTCGATGACCAGATTGCCGCCTCCCCGGCAGATGATGTCTTCCATCTTCAACCAGTGGTAGTGCATCGGCGTTTCCTGGTTTTCTTCGACTATCATTATTTTCTCGGCATAGGGCTTACGGTCTACTTTATATTTGCCGTTGCGGAGTGTAAAGAGGAATAGTCCGCGGCGGAGGAAATCGCCCGACCCGAAGTCGGTGATGTCCCATCCGAGCATGTTGTCGATCACTTCGGCGGCGGCTTCACGATTGTTTTTCCAATCCCCCACGCCCCAGCGCGCCCAGGGTGGAAGGATGAATTGCTTCGATGCAATAAAAGATTCGGCATTCTCGATGATTCGATTAATTTCGCTACGTTTCATTTTGTTTTACTGTTTTTAATGATACTTATTTTGAATCCGCCCTGAAAATTTCGCCCGGCTCATTTCGACCTTATTCACACGCTCTTGGCGCGAGCGACATCTATTCTGAGAAAAGCGCTTGGAGGAACGGATTTTTATTTTAAACTGTTTATAGGCTTGATGAGCCATACGATATAGATCCACATAACGGCGAGGATGGATACCGCAGCCCACTGTGTGCCGAAAAGATCGGATACGACGCCGAGCAACAACGCCAGGATTCCGCCCGAAACACCGACGATCAGCAAGGAGGATATTTCATTTGCTTTTTCGGGAATATGTTTCAGGGCTTTGGAGAAAATGACGGCAAACAGGTTGGAATATCCCAGGGCGATGATTACGACACAAGCCAGGATGCTCCACAGCGAATCGGCAAAAAGGATTCCAATCAATCCGACGAACGCAAGCCATGCACTGACCGCATAGAATTTGCGTTCGGGTATCTTCATCAGCAACACCCCCCCGGTAAACGCTCCAACGGCGCGGACAATGAAATAGAAGTAACTTTTCAGCCGGTCGGCTTCGGGAACCGACGTCACCTCGGGGCATCTTTCCATGATATATTTCGGCAGGGTTGCATTGATTCCTACATCAACGCCTACCAAGATCAGTATTCCGATGAAAAACAGCAGAATTTTCGTATCCTTCAGCAGGGAGAACGTTGCGAGGAAAGAGGTCGTTGCCTTCCGTTCGCTTTCGTCTTCCCGGATTCGGGTTGTCCAGAGCCAGAAGGCCGCCAATAAGGTGACGACGGCAAAGACGGGGAAGACATATCTCCATCCCAGCGTCGTAGCGGCCATCCATGCGGCCACGTTCGGCCCCAGCCACGAGGCAAGAGCTTTGATGAACTGCCCCATCGTCAGCGAACCCGTCAGTTTCTCCTTCGAAACAACGTTCGATACCAGCGGATTCAGCGCCACCTGGATGATCGTATTTCCGATCCCGATCAGGGTAAAAGCGACGATAGCGGAAAGGAACCGGTACGTCAGAAAAGGCAGCAACAAACCGCACAAGGTAAACATAAAACTGATTAGTACCGTATTTTTCCGCCCGATGCGGTTCATCAGCATGCCGGTCGGAACCGATAAGATCAGAAACCAGAAGAAGCAGGAAAGGGATAGCATATTGGCCATCGTGTCGTTCAGTTCAAAATCGACTTTGACGTAATTGATAGCCGTCCCTGTCAGGTCGACAACTCCCATGATAAAAAAGCCGAACAGGACAGGCAGGATTTTGGATAGTGAATCATTGTTTTTCTTCATTTTATTTTTTGTTTTGGTATTTCTAATTTAACGTGTTCTTTACTTCGCATGGATACGCTCACAAATATACCGAATTTCATCCGTTCCGTCCAATATTTCGAGCAGAATATCAAAGCGGCGCGTTTCTCCCGGTTCCAGATGGTCGATAACGGAGCGGTTACGCGGGGCGGTTCGTCCGTCGACGAAGCAGTTGCAAGGCTCCAGTCCCATTACGTATTCGCCCTCTCCCATCTGCTTCCACTGAGTGAAATAGCGGAGCCGGTTCTTGTTGAAGTGTAGGGCAAGCCCTATATTCCATTTCCTGTTGATAAGGGCGACGGAGGTATTGCCTTCTTCGCCGGCCTTCAGGTCGTGATAGAAGACCTGTTCGCGATAGCCGGGCGTAGGTTTCCGACAGCGGTTCCACTCTGCGATCCCCTCTGCGGCGTCCGCATCGCGCGGCGTCGTTTCCGCCGGCGATGCGATAAGATCGGCGTCTTCATCCAACAGGGGATAGCCGATGTTGAAATGAAACAGCAGCATGAGAGCCTCGCGGCGGAAACCGGCGTTTTCGACCGTATTCCGAATCAAGATTTTGTTTTCGCCCACCCGGCAGGTAATACTGCGGTGCAGCAACAGGTTTTCACCGAAAACGCAGGCTTCGCGCATTGTTCCGCTAACCGTCATCACAGGCGGATCGTCGCCCGTTTCAATGTGCACGCCGACATTTTCGGCGGCGATGTTGGAGATGCGCCCATGCTGCGTGAACGCCTCGCCGCCGTCTACAACGGGAGGCCCGACATTCCGCAGTCCGCAGGTGGTTAACATCCCGGAATAGAAATTGCGCAGGAATCCGTTTGCATCCTTCTCGTAGTAATAGGGCGAAACGATGCCCGTCTTACTCAGATAACTACAGTTCATACCCTTGAACGACAGCGCGGATATATCGAGGCAACGGTCTTGCAAGACGGTAAATTCAAGTCCCGAACCGTTGCGGATGTCGAATGCGCGGACGCCGTCGGCGCGACCACCGGTCATGGTGTAGGGTTTGATACCGAACAATTGGTTGTAGTCGCCGGCGTAACGCAGTAATTCTCGTTTTGTTTTCATTGTATGATTTTTTATTGATCGCCGCTGTGTTGAAAAGCTTCCGATACGGCTATGTTTTTAATTTTTAATGCTGATTCCGATGGTTGCTATTTCGTGCGGCTTGAGGGCGATCGTCAATTGTCCGTTTTGCAATTCGGGGTCGGCAGCGCCGGCGAGCGGGCGTTCGGTCAAGTCGAGCCGGCGAGCGAGGCCGTCGGCGAGCGCCGGGATTCGGACGGTTACGTTCGTCGGTTTGCCTTCCGTTTCATAGAGCCTGACGATCAGTTCGTCGCCATCCTCCGACTGTTTTATGCCGGAAAGCGCTATGTTACCGGGCGCGACGGAGATGAACGAAGCTTCTTCCGGACGCGTCGCATGGCGCCGGTCGCCAAGCGAAAGCGAAAGCGGTTCGGCAGCCAGGACGGGGAGGTTGTAGTCTTCGCCTTCCGCCCATATTTCACTGCTTAAAGCACCCTTGTGCGGATAAAGCGCATACCGGATGTTGAACTTGCCGATATTGGGATAGATATCCGGAGCGCCGGCGGAACGCATCAGGGTGAGCCGGAGGTCGCCGTCTTTATAGGAATGACCGTATTTCGATGTGTTCAGCAAGGCGATTCCCGCCGTACCGTCGCTCAGGTCGACCCATTTCTGGGCCGGCGTTTCCTGTCCGTCGTTCCGCTCGCGGCCATGCTCGGCGCTACCATGATGTTCGCCGAAGGAATGTGTCCGGGTTCTGTCGGCGGCATAAAAGGGCGTATGACACATAAATTGCGGATTTTGCAGGTTAAGGGGGAAGATGGCGCGAAGCATCGGCGCATTCGTCGAATCGCTGCCGGTTTCGAGCCAGTGCGTTTCCATATCGTATTCGATGCGCGGATGCGAACGGTAGAGGTATGTCCGGATGATGAACCGCGACCGGCCCCATGTCTTGACGGTTTCGACGCAGGCGCGTACAGGGCCGTTTTCAACAATGCGGACGCTTTTTACATCGGTCACAAATTCTTCGCTTTGTATCTTGTTGAGCCACCAGGATTTCATTTCGCCTCTCTTATCTTCGAGATAGATCTTCAGTTTGTTCAGTTCTTCACCTGCACAGACGTATTCTTTGTCGGTACGCTTGTCGAACAGGCTGACGATACCACCGGTCTGCATATCGAATCCGATTTTATAATAATCCGTTTCGAAGGTACCGTCGCGGAAGGGGATCGTATCGTTATATGCACCCGTTTGACTAACGTCGACGTAAAACACGCGGTAGCCGCCGGCAGGCAGGTCGTCTACAACGAAGCGAATCTTCGATTCCCACAGGGGAGGCGTCTTTTTCGACCAAACGATCTGCGCCGGATAGGCGTTCCCCTTGCCGTCGCGGACAAGCGCCGTTGCAACCCGGCCCTGCCCTACATCCACCGGACGGATGTTTTCCGCGCTATAGTAATGTCCCCAGTGATTTTCCTCGACACTGACGGGAGGTTCGTACGAATAAACCAGGGCTTCTACGATCTTCTTCTGTCGGAAAGGCTGATAGTTGAATGCCACAACGGGTTGCCCGTAGCCGGGTTGATAGACGATCTCATCCGCCAGACGCAGGAAGGCGGACTTTCGCAGGGCTTCGGCCTTCCACTGTATATCCATGTAACGGGCATGAGCCTCTTTGTTGGCTTCATAAATGGCCGATCCCGGCAATATGTCGTGAAACTCGTTAAAGGTGAGCGTACGCCACAGTTCGCGAAAATCGTCGGCCGGATAGCGGTCGCCCTGCAAGCGGCGGAGGCTGTTGAGCATCTCGGCGGCGTAAAGAGTGTTTTCGGAACGGCGGTTTCCTTCTTTCGTATCGTGAACGGTCGTGTAGCAGCCTTCGAAGATGAATTGCATCTCCCCGCGGTGCGTCGGACGACCGTCCATTGCCTGTTCCATGCGTTTGAAAAAATGTTCTGCCGTCGCAAAACGAAAGGACGGTTGCCCTTTCGTCGCATTCAGTTCGCGCGCTTTCAGGATGTCTGCGCGTGAAGGGCCTCCGCCATGGTCGCCCTCGCCGATGCTCTGAAAAAGCAGGTGTTTGCCGGGGGCGAAAACATCAAATTCATCTTTCAGATTGTCGCGTACCCTCCCGTTATAGTCTTCGTTCGTGTAACACAGAATCTGCGTCGAATCGGGGCCTATCCACCAGTATGCCCCGTCGAAAGGACTGCAACGCATGTGATAGAAATAATTCATGCCGGCCAGCCGGAGCAGTTGCGGCAATTGGGCAATATGCCCGAAATTGTCGGGAAGCCAGCCTACGCGCGCCGTCCGTCCGAAATGTTGTCCGAAATAGCGCTGACCCAGCAGGAAAGAGCGGCAGAGCGCCTCGCCGGATGAGAGGTTGGTGTCGCCCTCCGTCCACATCCCCCCGACCGGCTCGAAACGGCCCTCGGCAACATACTGCCGAACCCGCTCAAAGACCTTCGGATCGGTCTGTTCCACAAACCGGTATACGGCTGCCTGACTTTGCAGCATCGTATAGTCGGGATATTCCTCCATGAAGGCAACGGCCTGACGAAGATTATCCTGGCTCATCTTCAGGGTTTCGTCCGTCTTCCACAACCAGTTCATATCCTGGTGCGCATGGCCGACCAGATAAATAGTATCTTTCTTTGTCGGTTTCCGGGCTTTTGCGCCTTTGCCCGCGGGATTTGCGGCCGATAAAGCCATCCCGGTAAAACATGCAATAATCAATAATAATCGGTTCATATCAGATTGGTTTAGTAATGAATAATTCGTAACTGTATAAATGTATTCCCCGCAACGGCCCGCCGGCCGGTTACAGCGGTAATGTGTTCTTCCAAATTTTGCTTACGGCCGACGCTGCGGGTTTGGGATTCCCTTCGAAATCAAGAATGGAAGTGTTGATGGGGCAAGGGAAGCAGTCGTGTCCCATCCAGATGATGAAACCGCCGCAACGCGGAAAACGCTTCTTGCAATTTTCCAGCGCAATAGACAATCCCTCCGCCTGACGCTGCTGACTCCATCCGACATATTCTTCGAGCGTGCCGGGCGCTTGCCCGTCGTGCGCAGACAGGTACCGGCTCCAGTCAATCCACCAGTTGACCGTTCGCCAGAGAGGATTTGAATAGTCGGCAGGCAGAGGATCGAAGCTCCCGGCGTACTTGCGGATCATCCCGGCCGACATGGCTCCCGGAACACCTACTTCGGAATGAAACAGGGCGTCGTCGTTTTCCCAGAACTCCCGGACGTCGTCCATATTTTGACTGTCGTCCTTGAAAGGCAAGTTCCATGGCCCATGTACATCCCAATTGTTGCCGCTCCCGAAATTATTTCTGTCGGCGTATATGCTTGGGCCGGAAGGTGTTCCCGGCACAAAACGCCGCGCCGGGTCGAGCAACGAGATCCGATTTTTCATACTTCCGATAAGCGGATGCGCGGCAGTGATCGGGGCTACATCGCCTTTTTCATACAACTCATTGCCCGCACACCAGAGCAAGAGCGAAGCATGATGCCGAAGGCGCGTTACGTAATGCTCCACGATCCGATCCATCGCCAGTCGCTCTGCCGCGCCTTCCGGTGGGTAATTATCCAATCCGGACGAACTCAGCGGCAGATCCTGCCAGACGAGGATTCCCAGTTCGTCGCATATCTCATAGAGCCAGTTTTTCTCCGGGAATCCACCACCCCATACACGAATCGTATTTAAGCCCAAATCCTTGTATGTCGACAATAGTTTCCGGTAATCCGCCTCTTTCAGGTCGGCAAAAAGAGGGCTTATCGGCGTCCAGTTCACTCCCTGCAGGAAAAGCGGACTGTTGTTGACCACGCAAATCCAGGGATCGGAATGAGCCGGCGCTCCTTCACACTGCCGCCACTCGATGTGCCTGAAACCAACGCGTCGTTCCGTCTGCTGCACAACAGCCCCCGCATCATTCGTGAGTTTAATTTCCAGGCGATAAAGCGGCTGGTTCCCATTGCCGTTCGGATACCATCGTTTGATTTTCAAATTGTCCCATTTTACTCCGCCGGACAACTCGATAGCCTCAAACGTCCCTTCGCGAACCGTTTTCCCGGCATCATCGTAGAGCGTACAACGCACTTTTCCTTCGATCTTCCCGGAATCGAACGTAAGTTTGATGTACAAACTGCCCCTGTCGGAATCGGGAAGCGCACCGGTCGTCACATTCGTTTCGGCTATAAAGGATTGATTATCCGCCCCGGCAACCAGTTCCACCCTGTCCCAAATACCCGTCTGCACAATGCGCGGCACCCAGTCCCAACCGAAATTGAACCTCGGTTTCCAGTCCGTTATCCGGGAAGTCCAACCTATTTGCGCCAGGTTTTCAGGCGGACATTCAAACACAAAAGCGAGGGTATTATCTTTTTCCTTCAGATAACGGCCTATCGGAAAATCGTAAGGTGCAAAAGCGTTATCAAAACCTCCGGCTTCCCGTCCGTTGACCATCACAAGCCCCTTATAATCCAGCCCATGACATCTCAAAACGACGTGATCCCTGTTCACGCCCATCCATTCGTCGGGAAGTTTGGCCGTAAAAAGCCAGTGGCGGTTTTCAATCCACTCGGAGGCGGTATAATCAAGTCCGACATTCCAATCCGGAATAACTCCCGCATTTTTCAAAGCATTGCGTACGGAGCCGGGCACAACGGCGTCAACACCCTGAATCTCCGCCCATGATCCGCTCAGAGATTCAAAATTGAAATTCATCCGCCAGACATTCGGACGATAGCCCCAAAGCTTCCATTCCAACCCGGAAGCATCATGAATCGTCAACAGGGAAGGCGTTTCCGCCCTTCCCGGCGCAAAAAATGCCATCCATAAGCCCAACATCGCTAAAAATCTAATACATCTCATTTTTCTTTTATTCGTTTATTTAATCATCTCAAAACGGTTCCATTTTGATTATGTCGCATACGATCATCTGTTATAGCTTGTTTATTTCGCATCATTAAAAAGACTATTCAATTCCGGGAACAGGAGGCTGTCCTTCATGATAATCGGGTATGGCGCCCATTTCGTAAGTCGCAGGGCCGTACCGTAAGCCGGAACTTATTATTTCCTGCCAAGTCAGAAGTTTTCCGGAATAAGCGGATTCACGCCCCAAAATAGAGGCTAATGTGGAATAAGCCAATCGTTCCGCCTGGTTGATTTTTTTTCCTCCCCGGATGGATCCTACCAGATGGATGTGTTCCTGTTCGTACGGATTTTTCACCGGTTTTTCGGCGTAGTTGTATTCCCACAATGTTTTTCCGCCGTAATCCGTTATTTTCACATCATCGTTCATATAATTCAGCCGGACGACGCCTTTGACGCCGTAGATCTGATCGGAAAAATTGGCGTCGCAACCGTTGATCTGGCGGGCTTCTGTCCACATCCGCCGACCGCTTCCGAAGTAATAATCAATGGCGAAGAAGTCGTATATATCTCCCGTCAGACGCCTTGCACGCCCGCCGTAACCGACAGCCTGTTCGGGAAGCTCGTCCATAAACCACAAGGCAATGTCAATAAAATGAATGGCCTGGTCAACCAAATGGTCTCCACTCAGCCATTTTATATTGAAAAAATTACGGATGCAGTATTCCATATCGCTCCATTCCGGCCTGGGCCGTTTGTGCCACATGGCGCCTTGATTGGAATGGGCCGATGCACAGATCACATCGCCGATGAGGCCGTTACGCACATGCAGGTAAGCCTCCCAATAATCGCGGCGGTGACGGAGGTGCGTACCGGCGACCACCGTTAAACCTTTACTTTGGGCTACTTTCGCCGCAGCTATTACGGCGCGTACGCCGACAGGGTCAACGGCACAGGGTTTTTCCATGAAAACATGCTTACCGGCTTCTACGGCGGCGGCAAAATGTTCGGGACGAAAATGCTGGGGCGTACAAAGCAAAACAAGGTCTACCTCCGGCATGGACAATACCCGTTTGTATGCGTCAAATCCGATAAAACAGTTTGCATCGGGAACTTCGTTACGGAACTCCTCCTTTAACTTCTTCCGGCAACTATCCATCCGGTCGGGGAAAACGTCGGCCAATGCGATGACCGATAAGCCGCTCCCCGCCATCAGGAATTGAGTAGCAGCCCCTGTCCCGCGGTCTCCACAACCGATCAGCGCCGCCTTGAGAGGCTTCCCGTCAGGGGCCTTATCCACAAACGAAAACATACCCGCATCTTCCGGTGTAACTTCAGGCGCGTTATCCCGACATGAACCGAACGCGACAGAGGATGCCAGTGGTAATCCGATGCCTGCCCATGCCGAACTTGTAATAAAATCTCTCCTTTTCATTGAATAAATTAAGAATTAAAAATTAAAAATGCTTCGTCGTGGAGCCGGGGCACAGGAGGACAATGCTTTTATTTTCTTGCGCCCGGGTGTGTAAAGTACATGAATGTTTCATCTTTGAACTTTTTTGCTTATGGCCGGCTCTCTTTCTCAATGGTTTCAACTCGTTGCAACCAGTATCCCCAATAGTTGTCTACAAGGCTAATGACACGTTTGGGAGACCAGTCGTCGCGATAGAGGCAGAAACTGTTGTCGGAGCTGTTCATTACGCTGACGAACTCCCATCCAAACCGCGTGCCCTGCGCCAGTGTATTCTCCAGGATTTTCTCCAGTTGGGTCGTCGTGTACTGCGTGAAGTCGCTTCCGTTAAAAGTCATATGTTCGCTGACAGCCCAATCTTTCCTGTCCTGCCGGATCACTTGCCAAACTCTGTCGTATGCTTTCTGATTCGGCTTATTGTCCGGAAAATACCACGTCCAGTTGACCTGGATAATATCAGGGGTGGTCAAAGCCGACAGAAATTCGACCGGATTACCGTCTCTTCTGAACTGTTCGGCTTCGTTTGCGTCCAGATAATCGACTGCGATATAAGCCCGGTTACCGGCCATTTCGCGATACGCGGTCGCGTCGCCGTCAATCCATCCGGCCAGGAATTGCGCCCGGAACCTGTTCCACGTTTCATTCCGTATAAACGATTCGGGAATGGGGAAAGAGGCCGGCATTTCGGAAGCAGCGTCGGTAATGCCGTTTGCCGCCCTCCACGCTCGGTAGGCCCCCTTTGCATATTCACTGTAGCAGAGGTTGATGGCTCCCATATACTGGGGTTCGACGCTCGTTTCGAAATACAGTATCTTCCGGGTATCAAGCCCTCCGGCCAGATTGCGGATATACTTGCGAGCCGTCGCCCGGTATCCGGGATGAAAAATGGAAACCACATCGCTACCGAATCCATATTCCGTATCTTTCACTCTTTCACCTTTGTCATTAACGGCGTAAGCATCCGGGTAAAGCTCCCAAAACCCGGCAGGGATCTGCCCGCCGCCCACAGCGTATGTTTCTACCGACAGACAAGGGTACATCCCTTTTTCGTAGATGGCGTCAATCAGTCTGTTTAACGGCTCAAGCGATTTATCAATCACTCCGTCTCCATCCAAATCAAATTGATGCCAGTAGCAGTTAAGTTCCAGCGTATTGTAATACTTGTTCCGGAGAATGTCGAGCGAAGCGATCAAACGATTCACCTGCTCTTCATTGGAAAAATCAATCAATGGCTTGCCGATTTTCAGGAAGACCCATTGACCGTCAAGAAAAAACTTACCATCTTTTATCTCCCAGCGGGTATAATCGACAAGGGGATCCGGGGAAATTGCCGGGTTGGGGACGTCTTCCCTGGTCGGTTTATCGTTCGACTTTTCCGTATTGTCCGTACGGCAAGACGTTAGAGCTAAACAAACGAACAGATAACATACGATTTGTTTCATATCTGTAAATATATTGCGTGCAAAAATCTGCGATTGAGTATAATTCATGTCATTCTTCATTTTACGATTGCATTTACTCAGCTTGATTCCTGTTCACATATCCGATTTCCGAGGGAGGGGCATCTTCCGGGCGGCTTCCCCATTGCTTGTTGGGACGGTCGCCCATTACCAATTCGAGGACGCCGCCGCCGGTAATGTCACTGTGCGTAAACCAGGGTTTATCCAGCGGACGACCGTTTAGCATGGCCGATTGGATATATTTGTTCGCGGCCGAATTATTTTTTGCAATGACGGTAAATGTCTTTCCGACGGGAAGCCGAATCGTAATTTTGTCAAAAACAGGGCTTCCCACAGCATATACCGGAATACCGGGTGTGACGGAGAAAAAGCCCATCATGGAAAATACGACAAAAGCAGACATTCCGCCGCCGTCCTCATCGCCCGGAATACCGAACAAATTGTCGGTAAAGAAGGCGTCGAGCAGCATCCGGATGCGTTTCTGCGTCTTCCAGGGACTGCCCAGATAGTTGTAAAGATAGGGAATATGGAAACTCGGCTCGTTGCCCATCGCAAACTGCCCGACCATTCCCGTAGCGTCGGGCTGCGTCGTCCAGAAATCCCATTTCGATTTGCCGAGGGGTTCGCGGAACAGTTGGTCGAGGCAGGCTTCGGCCTGTTCGCGCCCGCCCATCAGACGGAACAGTCCGTTCAGGTCGTGTTTGACATCCCAGTTGAACGTGTAGGCGTTGTTTTCGGTAAAATATTCGCGTCCGGCAAAACGCGGGTCAAACGGCTCAATCCAGTTGCCGTCCTTGTCTTTAGGCCACATAAAACCTTTATCCGTACGGAACACGTTGCGGTAGAACGCCGCCCGGTTCAGAAACAGTTCGCGATCGGCCGGCAGGTT
>JAIRSF010000014.1 GCA_031255595.1 Tannerella sp.
CAGCCTCCTGTCTTATTATTCGAATGACGGATTGAAGCACCATTATATTGTATTTTTACAATCGGCGCATAGTCCTTTCAAATAAAAATAGGATTCTTCGATCATTCCATTAAAGTTGTTCGGTAAGAATCGCTCGATGTTGATGTCCAGATCGATGATTTTTCCGCATTTTTTACAGCGGAAGTGAGCATGCGGTTCTACGAATCCGTCGAAACGGGCGTTTTTTTCATCAATGCCGATATACATAGCTGCTCCCTGGTCTACAAATAGTTTTAATGTATTGTAGACGGTTGTTTTCGATAGAGTAGGGATCTGCTTTCGTAGTGCTTCGAATATTTCATCTGCGGTAGGATGCGTCCTGTTATTCCACAAATAATGCATGATGGCAAGACGCTGAACGGAGGGGCGTATGCCGTGCCCTGATAAATATTGACTTGTACTATTCATAATTATGGTGTGTTTATTACAAAATGAAATTGAGTACAAAAGTACTCGTAAAAATGTATTATACCAAAAAAAAATACATTTTTTTTGATTGAGTGAAATACGTGCATCATTTATACTTTTTTTTAAGCGTTTCCAAATCTTCCGGCCCTTTACGGAATATGATTTTCAGGACAAAAGATTGTATGAATCCGAGGCCGTAGCCGAAGATTTGTATACAGGAGGTGATCAACGACAGTCCTGCAATAGACAGGCTTTTGGTTTTTAGCAACGAGTCGGAAAACAGGAGCAGGATATAAACAGCCGGAAACAGGAGAAACCACAGTGAAACGAAGATTGATGCAAGGATGATCGCAATGCTTCCGGCTACAAAAAGCGCCGGTAAGATGTGCACCGGTTTCAGAGATTCCGGGTGCAGTTTATACAGGTTGATACGCGCCTGTCCGAAAATATGAACCTGTTTGTAAAACCGTTTCAGGTCGACACGCCGTTTATGATACACGAAAGCGTCGTGATATAATTTGGTTGTAAATCCTGCTTTGTTGATACGTATGCTCAGGTCTATATCTTCTCCGTACATATCATTGAAACCGCCTACTTTTTCATATACCGCCCGCGATAACCCCATATTGAATGATCTCGGTTTGAATTTCTCCATGTTCACCTTGCCGCCGCGTATGCCTCCTGTTGTCCAAAACGACGTCATTGTGTAGTTGATCGCTTTCTGCATAGTTGTGAAAGACGGATGTTCCCTGTCCGGCCCTCCGAAGCAATCGGCATAATCGTCCTGAAGCATCCTGTTTACCGTTTCAAGATAGTGGGGCGGGATGATACAATCGGAATCAAAGATAATGAAATAATCGCCCCGGGCGTTTTTCATACCTACGTTGCGTGTGTCGCTCCGGCCGGAATTTTCTTTGACGATATAACGGATCTCAATTTTTGTGCAAAATTTCTCCACTTCATCGCGGCATGGCCTCGTTGACCCGTCTTCCACCAATACCAGTTCAAAACCGGTATAAGTCTGTGCGGATAAACTTTCCAGCAACTCATGCGCTTCTTCCGGGCGATTATAAATGGGGACGATCAGTGAAAAAAACATAACTTACAACGGGGGATATTCAATTTAACTTCAGTTCGTTGATGAGTCTCGGACAATTGCCCCATTTTTCGATGACCCACAATACGTAGCGTATGTCTACGCTTATTGTGCGTTGCAGTTCCGGTTCAAAAGCGATATCGCCGCTCATAGCTTCCCAGTTGCCGTCGAAAGCGAGTCCTATGAGCCGTCCGTTTTTATCAAATACGGGGCTGCCCGAATTACCGCCGGTGATGTCGTTGTTCGACAGGAAACACAGTTGTAGCGTTCCGTTTTCGTTGGCATATTTTCCGAAATCGCGTTTTTGTGCGAGTTCAACGATTTCCGGTTGAAGCCGGAAATCATAGCTGGAAGAATCTTCTTTTTCCATCAGCCCTTTTTCGGTTGTGTAATAGTCATACCATGCCGCATCAAAAGGATGGTATCCGCCTACCGAACCGTAGCTCACCCGCATGGTGAAATTTGCATCCGAGTAAAACACGCTGTCCGGATACATCTCCCGGAGGCCGGCAAAATAAAGGCGTTTTCCTTTTATGATTTCATATTCCGCATCACTGATCAATTGTGCGATATCCATGATCGTCATGATGACCGATAAGGACAATTGTGCGGCGGGATCCTTCTTGGCGTATTTATCATATTTCTTCTGGTCTTTCAGCAGTTCTATCATCTTTTCTTCGGACAGAATCGCCGTTTTTGCAAACAAATCATGGGCGTAACGTTCATAATCGCCCTTGTATTTTTTATCTATTTCCGGATAAATATCGGGCAGATACATTGCCGGCACACGCTCTTTGACTATTTTCATCATAGCGGCCAGCACCTTTTTGTCTAATTCCGGTTCGTAGTCTTTGAAGAAAGGGCGGATGCGGTCGTTCATGATTTCTTCTATTTCGACCGTAGAAAGGTTCTTGTTATCGATCTGGCCGAAAATTCTTGTCAACCGTATAATTTCGGCGCCATTGGCAAAAGCTTCGCTGAGGTAGGTAAGATATTTTCGTTTTTCATCGGTCGATTCATATCCATCCCGGAGTGTGTTCAGCACATTTCCGTACAAATCCTTTTTGCCGGAAGACTGCACCCATTTATCAAAAGCTTCCTCCTCCTGCCGTTTACGTTCGATCACATCCAGGTTGTCGAGTACGCGGTTCATCCCAATAGAGTTTTTCCAATAATTCGAACTTCCCGCATATTTGGAGGCATACTTGATGCGTACGGCATCGTCCGACTGCATGGCTTTCTGCCATATCTCCTGTTTTATCCCGCGCACTTCTATGCGGGGTTTATTGCTGCTTTCTATCCGTTGTTGCACTCCCCAGGAGGATAAATAGCGGTCGGTACTGCCGGGGAAACCGGCCGTCATTGTAAAATCTTTGTCCTGATAACCCTGCAAGGAAACTTCCGCGACAAACCGGGGACTGTACGGGCGGTTGTTTTCATCATACTCCGCCGGCATATTATCCATGTTCGCGTATACGCGGAAAACGGAAAAATCGCAGGTATGGCGCGGCCACATCCAGTTGTCCGTATCGCCTCCGAATTTTCCCAGCGAGGAGGGCGGCGTAAAAACCAAGCGCACATCGCGATAAACATGATATACCACCAGGTAGTATCGGTTCATACTGTAAAAAGGAACAACCTCGGCTTCGGTGAACCGGTCTTTCCCGATCGCATCGCATAAAATATCCCCGATAGAATCGGCTGCCGTAATACGTTTATATTCGTCTTCGATATGGGCTATCTGCGGAACAATGCTGTCGGTCACGTCGATTGTTTCTTTCAGGTAGCGCACACTCAATCCTTCGACGGGAAGTTCTTCCTCAGAACTTTGAGATATAAAACCGTTTTTCAGGTAATCGTTTTCCACACTGCTCAATTTCTGGATAGAACCGTATCCGCAATGATGGTTCGTAAAAATAAGTCCGGTTTCGGAAACGGTAATGCCCGTACAACCGCCGCCGAAAATAACAACCGCATTTGCCATGCAGGCCGCATCTTTGTTGTAAAGGTATTCATAATCGGGTATGAAACCCAACTCTTTCATCCGGGTTATATTTTGCCGGTTAAGTTCATTAACAATCCACATACCTTCGTCGGCATGCATACTATTTATACTCAGAAAAAGCAACAGGCCTATCACTAATCTTTTTTTCAAATTCATAATTGTTTTAATATTAATATTTCGTTTTATATCTTTTGTGGGATTTTGAATCGGCTGACAAAAATATAAAAAATAATCGGGAATGTATGTATGATACCCAACTCATTTTTTAAAATACCGGCCCAAGTAGGGAATTTCCGCCAGCGGCAGGTCTTTTTTGATGACGATTCCGATAAAAATTAAAAAAATAACGGTACGGTAAGCCAGCCTCAGGGTCATGGAATCTATTGCCGGCAACATGCCGGCCGTATAACATACGGCGGCAATGAGGCCGTATGTAAAAGCCGAACGCAGGTCGTATGGCACCGGGAACTTTTTCTGTCCGATGAAATAAGACAGAAGCATCATCAGCAGGTTACTTGCCAGCGAGGCCCATGCACAGGCGATGAATCCGTAATGCGGCACAAAACCGGTGATGATGCCGACCGTAAGCACACATCCTGTAATGGAAAAGTAGGCGCCCCACTTGGTGCGATCCGTCAGTTTGTACCATACGGATAAGTTGTAGTATATACCGAAAAAAAGTTCGCCGAGCATAATGATCGGTACGGCAACCAGCCCGGAATAATAGCTCTCTTCGATAATAAATTTCAGCAGATCCAGGTAGAACATTACGCCTATAAAGATAATAAACGAGCATATGATGAAGTATTTCATCGCTTCGACATATTCCTTTTTGTTATTTTTGTCTTTGTCTTTGGAAAAGACAAACGGCTCATAGGCATACCGGAATGCCTGGATGAACATGATCATTACGATGGCGATCCTGGAACAGGCGCCATAGATGCCGAGTTGCGAATCGGCATATTCCTTGTCGTCGAATAAGAAGGGGAATAATATGGCATGGGCCGTTTGATTCAATATCCCTGCGATACCCAGAATGAGTATCGGAAAAGAGTATCGGAGCATTTTTTGGAGTCGTCGCCTGTCGAACGAGGCCCGCAGCCCGGGGAGCATATCCGGTATCAACAGCAAAAGGGTTAGTGCGGTGGTAAATGCGTTGGAAATAAAGATATACCCTGCGCCGTAATCCGGTTTGTAAAACCAGTCGATCCATTCGGGATGGTTTGTATGTATCAGGGGGCAAAGAATCAGGAAAAACAGGTTCAGGAAGATGTTGAAGAATATGCTGAGTATTTTCAGGCTCGCGAAACGGATCGGCCTGTTTTTATAACGCAGGTAAGCAAACGGGATGCTGCAAAAAGCGTCTACCGCTACGATACAACCCATCATCCCTACATACTCCGGATTCGCTTCGTAGCGGAGAACGCTGCTTATCGGGTTCAGAAAAAGCAATAGGAGGAGGATAAAAAGGAACGATGTGAAAGCGACACTGTACAATGTAGATGCGTAAACCCGTACCGGTTCCCGTTCTTCTTTCTTGTTTATAAAACGGAAGAAGCCGGTTTCCATGCCATAGGTCAGTAATACCATAAACAGCGCCGTATATCCGTAAAGGTTGGTCACGATGCCGTATTCGCCGGTACTTCCGAGGGTATAGGTATACAGGGATACCAGCATCCAGTTCAGGAACCTGCCGATGATACTGCTTAACCCGTATATGGCCGTATCTTTGGCCAAACGCTTCATTCCTCCAGTCATGCGTCCGGCTTAACTGCTTTTTTCGATTCGGATGCGTGCGTCGACCGCGATGATACTTTTTTCGGTGGCGAGCAGGGGATTGATGTCTAATTCTTTGATCTCGGTTGCGAATCGCAGCAGGGCGGACAGGTGGACGATGATTTTCGCAAACCGGAACTCATCAATCCCTTTTTGTCCGCGGGCGCCTTCGAACACTTTATAGCTCCTCAGCGAACGGATCATAGAAAGCGCTTCTTCCGTTGCGAGCGGCGCCAGACCGGATGCGATATCCCTGAATAACTCCACAAAGATTCCACCCAGGCCGCAGAGCACAATATGCCCGAATTTTTCTTCATATTTCGCTCCGGCAAACAATTCCATTCCTTTCAGCATGGGCTGAATCATGACGGAATGGGCTTCCGGTATTTTCATTAGCCGTTTAAATTCGATTTCGAGATGCTCCTGCGAGCGGATATTCAGTACCACTCCGCCGACGTCCGATTTGTGTACCGGCCCAACTACTTTGGCTACGACGGGATAGCCGGCTTTCTCTGCAAAGTTGCGGATTTCGTCCCATTGATCCGAAACCAGTTCTTCGGCTACCGGGATACCGGCTGCTTTAAACAGCATCTGCACATACATCGGCGCTATGTAGCCGGATTCGGGTATGTTGTCTATGATACGCCTTATCAGCGGGATATCTACGCCTTTCAGCTCCAGGTTATTGGCTAACGGGCGCGGGGTTTTCAGGATCTTAGTGAGCGCATTGGCCAGCCCTACCTCATCGCTGAAGTTGACGCGTCCTTTTTTTACAAAAAAGTCCGTTTCGTCCAATGCCGTATTTACGGATGGCAAAACGGGGAATATCGGTTTGCTGCATGTACGCATTTTTTTATCCAGCACATCATACGCTTCGTATACGCGTGTTAACCCCGGACTGCCGAATATGACGGCGATACCGTCTATTTCCTGAAACTTCTTTTCGCAATAATCGATAGCGGTAGCGAGATGGGTCGGTTCGCCCGTTCCCAGGATATCAATCGGGTTGTTGACCGATGAGCCGGGAAGGAGTTTGCTTTTCAGTTCCTGCGACAGGGGATGATCCGACAGTTTGGGTATTTCCATTCCTCCTTTCGCGAGGGCGTCCGTAAGGATCACAGCCGGCCCGCCGGCATGCGTCACGATGGCAATATTTTTGCCTTTCAGCTCTTTCAGGGTGAAGGTCGCTCCTACGGTAGCCAGCTCTTCGCGGCTGTAGCAGCGCACGATGCCCGCTTTACGGAAAAGGGCTTCTACCGCCAGATCCGGGTTTGCCATCGCCCCGGTGTGCGACGATGCGGCGCGTATACCGGATTCGGAGGTGCCGGACTTGATCGCCGCTATTTTACATCCTTTATGGATCAGCGAGCTGGTGTGTTCCAGCAGTTTGTCCGGGTCTTTGATACTTTCGATGTAAAGGAGTTTGATCTTCGAATCTTTTTCGGCGTCAAAATGGAGATCCATGTATTCGAGTACATCCTCGACGGTGATCTGCGCTCCGTTGCCGATAGACCATACCGAATTGAAACGTAACCCCATTTTGATGGCCGACTCCATAATGAAGATAGCCGTTCCTCCCGAACTGGATATCATATCGACTCCGAACGGATCCATTTGAGGGATGGGGAGGGTAAATAAACTGTGGTGATACCGGTTCAGGATACCGATACAGTTCGGCCCGATCAAACTGGCTTCCGCTTCATTGATGACGTCGACGATCTGCCGTTCGAGTTCGCCTCCTTCTTTTGTTTCTTCACCGAATCCGGCGGTATACATAATGAAGGCTTTAACGCCTTTTTCTTTCGCCAGGATCGTGACCGTTTCAAGGCACGCCGTCGCTGGGACGGATATGATCGCAAGATCCGTATCGGGTATATCCGATACGTTCGGATAGGATTTTAGTCCCTGAACCTCCGTTTCTTTTGCATTGACGACATACAGTTTGCCTTTATATCCCCCGTTGATGAGGTTTCTTACGCAGTTGCCTCCGGGCTTGGATGTTTTGTTGGATCCTCCCACGACGACAATGCTCCTCGGATTGATAAGCTCTTTATGAATCATAACAATAGATTTTTTACAAAAATACGGCAAAAATCGTCATTCGGCAATTTTTTTATCTATAATAAACGTTTGTTTTACTCCTTCGAACGTTATTTTCACAAGATTTATGAAACCGTTTTCGTCGAAAGTCATACGGTCTATACATGTCACGCGGTGATCGCGGGCATTATCATCAAGCGGACGGCGGTGGTAAACGATAAAATAATCGTCCGTTCCGGGCGGATGGATAACCGAATGATGTCCGGCGCTTGTCGCCACGCTATCATCCTGCCGTAAGATTTGGGCGATACGTTTGAACGGCCCTGACGGAGAATCGGCGATCGCGTAAGCGACGGAATAATCCGGGCCGCCCCAGCCGCCTTCGCTCCACATGAAATAATACTTGCCGTTTTTCTTGAACATAAAAGGGCCTTCCACATAATTTTCGGGAGTTATTTCTTTGTAAACCTCCCCGTCATCGAACGGCACGAGAGAGGTGAAGTCTTCGCTTAACCTGGCCATATTGCAATGTCCCCAGCCCCCGTAATACAGGTAATGCGTTCCGTCGTCGTCGCGGAAAACAAACTGGTCGATAGGCTGTGCGCCGTTTACGATTTCATTGATAAGCGGTTTGCCGAGCAGATCTTTGTAGGGGCCTTCCGGCTTGTCGGCGGCAGCCACGCCGATCCCTCCAACCTCTCCTTCATGCACATCGTTTGCACCGAAGAAGAGGTAATATACATCGTTCTTGCGGATGACGGACGGCGCCCACATGGCCCGTTTGGCCCATTTGACTTCCGTCGTATCCAAAATATGGCTGTGTTTAGTCCATGTGACTAAGTCTTTGGACGAGAAACAATCGAAAAAAGTTTGTTTTTCGTATACGTCGCTCCAGGTCGGGAAAATCCAGTATGTATCGTCATAGATAATACCTTCGGGATCGGCATACCAACCTTCGAACAAGGGATTGCCGCTCATGGCCGCATCTTTGTTCTTATGGCCGCTGCAAGAAACGAACGCCGATAATACAAGAAAAAATAAAATTTGTCTATTCATAAAAAGGTCATTTTCCGCCAAAGATATTATTTTTTTGTGACATTTCATTTCCGGTTCTTTCATGAAGTTTGATATTTT
>JAIRSF010000241.1 GCA_031255595.1 Tannerella sp.
CGGACGGGGTTATACAAAGGTGTGCGACGCATTTGGTTTTGTTATTATTAATTTTAAACAGTTGAAGAGTATGAAATGGAGTGAAAAAGCATGGGATTCTATTGAACCCATTTACAGAAAGACATTGGAACTGCCGTTTATCCGGGAATTGATAACGGGAACGTTGGACAAGGAGAAGTTTGTTTTTTATATTCAACAGGATTCGCTTTATTTGTCCGACTACGGAAAGACGCTGACGGCAATTGCAACCAGACTGACCAAACCGGAGCATATAGAAGCTTTTATCGGCTTTGCCGGTGAAAGCATTCAGGTAGAAAATGAGTTGCATAAAATGCTTTTTACGGAACTTCAGGCAGATCGGAAGCAAACGGCATCTCCCTCGTGCCTGCTGTATACTTCATTTTTGCTCAGCCAATTAAATGCGCCCGTCGAAGTCATGGCTGCCGCTGTGCTGCCCTGTTTCCGCATCTATAAGGAGGTCGGGGACTATATCCTGGCGCATCAGGTAAAAGGCGACAACCCCTATCAGGCGTGGATTGATGCATACGGGGGAGATGATTTTACCGAATCGGTCAGGAATGCGACCGCCATTTGTGATGAGTTGGCGGAGAACTGTACGGAAGAACAACGGGATTTAATGACGGAAGCGTTCATTACCTGTTCAAAAATGGAATGGATGTTCTGGGATAGCGCCTACAACCTGGAGCAGTGGAAGATCTAACCGTCCGGACATCATGAAACATTATAGAAGGGTATTAACTGTTGCCGGCAGCGATCCGAGCGGAGGAGCGGGCGTTCAGGCCGACCTGAAAACATTCTCGGCATGCGGTTGTTTCGGCACATCGGCGATCGTGGCGGTGGTCGACGAGAATACAGTCGGCGTAACAGGCGTGCATCCCGTTCCGGTAGATTTCGTCGCAGGACAGATCCGGTCGGTATTGGACGATATCGGAACCGACGCTGTGAAGATCGGAATGCTCCATTCCTCCGAACTGATACGGGCCGTCAAAGAAACCTTATCAAAATATGAGATAAGAAATATTGTATTGGATCCCGTTATGGTGGCGACCTCCGGCGATAAACTGTTGCAGGATGAAGCGATTGAAACGTTGAAAAACGAGCTGATTCCGTTTGCACGTGTGATCACGCCCAATATTCCGGAGGCGGAAGTACTGCTTGGGCGCAGGATCGGCGGACAACGCGACCTTCCCTTAGTTATACGCGAATTGTCGGCAAACCGGCAGGTATCGGTCTTACTGAAAGCCGGACACCTGAAGGAAGAAACGCTGACGGACGTGTTCTACAATGCCGAAACGGATGAGGTCGTCGAGCTGACCTCCGAGCGCATACATACAAAGAATACACATGGTACGGGGTGTACGTTCTCGTCGGCCGTTGCCGCTTTTCTGGCCCACGACCTGCCGCTCAACGACGCCCTGCGCCGCGCGAAAGCGTATATGGAATCGGCTATTGTCGCCGGTGCGGAATATGAGATTGGGAAAGGACATGGCCCTGTGCACCATTTTTTTAATTTCTGGGAATAGCCCGCACGCTGCCGGTCGGATGTGGATGATTTGCATTATTAACGGTAAACCGATAAGTTATGAAAGTAAAGTTGAACGATAAATTTTATGATGTGGCGGAGGGCACGACTTTGCGCACGTTCATCGAAAATTTGAACATACAGCTTCAAGGGATTGCTATTGCAATCGATTATGAGGTCGTCCCGAAAATTCGATGGGACGAAATCTTTTTGAAAGACGACATGGAACTACTGATGGTTCATGCAGCATCAGGCGGGTAATGAAGCTTATCGTAATTACGGCGGAGCCGTTTTTTGAAGGAGAACCGGAAGCGATTCGCCTGCTTTTCAAACAGGGGCTTGAACGGTTGCATATTCGGAAACCTTACGCTTCGTTTGATGAAACAAAACGTTTCGTTGAA
Source organism: Tannerella sp. (assembly GCA_031255595.1). Classification (GTDB taxonomy): domain Bacteria; phylum Bacteroidota; class Bacteroidia; order Bacteroidales; family Tannerellaceae; genus Tannerella. The sequence continues at coordinate 1,945 of JAIRSF010000241.1, forward strand.
CGGATTGACGCGGCTTTCCATCCGAGGATTGTACTGCATGATCACTATGAGCTGGCGCATATATTCCGGGTGAAAGGTATCCATCTGAACAGCCGGAATCCTTCCGGCAGCCGGGTTTTATTCCGCGCTCAGGGGTTGACGATAAGCCGCTCCTGCCATTCTTTTGAGGAAATAGAATCCTGCCGGGAGGAGATGGATGATGTATTTTTAAGCCCTGTTTTCGACAGTATCTCCAAGACCGGCTATAAGCGGAGATTCACGCCGGAACAGTTAAACGATGCGCGAAACAAAGGACTCATAAACGAGCGTGTGATTGCATTGGGGGGAATCACTGCGGCAGGAATACCGGCCGTTCGCGCGTACGGGTTCGGGGGGGTAGCCGTATTGGGTTCATTGTGGGCCGGATTGGCGGCAGACCGGGATACCGGCGGATTGTTGGAACGTTTCAACGAATTGAAGACAAATACCCGCCGAAAATTTGAGAAATAGAATTTGAAATTCCCTGTATGTACAGGAATATTTTTTTAACGAAAAGGATTTATAGAAAATGAACGGATTGTTATTTATTACGCATCAGACGGAAAGATACGATTATCTCCGGTCTGTCGGGATTGCGTTGGAAGGAGGTTGCAGGCAGATACAACTTCGGATGAAAGGCGCTTCGACCGGCGAGGTGGAAACGGTTGCGCGTCGTGCAAAGACACTTTGTGATCAATTCGGTGCGGCATTGTATATCAACGACTATGTCGATGTATGCCGGAACGTAAATGCCGCGGGGGTACACCTGGGCAAATCGGACATGCCTCCATCGGAAGCCCGTACTGTGTTGGGAGATAAGTTTGTCATAGGAGGTTCGGCCAATACGTTTGAAGATATATTGGCGCTGCACAAACAACAGGTAGACTACATAGGACTGGGGCCTCTCCGCCTGACGGCAACGAAGACGGATCTAAGCCCCGTCCTGGGATTGGAAGGATACCGCAGCCTTGTGAAACAAAGCCGGGACAGCGGGATTCTTCTGCCCATACTGGCCATCGGAGGGATTACGATAGAAGATCTATCCGGTATTATGCAAACCGGAATATCCGGAATCGCCCTTTCCTCGGCAATATTAAATGCGGAGAATCCGGTCGAGGCGACAAAGAAAATTATGAAACGGCTTTCTTCGCTTCAAACGGCGACAAATATATAAATGATGTGATATGAAAAATTTGGTGATAGCCGGCAAGACGTTCGGCTCGCGTCTTTTTATCGGTACGGGGAAATTCGGTTCAAACGAATTGATGAGCCGGGCGATCGACGTATCGCAGACCGAAATGGTAACGGTTGCGATGAAAAGATTGGATATGGGAAATAAGGAAGATGATATGCTGGCACACATCCGTAAGCCGGGTATTCGGCTATTGCCGAACACATCGGGGGTGCGCAACGCCAAGGAGGCGGTCTTTGCCGCCAAACTGTCCCGCGAAGCTTTTGAAACAAACTGGCTGAAACTCGAAATCCATCCGGATCCTAAATATTTATTGCCCGATCCGATAGAAACCCTGAAGGCAACGGAGGAGCTGGCAAAAGACGGGTTTGTGGTGCTGCCGTATATTCAGGCGGATCCTGTTCTCTGTAAATTGTTGGAAGAGGCCGGCGCCGCAACGGTCATGCCTCTCGGTTCCCCGATCGGGACAAACAAGGGTTTGCGTACGCGTGATTTTCTGGAGATCATTATTGAACAGAGCAAGATACCGGTAGTGGTAGATGCGGGCATAGGCGCTCCGTCGCATGCGGCCGAAGCAATGGAACTGGGCGCCGACGCCGTACTTGTCAACACAGCTATTGCCGTAGCCGGAGATCCGGTCGCTATGAGCGATGCGTTCAGATTGGCCGTAGAATGTGGGCGTATGGCTTTCGAAGCGCAATTGGCCGGGACACTCGACATTGCCGAAGCAAGCAGTCCGCTCACGTCGTTCCTGAATAGTTGATAATAGTGAATAACGAATAGTGAATAGTGAATAGTGGAAAATGGGGGAGCATTTCCTTTTCAACTTCAATTTTAAATTTACTTTCAACTTTTATGACTATGTTATTTAAAGATTTGATCAACGGATATGATTGGGATGACCTGAAATCCGAAATTTTGAAAAAGACGGCTGCCGACGTCGAGATGGCTTTGAAAAAGAGCTGCTTGCTGACGGTCGACGACTTTATGGCGTTGATTTCTCCGGCCGCAGCACCTTATCTGGAGCAGATGGCCGTCCTGAGCCGCAGGTATACGCAGCGGCGGTTCGGCAGGACAATCCGGTTTTACGCGCCTCTTTACCTGACAAATTCGTGTATCAACCATTGTGTCTATTGCGGATTTAACCGTCGGAACGATATAAAGCGGATTATACTGACCGACGAGCAGATTCTCCGGGAAGCGGAAGCGGTAAAACAAATCGGTGATTTCCGGAATATCCTGCTGGTTACGGGAGAGAATCCGCGCGACGCAGGCGTCGATTACATTGAAAATGCCATTCGTCTGGTAAAACCTTTTTTTTCATCTATCTCCATCGAAGTGCAACCGTTGAAAGAGGAGGAATATAAACGCCTGACGGATACGGGGCTAAATGCCGTTTATTGTTATCAGGAAACTTATCATAAGCAAAATTATAAACAATATCATCCGAAAGGGATGAAGTCAAAATTTGACCGGCGACTCGACGCTTTCGACCGGATGGGAAAAGCCGGCGTACACAAAATAGGCCTCGGAGTGCTGATCGGGTTGGAAGATTGGCGTACGGATGTAACGATGATGGCTTTCCATCTGCGGTACTTACAAAAAACATACTGGCAGACCGGATATTCGATCTCCTTTCCGCGTATGCGCCCCCACAGGGGCGAAGCCTTCCGTCCGAATGTCCTCATGTCGGATAAGGAACTGGCGCAACTGATCTTCGCCTTCCGCATTTTTGACCACGATCTGGAGCTTGCCCTCTCAACCCGCGAAGACCGGCAGTTCAGGGATCACATGACGACCCTGGGTATAACTTCGCTAAGCGCCGGCTCAAAAACAGATCCGGGAGGATATGCCGTTTACAAAAAGGAATTGGAACAATTTGCCGTCAACGACGACCGTAGCCCGGACGAGGTTTTACGCGCGGTGAAAAAACAAGGCTACGATGTGGTTTGGAAAGACTGGGATCCGAGCCTGCAATAATCTCCGGTCACGAAACGGTCATAACGGAAAAAAGGGTGTATCGACCCATTCATCACCCATAACTTTGTAAATTCATTTTAAACAATGGCAAATATACGGAACCAAACAACAGAAGATCGGTACGACCGGAACATCCTGATCGAAGGATTCGGAGAAGAAGGGCAAAGCAAACTTAAAAACGCCAAAGTCCTCGTCGTAGGAGCGGGAGGATTAGGCTCGCCGGTACTTTTCTACCTGGCGGCGGCGGGCGTCGGAACGATCGGCATCGTAGATCACGATACGGTGAACGTCAGCAATCTGCAACGTCAGATCCTGCATCGTTCGGACGATATCGGACGGGAGAAAGTCGACTCGGCATGTGAGAAACTTGCCGCCCTGAATCCGGCGACCGGGCTACTGGTCTATCCGGAAACCTTTACGGAGGCGAACGCGGAACGGATCATAAAAGGAAACGCTCCCTTCTGTAAATTCCCGGATCGTCCGGACGGCGGAGCGCACACCTCCTCACCGGCGTCCGGTGAACGTAACGGGACGGGCAACGACCGCTCAAAAGAAGGCCTGCCGGGAGGATATGATATGGTGGTGGACTGTTGTGATAATTATGCAACCAAATTGCTGATTAACGATGTCTGCGTAAGAATGGAGAAACCCTATTCGCATGGGGCGGTCGTGGCCCTGCGCGGCGAAGTGATGACCTATGTTCCCGGATCCGCCTGTTACCGGTGCATATTCGACACGCCGCCGGAAGACGGCGTATTACCAACGTCTTCACAGGTCGGCATCTTAGGTTCGGTAGCCGGGCTTGCAGGAAGCATACAGGCGACGGAAGTTATTAAATACCTTACCGGCATGGACGGCCTAATCATAAACCGGTTGCTAATCATAGACGCAAAAACGATGCACTTCTTTTCCCTGAAAGTAAAGAAAAGAAACGCCTGTATGTGCGGACACGATCTCAACTCTTACCTGACGGCGTTGGGCGGAAAATGCGCCGGGACGGAGTGGCGGCGCTGACAGGACACTCGAAAGGAACGGTTCATTCCGTAACTAAAATTTCGTTCAGGTTACGGATAAGATCCTCTTTCAGTTCTTCTTCGGGCAGGATGATGTTGAAATTTTCCCAGAAGTTTTTGTCGTAGCTATGTTTGGTTTCCGCAAAGATGCGGGTGGGAGATAATCGTTCGTTTCGCGGAAACGGCAGCGCGTTTTCGGTTTCGATCTTGCAGGTAACCATTTCAAACCAGAAGTTTAGCGGCGAGGCGAACAGGCGTTTTTTGTGGCGCACTTTAAATTCAATATCACCGCGCACGTGGTTGATATGATAGACACCGTCTGCCGACGGTTTATAGGAAACGATGTACCGGGCATGTTGCAGGTTGATTTTCAGTCCGGCCGATTTTTTGTCAACAAACATATGGGTCGCTTTGCCGGCCAATAACGGGTTTATTTCAAAACGTATTTCCACCAGCGCTTTGCTTTCTTTCTCTATGTATAATTCACCCCTGTACAGCGGTTCTTTTACATGTTCCTTTTGACGGAAACGGATGATGTTTACTACGCGGCCATCTACGACGTCCACCCCCCGGTCGGTATAGGTATAGGAGGAGGAGCCATGCGGGCCTATAAATTCCGGCAATTCTTTCATGATATCCAGCACGAGGCAGGAGTTGATGCCCGATCTCATTTTCGGAAAGATCGTATCTGTTTTCTGCCGGTTCACGAAGCGGCGTTTTTTTATTAGTTTTGTTTGATCGCTTGCCGCATCCTTATCATAGCCTGTTTTATATACTTGCAATACGGATTCGGTGAGGTCTATGTTTTCCCGGCGATGTTCGATGCCTTCCCGGTAGAAAGACGTCAGGTAAACGGGTGTGAAGGAATAATTAACCGGACGGTGATCGAGCATCTCTTTCAGCCATTGCGCGGGATGGGTATATTTTACAACGATCTCCTGCAAGGGAACGAGTTGCGGTTTTAATGCGAAATCGAGCGTTTCATCTTTCAGCAATGCCAACTCCAGATCCATGCTTTCGTATCCGATATGCGAGAAGCGCATCTTGTGTTGCCGCAGGGAATCCGGCAGGGTCAATTGAAAGTCGCCGTCCTGATTACTGATCGTTCCGACGGTTGAATTCAGGATACCGACGGCGACAAAAGGAACCGGTTTTCCGGTTTCGTGGTCGGTGAAGGAGCCTTTGATGGTGAAAAACGGATGATGAACAGGCTCCTCTTTGGCTTCGGGCGCATCGCCGGACGGTTTATCGGATGATAATCGCAGCAGGATATGCTCGCCCAACAAATCGATCCGGAGGCACCGGTTTCCGGTGATAAGGTGAATCGCATTACGAAGGGTATATTCGCCTTTGGGAACTCTCACTTTCTTGTCGTTGTCGATAATCCGGCTGTCGTAAACAAATAAATAACCGGATTGGGCGGACAGGTCTTTCAGCAATTCATAAACGGTTCCTTTATGGTTTGTGATTCTCACGATCCGGTCAAACACATCATTTCCGTCCGCCTGTATATTTATAATTATTAACAAAAAAAACAGGCAGGCGATTGTGCGGCGAAAAGATGTTTTGTTTGTCCGGTACATGAAGATGGGTCGTCAGTTTTCGTTATTTGAGATATAAATCGTATGGCCCTGTTCCCGGTATTGCAAGTTTAATGCCAGGCATATGGCTTCGATGTCGCGGTTGCCCGAAAGTGTAAACGTAATCCGGCGGCCTTCTACTTCCGGGGCTACTTTTATCCTGACGGAGCCGGACGTCATATTGATGATATGGGCGATGTTGTCCAAACGTTCGTCTTTGAAATGGATGCGCCTGAAATATGCGTCGAAGTCGTTCGCAGACGTTTTACTCAGTTGCAGTTTGCCGGAATCGAACGATACGGTTTCGCCGGTTTGCGCAGAAACGGTTTGATGCTGTTTTTTCAAAGAAACGCGCACTTTCCCGTTGCGTACGGACAACCGGAAAGAAGATGGGGTATTGCTTTTTACGTCAAACGAAGTTCCGGTCACCTCGATCGTAACCAAGTCCGTATTCACGAAAAAAGGTTGTCCGGCATTTTTTTTGACGTCGAAAAAAGCTTCTCCCCGAAGGAAGACCTCCCGCTTGCCGGCGTCAAACGAATCGGGGTATTCCAGGGAGGTTTGTTCCGACAAATATACGACGGATCCGTCGTGAAGCATCGTTGCCAGGGTTGGGGTGTTGGCTTCGTTATGTATAACTTGTAAATCTCTCTCACGTGTATTTCCGTTTTGCAGGATGTATAACGCCAGAACCGCTCCGGCCACCAGGGCTGCAACGGCAGCCGCCCATACCGGGAGCGCCGTTTTACGAAACGGGCGCTTCGGCAGGTTTTGTGCCGAAAGCAACCCGTCCTGTTCAATCCTTTTGTACAGATGCTCCCAGGCAATATCCGTAACTTTATATTCTTTTTCTTTTTCTTTAAAAACCATGATTGACTGTATATTTTTCTATTTCCTGCCGCAATGTTTTGTATGCTTTCGTCATTTCCGCTTCTACTGTTTTTACGGAAATAGAAAGCCGTCCGGCAATTTCTTTGTATTTTTTTCCCTCCATACGGTGCATCTTAAAGATTTGCATGCGCCTTTCGGGAAGTTTTTTTATCGTACGGTCGATGATATGCTCCAGTTCTTTGTATTCCAATTGTTCCTGTGGTGAGGGGCCGGACAAGGCATCGGCGCCGCCTTCGGACAGGTTTTTCAGGTGTTTTTCCCGCAACGAAAGATTTTCCAGATAACGGAGCGACAGGTTTTTGACCGCTCCGTAGAGGTAGCTTTTCATCGAATGTAGCACCCTGATATTTCGGCGTTCTTTCCAGATGTTGTAAAAAACGTCCTGCACGACTTCTTCCGCAACCTCTTTGCGTCCGGTTATGCCCGACGAATAGAGGCAAAGAGGAGCATAATACCGGCGAAAGACCTGTTCAAATGCCTTTATATCTCCTTCTTTGATCTTTCCAAATGCAACAAAATCGTTCAGCATAAAACCCGCCTCGTGTTTGATTCAAAGATCAAAGGTACAAAAATTATTGCGATTTCAGATGTTGTTTCTTCAATCTGTTTACGGCATTTTCCAATGATTCGGTCGGTTCGATGATATTGTAAAACTCCCAAAAGTTTTCATCCTGATACAATGCGACTTCCTGGCTCAACGATTTGCGGATCGAAAAGGCTTCTTTTGCAGGTATCCTGGCAACGTTTTGTTCATCCCGGTCTGTGATCACCGTTTCGCCGGATACGCTGTAGTTGGTTGCAAACAGCTTGCGTTTCCAGTCGCATTTGAATTTTATGTCGTTGCGCAGATAGTTCAGGTAGCTTTTGCCGCCTTGCAGCTTATAGGTGACGATATAACTTACTTCTTCCGGCGTGAAACGGAGGCCGCGGGGTTTTTCAATAAGGATCGTTTGGGTCACTTTTTGCCTGTCACGCATATCCATTTTAAATTCGGCGCGTGTGAACGATAAGGTTTCGCGGTCGATATAAAACGTTCCCAGGTACAACGGGTAAGGCAGTATCATCTGCGGTTCGAAGTGAACGACATACTGCAGGCGGTCGTCGATCGACGTGGTTTCGCCCATCTTATAGGTATAATATTGGATGATCTCGTGATCCAGCAACAAATCGGGATTTTTAATCATATCCATATAAACCGACATATTGGGGCCTCCCTGCAATTTTACGCTCAACGTATCGGCAACCTTGGGACTTATCAGCTTACGTCCTTTCAATACCTTTACGCGATCCGCATCGGAAGATTGATTATAAGGCCCTTTATAAACATCGATGACGGCTTCCGAGATGTTGATATACCGGCGCCGCTTTTGAATGGTTTCCCGGTAGAACCCGGTCAGCCTGTTCGGATTCATCGTGTAATTGCTTTCAATCTTCTCCAACGCGGCTTTCACTAAGTCACGCGGGTTTTTCCAACTGAAAACCTGTATTTCGCTCAGCACATAAGATTCGGGAGTGATGAAGAAAGTGGCCCCCTCGCGGTTGGTTTTGGTGATTGAGATCCGGGCATTATAATAACCGATGCACGAAAGGCGGAGCTCTTTTGTGTCTAAGTCTTTGCCCAGCTTGAGCGTAAACTCTCCGTCTTCGTTTGTGACGGTTCCTATATTTGTGCCCGACGCCGAAACATTTACATATTCAACCGGTTTTTTGGATCTCATGTCTTTCACGATGCCGTTGATCACATAAAAATCACCGGCATTTTCCTGTGCATTGACCGCCACAACGCCGTTCTCCGTCAAAAACAGCGCGAACATCAAACAAATAGATAAAAAGTGATTCGTTTTCATTTGTATAAAATTTTTTAAGATGAATAATCGGTTCTATTACCAAGATCGGTAAACAGGCAAAAACCCTACGAAAAAATGAAGATTTTTTTTAGTGCAAATGTTTGGAAAACATAAGTTTTTTATGGAACTTTGCGCAAACAAATTTTATCTCCCATGAAATACAATGCAATTCTATTTTCTGCTATCATTTTATTAGCAACAGCATGCCTCGGATCATGCCGGAAAAGCGAGCGCATCGTTGAGCGGCCCGTCTTTGAAGTAAGGAACACAAACACCCTCGAAATCGACAAAATCGTCCTGACCGATACCGCTACCATCCTTTATATCGACGCTTTTTTCACTCCGCGTAACTGGATACGTATCGACTCCCGTACATACCTGCAGGGAGATGGCGTTCAATACATGATCACAGGGGCGGAAGGTATTGAACCGGATAAAGAATTCTGGATGCCGGAATCGGGAGAAGCATCATTCAAACTCATATTCTCCCCTGTTGACCGCAGGCTGAAAAAAATCGATTTCATCGAATCCGACTGCGACGACTGCTTCAAGATCTACGGCATCGACCTAACGGGAAAAACGCCGCGTCCGGTCCCTCCCAAAGGATTGCCGCAGGAGCTTCGCAACACCACCGCGGCAGGCGTACCGGGACCGCTGCCCGATGCCGAGCTGAAGGTCGGCACAACACGCGTCAACCTGCATCTGCTGGGATACAGGAAAGGGATGACGAGCGGAAGCTGTACAATGTACAACCTACGGTTTTTTCCCCAGGGTCAGGACGAAACGTCCGTCCCCATCGACGAGGCGACAGGCTGTGCTTCCGTCGAATTTGAACAGTACGGTACGATGAGGAGTTTTATTTATGTTGTCGGACGATCCATCGCCTTTGTCTCCTCTCCGGGCGAAACGATGGATATATATGTTGATTTGCAGGCATTGGGACAACGCTCCGCCCGCTACCACAAAACGGAAGAATCCTCCACCGCGCCTTATCTCTATTTTACCGGTCGTAATGCCGCCATCAACCAAGCGTTGAACAACAATAAAGGCAATTACAGCCTGCAACTGCTAAGCGAAAAAACGCATAACGAGATAGCCGGTATGAATGCGGACGAACTTACGGATTACCTTGTCGCCGCATACAAAACTGCATCCGAAACAATCCGTCAATCAACGGAACTTTCCACGCTTGAAAAAGAACTCATCGATACGGAAAACAAATTCTCGGCGCTATATTTTCTCTTATCCGGGGAAGGACGGCTGGAAAGGGCCTTCCGTATGAAAAATAATATCCCATGGGATCAGGCGATGCCGGAAAATTACAACAAGCCGGTATTTACCGAAAAACATTACGCCGTACTCAAAGAGTTTCGTATCGACGGCGCAAAGTACCTGTATACGGAGATGTTCTCGCAGATATACCCGATACTCTTCCGCCGGGAAGGAGATTTGGAAACGATCACCGGCGGGAAAGAAGGCTTCCTGTACGACCTGCAAAAAGCATACCCCTTAAGCGGAAAAATAGAGGATCTGATACCCCTCACCGATAACGAAAAAGCGAAACTGGAATCCATAAAAGAACCCTTTTATGCAAACGCCCTGTCGGTCATGGAGAAAAAGCTGCAGCGGCAACTCGAAGAAATAAAAAACAAAACGGGATACACGATTTGTGAAATACCGGAGGTGCCCGACGCACAATTATTCGACGCCATCGTCGGGAACTATAAAGGGAAAGTCGTTTTCGTCGACTTCTGGGCTACCTGGTGCGGGCCATGCCGTTCGGCAATGAAACAAATGGAACCGCTCAAAGACACCGAGCTGAAAAGCGACAACTTAGTATTTGTATACCTCACAGGCCCATCGTCGCCCGAAATGAAATGGCGCACGATGATTGCCGACGTCAAAGGTCAACACTACCGCGTAAGCGAGAAACAATGGCGCTACATCTGCAACAAATTCAATATAGACGGCATCCCCTCCTACGTGCTTGTCGACAAAAGCGGCAAGTACGAACTGCGCAACGACCTGCGCAATCACGAACTGTTGAAAAAAGTATTACGGCAAGAAATTTAATAACGAATAAGACACCCCCTTTTGTGTTTTAGTATGTTTCGCCCCGGCTCATATGCACGAGTCGGGGCATGTTTTGGTTTCGTACTTTTTTCTTGATAAAAGGTGGGGTTCGTACTTTTTTCTTGATAAAAAAGTACCAAAAAATAACTACGTTGAAGCGCCTACGCTCGGCAACATTCAAGCAAGCTTGCATATTGCTCTCACTTAAACGGCGCTTTCAAGGCTTCGTCCGCTTCGCCCCGTTAAGCTTAACGGCTCACCGCACGAGGCCGATCCCTAAATCCCGTTCAGAGGCCGTATACCGCGGTTTCGGAACATAAAGATATTTTTTTAGCTGACGGATTGCTGTTTTTTTACTTAATTTGCAGTATTCAAAAAGAACCTGATTGCAGGTA
>JAIRSF010000286.1 GCA_031255595.1 Tannerella sp.
AAGATAAAACGATTTTTTCAAATAAAGAAATAAATATGATGAAAATTTAAATTTTGTATAAAAAAGAGGGTGCGCCGGTTTTTAGGACACACCCTCTTCGGTTTTGCCTGAAGATTAAACTTATAGCTTAGGTCCTGCTACAACCAAGGCTTTACCTGCTTCGTGCCCGGTGAACTTATCGAAGTTCTTGATGAAACGTCCGGCAAGATCTTTTGCTTTTTCGTTCCATTGAGCGGCGTCGGCATAGGTGTCGCGCGGATCCAGGATATTCGGGTCAACGCCCGGCAATGTGGTCGGAACCGTAAAGTCGAAGTACGGAATTGATTTTGTCGGGGCGTTGTCGATAGATCCGTCGAGGATAGCGTCGATGATACCGCGTGTATCTTTGATAGAGATTCGTTTCCCGGAACCGTTCCATCCTGTATTGACTAAATAGGCTTTCGCACCCGATTTTTGCATTTTCTTAACCAGTTCTTCTCCGTACTTTGTAGGATGTAGAGAAAGGAATGCGGCGCCGAAACAGGCCGAGAAGGTCGGAGTCGGTTCGGTGATACCACGTTCCGTTCCTGCTAATTTTGCAGTGAATCCGGACAGGAAGTAATATTGAGTCTGTTCCGGGGTCAGGATCGATACGGGAGGCAGTACGCCGAAAGCATCCGCAGAAAGGAAGATAACTTTTTCCGCAGGACCGGCTTTGGATACCGGCTTTACAATGTTGTTGATATGATTGATCGGGTAGGAAACACGTGTGTTTTCGGTAACCGATTTGTCATTGAAATCTATTTTTCCGTTCGCATCGACCGTAACGTTTTCCAGTAAAGCGTCGCGTTTGATGGCATTGTAGATATCCGGTTCGCTGTCCTTATCCAGGTTGATTACTTTTGCGTAGCAACCGCCTTCGAAGTTGAATACGCCTTCGTCATCCCAGCCATGTTCGTCGTCGCCGATCAGCAGGCGTTTCGGATCGGTGGAAAGCGTTGTTTTGCCGGTACCCGACAAACCGAAGAAGATCGCCGTATTTTTGCCGTTCATATCCGTATTGGCCGAGCAGTGCATGGAAGCCATGCCTTGCAAGGGCAGCAGATAATTCATGTAAGAGAACATGCCTTTCTTCATCTCACCGCCATACCATGTGTTCAGGATTACCTGGATTTTTTCCGTCAGGTTGAATACGACAGCGGTTTCGGAGTTCAGGCCTAATTCTTTGTAGTTTTCAACTTTTGCTTTGGAAGCATTCATGATGACGAAATCAGGCTCTCCGAAGTTTGCCGATTCTTCGGCCGTAGGACGGATGAACATATTCGTCACAAAGTGGGCCTGCCATGCTACTTCCATGATGAAGCGAAGTTTCAGGCGGGAGTTTTCGTTTGCTCCGCAGAAAGCGTCGACAACGAACAGTTTTTTTCCGGAAAGTTGTTGGGTCGCCAGATTTTTCAAGGTTGCCCAACATTTGGCGTCAACCGGTTTATTGTCGTTTTTATAAGCGTCGGAAGTCCACCATACGGTATCTTTACTTGTTTCGTCCATCACAAAAAATTTGTCTTTAGGAGAACGGCCCGTATAAACTCCCGTCATTACGTTTACTGCACCGAGTTCGGTTAGTTGGCCTTTTTCAAAACCTTCCAGGCCCGGTTTCGTTTCTTCTTCAAATAACTGATCAAAAGATGGGTTGTGTACAATTTCGGTTACACCGTTAATTCCATACTTACTTAAATCTAAGTTTGCCATGTTTTAAAATTTAATTAGTTGATATTATTACTTTTATTCGCATTTACTCTTTCAAATAACCTGTTTTCAAAAATAGTCGCTTGTTATTCAGGCTACAAAAGTAATACATTTTTTTTTAACAGGAGCGCAATTAAAGAAAATTTTCGTTATTTGACCGGATTTACCTTTTTACTTCACCTATTTTTGTTTTCGTTATGCAAATTAAATACGGAAAAACTTCTTTATTTGAAAATACCGTCGTACTTTTGCGCGGGTTTTAATAATCATTTAATAAATATAAAAACTATGTCAAAAGTAACTGTAATCGGCGCAGGCAACGTAGGTGCGACCTGTGCGGACGTACTTGCCAAACGTAATGTGGCATCTGATATTGTACTGATCGATATTAAAGAAGGATATTCGGAAGGAAAAGCGATGGATATCATGCAGACCGCTACATTGACCGATATTCATGTACGTGTTACGGGAGTAACGAGTGATTATTCGGTAACAGCGGGTTCGGATGTTGTGATCATTACTTCCGGTATACCCCGCAAACCGGGAATGACGCGTGAAGAATTGATCGGGGTGAATGCGAATATTGTAAAGTCGGTAGTTGAAAGCGCGTTGAAATATTCGCCGGATGCAACGCTTATTATTGTCAGCAATCCGATGGATCCGATGTGTTACCTGACGGCAAAAATTTCGGGCTTGCCGCGTAACCGGGTGATCGGACTTGGAGGTGCGTTAGACAGTGCACGTTTCAAGTATTATCTGAGCCAGGCGCTTCAGGTTAATCCGAACGATGTGGAAGCAACCGTTATCGGCGGACATGGCGATACGACGATGGTTCCTCTTACTTCGCTGGCGACCTGTAAAGGCGTTCCCGTAACACAGATCCTCCCGAAAGAAAAATTGGACGAAGTGGCTGCTGCTACGAAAGTCGGAGGAGCGACGCTTACGGGACTTCTCGGCACATCGGCATGGTATGCTCCGGGCGCTGCCGCAGCATTCATGGCAGAGGCTATTATAAAAGATGAGAAACGTGTCGTTCCATGCGGCGTATTGGTGGAAGGCGAATACGGAGAAAGCGACCTGGTAATCGGCGTACCCGTCATATTGGGAAAGAATGGTTGCGAACAGATCCTGAATTTCCCGATCAGTGACGACGAGAAAGCCGCGTTCAAGGCCTCTGCGGATGCAACACGTAAAGTTAACCGGATTCTGGTAGACGGCGGACTGATCACCGCCGGCGCATAGAGAAACCGGGTCGGGCTTTGTCCTCCGGACGGCGTTCTTCGACCGGTCGGCAATGCAATCAAAGATAATCGCGACATTTTTTTGCCGGCATACTGTCTTTTTCGACTGTAACGCCGGCAAAAAGGTGTCGCGATTATTGTTAACCCACATTGCAGGTTAGCCGTCTAAAAACAAAAAAAACACCCAATTTTCAATTATTTTCAATGATTTTCAGTTGAATTCATGCTATTTTAGTTATTAAAAATCGCAACCGCCTGAAAATCAAGCGCTATTTTCTTAAAAATTTCGTTTGTAGTGCACAAGGGGTATTGACAATTAATCATGGACTTCTTACCTTTGCCGGCGCACTCTGCTCAATGTCGGTTTTCTGTGTGGTTCTGTAAATACTGATGAGTTAAATGAAATCAGCTATGTGGTTGAGACGGAGAGTGTAACCAACAGAAAGACGAAAGAAAAAAGGATATCCGCAAAGTAAAGTCTATGGCATGGAAAATAAAACAGCACGTTGAACCTGACGGAGAAAGCGGGACTTATTTTTTGCGTACCTCACTTTATATGAATGAAGAACTTACATGGCTGATATACAATATTATCCGTGAAGTAGAATGTAGTTTTCGCACCTTGAAAACCGATCTTGATTTACGACCTATTTTCCACAAAAAAGATAAAACAACGATCGCGCATTTGCACCTTGGACTGCTGGCTTATTGGGTAGTCAATACAGTTCGTTATCAACTCAAAAAAAACGAAAATGATTCTCATATAAATCCGGAAACAGTCAAAACTGAAACAGGTAACGATAACGAAACAGATGCTATGTCCATCAACTTTCAGTGGAGAGAAATTATCCGTATCATGAACACACAGAAATCAGTATTGACCGTCTCTCAAAATCGTTACGATGAAATCATTATTAGTCGTCGATGCAGCGATCCAAACGCAAAGGTGGAAGCTATATATCGTCGCCTTAAGTACAAATCTCAACCTTTTACCAAACGGAAATTTGTAGTGCACAAATCGGAATTTTTAAAAATGAAATTAGCTGATTTACATATATTATTGCTTTGAATAGCTGCAATATGGGTTAATGGTATGTTTTATGTAAGAATCAACAAATTGAAAGTCTTCACCAACAGGGAAGGCTTTCTCGGACTGTTTAACCGGGCGGGTTTGTGAAAGCAACTTGACGGATGCGAAAACCCCTGCGGCGACGCCTGGTTGCCGGACGATCCGGCCGACCATCGCGGCGCGCTGTCATGGTTCTCGCAGCCGCGCAATAAACGGCTGTATGAAGCCGGTTCTTACGGTTATTTAGTCAAAACGCTTATCCCGGTTACGGCATTGAACGAAGGTCAGGACATCAGGATTCGTCTCGAAGTACCCGGCGGCGTAAACGGCGGACTGGCTATCTACGGAAAAGACTTCGGACGCTATCCAGTGGATCCAACACTAGTCTTTGTCGAAAAATAATTACGGGATGCAAAATAAGACATAAAGATAACCATCCAGGTATGTAATAAACGGGAAATATCCCGACCAGTTTAAAATCATGGTAATTAACGCCTGAAACAAATGAGATTAATACAAATTAAATTAACACTCAAAAATTAGGATATGATACACAACAAATTTTTCAAATCGCTTATAGCAACAGCATATATATTCGCGACAGCCGTCCCGGTATATGCACAGGTAGCC
>JAIRSF010000036.1 GCA_031255595.1 Tannerella sp.
ATTCCTCTTTCGTTGATAATTTTCACCTTGTTTTCGTGAATCAGAAGTTTCCGCAATTTGTGGATGTATCCGTGCAGGCTGTTCAGATTACATGGACTGTCGTCATTCCAAAGGTCTAATAATATACTTTGAATATCAACAATATTATTGATATTTAAGCATAAACGTTTCAGTATCTGATTTTCGAGATGACTTAATTTTTCAGTTTCATCTCCCCGGATAAGGGTTTGTGAAACAGCATCGAATACATAGCTTCCGATGTTAAACACAACCTCAGGCTCTTGGGTCGCCATTGCCCGGTTTAGAAGCGCCTTGATCCGCACGATGAGTTCCTGCATCTTGAAGGGCTTCCGAAGATAGTCGTTGGCGCCAAGTTCAAAGCCGGAAACCAAATCTTCTATTGAGGAACGGGCGGTAAGAAACAGTATGGGGGTGGTTTTGTCTGCTTTGCGGATTTTTTCAACCATTTCGAAGCCATCCAATTTGGGCATCATTACATCGGCTATCAGTATGTCGGGATGCCGGTTCAGAAACAGTCTTAGTCCCTCATTACCGTCAAATGCTTTCAGGACGGAGAAGCCTTCATCTTCCAAGGTGTCGGCGATGATCGATGAGAGCGCTTTTTCGTCCTCCACAAGCAATACCACAGGTTTTTTACTCACGTTCATTTTACCGGTATTTTAATAATAAATTCAGTTCCTTTATTCGGTGCGCTTTTCACCGTTATTTCCCCATCGTGCCGTTCTATCATTGTTTTCACATAAAACAATCCTAAGCCATATCCTTTCACATTATGCAGATTGCCATGCGGTACACGATAAAACCTGTCGAATATATGTTTTTGATTTTCCCTATTTATTCCAATGCCATTGTCTTTGATTGAAAGGATGCAATATTTGTCGTCGAGATACGCCTTTATTTCGATTTTCACATGCGCTAACGAATATTTAATGGCATTATCAATCAGATTGTTGATGATATGGCCGAAATGTATTTCGTCGGCATAAACCGTCAGATTTTCAGGCAATAGAAGAATGTCGGTATCTATGTGTTTCTCTGTTTTCAGTTTTTGCCGGCCAATAATTTGTGTAAATAAGGGTTTTAATTCGATATGTACCTTATTTATAGCAAGGTTTTTACTCCTGTCCATACTCATGGATAATATATGTTCTACCAAATCACGCAAATGGGATAGCTGTTCAATGCAGATATTCAAATATTGCCTGCTCTTTTCCCTGCTTTCACCTTGTTTGAAATTCAACAGGGTATCGACTGCCGAATAGGCAACGGATATGGGTGTATTCAGTTCATGCGTCATATTATTTGTGAAATCCCGCTTCATTTCTTCCAGTGTTTTTTGCCTGACTACCGTTTTTATAAAATACACAAAGGCATAAGCGAGCAAAACAATCGTTAAAAACGTAGTGGCAAGGATACCGGACATCCGTTTCAATACAGCTCCGGTCATGGACGCTGTGTATATTTTATAGGCATACCTGTTTTCCGTATCATATTCGTACAGGTGGAAATGGGTTTTCATCTGTGCGGTTACGGTGCGGGAGGACGCCATTACGTTTCCGGTATGCAGGTCGATGATTTCCGAGCAATACACCTGGGCCGATATGCCTTTGTGTTTAAAATTGGATACGATCAGGCTGTCTAACACCGGTAAGTTTATCGGTATGAGCGAATCAATACTTTGGTGGATTTTAAGCCTTAATTCTTTTATAAGCCGTCCGAATATATCGAGTTCCAGATTTTTGCCGGATTTCTCAATAGAGATGTTTTGCGTACTTTCGTCGGATAAAGAGGAAATGACATTAAACCTGTATAGAATTTCTTCATTATCGGATTCTTCAATGCATTGAAGAACCGATTTGGCCGTTTCCTCAGCAATGGTGTTGTACAATCCTGCCAGATAGAACAGGTTGATAAGAAAAAGAAACAACAGACCGACAATAATCATTGTGAATTTTCTTTTTATGGTCTTGATTGCCTCCATTCGTTTGTTGTTTTAGAAAACACAAAGATAGTGCAAGCCTAGAGAAGTACAAAATATACCTGTTTATTTTGCGCGGGCTTCCGAGGCGCTGTCTATCTTCAATTTGTGGTTAAAGATCGTACGTTTTAAGCGGTTCACAATCACAGATAAGACTAAATAAGATTATATAAGCCTCCGGTAAGGGAGCTTTCATAAAACACACCTTACTTTTGGGGCATAATTTTAAACAAAAAACAAGATGAGCAAAGTTTTTTTCTGTATCGTAACGCTGCTGTCCGGCTATTCAATAGCCGATGCACAAACCATTCAGGGTAAGGTCACCGACAAAAATCAAGAACCGGTGGAGTATGCAACCGTTGTATTACAAACGCCGGATTCCGTTTATGTGAGTGCTGCTTATACGGATTCGACCGGAAATTTTTCCATACAAGCGGATTTTTCTGCTTATCGCTTGATCGTTCAACACTTGATATACGAAACGCATGAAAA
This sequence comes from Tannerella sp., assembly GCA_031255595.1. Lineage (GTDB taxonomy): Bacteria > Bacteroidota > Bacteroidia > Bacteroidales > Tannerellaceae > Tannerella. Next base: position 2,492 of record JAIRSF010000036.1, read on the forward strand.
ATATTATTCCAATGAATACGAGCTTGTTATCGAGTTGACGGAAAAGGAGAACCGGCTCGGTGAAGTCGTTGTGAAAGGCGAACGTCCGGTTGTAAAATTAGTTGACGGGAAAATAACGTATGATATGCCCTTGCTCCTTTCGGGTAAAGCCGTAAGCAATGCTTACGAATCCATGCTGCAATTGCCCGGAGTACGGGAACAAAGCGGTTCGCTTGTGCTTGCCGGGGCAAGCAACGTAACCGTTATCATCAACGGGCAAGTTACGTCGATG
>JAIRSF010000064.1 GCA_031255595.1 Tannerella sp.
ACAAATCTATAAAAAAACATCTTTTATAACTTGTGTATTATCAATTATTTCATAACTTTGCACCACTTTTTCAGAGAGAGTGTACTAACATATTGTCTAACGTATTAACAAACAGAGTATTAACAATTAAAATGGAAAATTTAAAAAACATCGTTCCTAACGAAGATTTCAACTGGGATTCTTATGAAAAAGGTGAAACTTCTGCAGAAGACAAAAACGTAGAGGAATTAACCAAAACGTACGACGAGACTTTGAACACAGTTAAGGACAAAGAAGTCGTTATGGGAACAGTAACCGCTATGAACAAACGCGAAGTGGTTGTGAATATCGGTTTCAAATCGGATGGCGTCGTGCCCATGTCTGAATTTCGTTATGTCCCCGATTTGAAAGAGGGTGATCAGGTAGAGGTTTATATTGAAAATCAGGAAGATAAACAAGGACAACTAATCCTCTCGCACAAAAAAGCGCGGGCAGCCCGTTCATGGGATCGCGTAAACGAGGCGCTTGATAAGGACGAAATAATCAAAGGTTTTGTGAAATGCCGTACAAAAGGCGGTATGATCGTAGACGTATTCGGCATTGAAGCATTTTTGCCGGGTTCGCAGATTGACGTGAAGCCGATCCGCGATTATGATGTATTCGTCGGCAAAACAATGGAATTTAAGATTGTGAAAATCAATCAGGATTTCAAAAATGTGGTTGTGTCGCATAAAGCGCTTATTGAGGCCGAGCTTGAACAACAGAAAAAAGAAATCATCTCCAAACTTGAAAAAGGACAGATATTGGAAGGAACCGTTAAGAATATCACCTCCTACGGAGTATTTGTTGACCTGGGCGGTGTAGACGGATTGATCCATATTACAGACCTTTCATGGGGACGCGTTTCGCATCCGGAAGAAATCGTTCAGCTTGACCAGAAAGTGAATGTCGTTATCCTTGACTTCGACGACGAAAAGAAACGCATCGCATTAGGACTTAAGCAACTGACTCCCCACCCATGGGATGCATTGGATGCAGATCTTAAGGTGGGCGACAAAGTGAAAGGTAAGGTTGTTGTGATGGCCGACTATGGTGCATTTGTTGAAATTGCCCAGGGTGTGGAAGGTTTGATCCACGTATCGGAAATGAGTTGGACACAACATTTGCGCAGCGCACAGGACTTTATGAAAGTGGGCGACGAAGTGGAAGCCGTAATCTTGACGTTAGACCGCGATGAACGCAAAATGTCTTTAGGTATTAAACAACTCAAACCGGATCCATGGGAAAATATCGAAGAACGTTTCCCGATCGGTTCCAAACATAAAGCAAGAGTATGCAATTTCACCAACTTCGGCGTATTTGTAGAAATTGAAGAAGGTGTTGACGGGTTGATTCATATCTCAGACCTTTCATGGACGAAGAAAATCAAACATCCGAGCGAATTTACATCCATCGGCGCTGAAATAGATGTTCAGGTGCTTGATATCGACAAAGAGAACCGCCGTTTGAGCCTGGGTCATAAACAACTCGAAGAAAACCCATGGGATGTATTCGAAGGCGTATTTACGGTAGGATCCGTTCATGACGGTACAATCATCGAAATGATGGACAAAGGCGCTGTTATCTCATTGCCTTATGGCGTGGAAGGTTTCGCCACTCCGAAACACTTAGTGAAAGAAGACGGTTCGCAGGCTAAGCTGGATGAAAAACTACAGTTCAAGGTAATCGAGTTCAACAAAGAAGCCCGTCGTATCATCCTCTCTCATAGCCGTATATTCGAAGATGAGCAAAAAGCTACGAAGAAAGAAAGCGAAGGAAAAGGAAAAGGTTCCAGAAAAGAATCGGTAGTGACACCGACGATGGAAAAAACTACGCTGGGTGATATCGAAGAGCTGGCCGCCCTGAAAGAAAAAATGGAAGGCGGAGGAGCAACCGAATAGTTTCCGGAGAAAATATAATTCTCTATACATACTTTAATTAAAACGCCATACTTCACTGTGTGGCGTTTTTTTATATACGTCCCCTATAAATGGGTACAGGAGATATTCAGGCAGCAAAAAATTAATTAATTTATTTTGTATTACTCTCAACTTACATTACATTTGCAATATCATAAATAAATGAATCTATTAAAATATGGAAGAAAAACTTGTCTATTCGGATATTTTCGGAAAAGCGTGGAAAGGACTGATCTCCCAGTTCTGGCTTTTAGTGGGATTAATAATAGGTTTCACCATTGTATATTCGCTCCTGTACATATTCGCTTTGCCGGCTAAAGGAGAAAGTATGACGATAAGCGGTATAATTGTTTCCGTATTATGTTGGCTACTGCTTTGCCTGTTTCAAATGGGATACTTGAAAAACTGTTTTCAGACATTAGACGGCGAAGAACCCCAGTTTTCATCCTACGGACAGGTTACCCGAAAACTGCCGGCTTATCTGGTTGCTTCCATTATCTTCATGCTGGTCGTAGCAGCCGGAACAGCCTTGTTGATTGTCCCGGGGATATACCTCTCCCTGAGGTTCCAATTCTTCTTCGCCTCTATGGTCGATGAAAATACGGGCATCATCGAATCATTCAAACGAAGCTGGGAGATAACGAAAGGACATACATTGACGTTATTTATCGTCCTGTTAATGATATTTTTAATAAATCTTATCGGACTACTGGCCCTGATTGTCGGGATATTTGCGGCAATTCCACTAACTATTTTAATGTACGGAGATATATTTCGCAGATTGACGGCCCCGACGGCGTCCTGATTTTTTTACACTCTCCCTTGTTTTTAAAAAAACAATGTGTATATTTGCGATGTGTACGTACACAAAAACGACGGCAGCGCAAACTTAAGAAATTTACGTATACATGAAAAACTATCGCATCAAAGATATTGCAGTCATAGCAGGCGTATCGGCAGGAACTGTCGATCGCGTGCTTCATAACCGGGGAAGAGTTTCCGAAGAATCCCTGAAAAAGGTCAGGCAGGCGCTTAAAAAGATTGATTACCAACCCAACCTGATAGCACGCTCGCTGGCCTCCAAAAAAATATGCAGGATCATGACGCTTATTCCGTCATTCGCTCCCGGAGAATACTGGTCGGAGGTTAACAAAGGGATCGCGAAAGCGGAGAAAGAATTTTCAGATTATCACCTGGAGATACAATGTAAATCTTTCAACCAATATGATAAGGTAAGTTACGATGCGATCGTAGAAGAAATCAAACAAGGCGAATATCAGGGCGTCATCATCGCCACCTTATTTAAGAAAAGCACTTTCGAGCTAACACAATGGCTTGACAAAAAGGATATTCCGTATGTTCTGATAGACGCCTATATAGAAAACACAAATTGTATCGCCTATTACGGAACGGATTCATACCGGTCGGGATATATCGGTGGAAAGCTATTATTCGAACGCATCGGGAAAGAAGATAACCTGCTGTTATTTAACATAACAAGCAAAGGATCGGTCGAGTCAACACAAGTATCGGCACGCGAAAAAGGATTTCGGGACTATCTTTCGAAAACAAACTTTTGCGGCAGCATCTATCCGGTTTCCATCTCATCCGAATCACCGAAAAAAAACAAATCGATCCTGGACACGATCCTGAAAAAGGAGTCTGCTATAAAAGCCGGAATCATCTTCAACTCTCGCGTACATATTGTGGCTTCCTACTTTCAGGAAAAACAGGTAAAAGATTTTTTCCTGATCGGATATGATGCGATCCGATCCAATGTCACATTCCTGAAAAACGGGATCGTATCCCACCTGATCGCCCAGCGGCCGGAAGTACAGGGATACAACAGTGTAAAAGCGCTCTTTTTTTATCTGGTGTTAAACCAGAAAGCCGAAAAAATGAATTACATGCCGATAGATATCCTCATCGAAGAAAATATCGAGTATTATAATAACTACATATAAAACAAAATCATTATGGCAAATTTATTCAGTGTAAAAGACAAAGTGATCCTTCTGACCGGAGGATGTGGAATTTTAGGTAGCAGTATGGCTAAACACCTGTCCGAAGAAGGCGCACGTATTGTGATTCTGGATCGGAATGTTGAAGGAGGCAATCAATTGGTTGACGAAATCAAAAATTCCGGCGGAACAGCCCTGTTCGTACAAACCGATGTGCTCAACAAAGAGATATTGATAAAAAACAGGCAGGAGATCATGGATGCATACGGACAGATCGATGTATTAATCAATTTAGCCGGGGGTAATATGGCCGGCGCCACGATTCCGCCCGATAAAACGTTCTTTGAGCTTGATATCGATGCGTTCCGTAAAGTGGTTGACTTGAACCTGTTCGGTACGGTACTTCCCACGATGATCTTTGCCGAGGTAATGGTAAAACAGCAAAAAGGAAGTATCATCAACATTTCTTCCGAATCGGCGCTTCGCCCGTTGACACGCGTGGTTGGCTACGGATGCGCCAAAGCGGCTATCAGCAACTTCACACAATATATGGCCGGGGAACTGGCGACCAAATTCGGCGAAGGATTACGCGTAAATGCGATCGCTCCTGGATTTTTCCTAACCGAACAAAACCGGGCGTTAATGACCAATCCGGATGGAACACCCAGCGACCGCTGTAAGACAATCGTCGCCCATACACCATTCAAACGCTTAGGTAGACCGGAAGAACTGGTCGGTACCGTTCAGTGGCTGGCCAGCGACGCCTCTGCTTTTGTAACCGGTACGGTAACTCCGATCGACGGAGGCTTCGACGCATTCTCTATCTGATGCACTTCGCGCAAATGCACAATTGACGGCCCGAAAGTACTCTTGGCAAAGCCGAAGAAATGCACGATGAGCGATTAAAAGATCGAATTCAGTTTTTAACACTTAAATAATTATAAAAATGAAACTAAAAGAAAATTATAAATGGTCGTTAGTCGTTCCCACCAGCATGGGGATACGCCTGACACCGGTAGCACAGGGGCAACCGGTTCATACAAGCAGTAACCTGTTTATGCAGGCAACAAGTGCAGAAACAAACGTAGCCAACGTATCTGCCTATTTAGGTCTTCCGGTCAAAGTGTTGACTACATTCGTAAAAGGAAGCCCTATCGCGCGGTTTATTAAAGATAATCTTCGAAGCCGTCATATGGAATACGAAGGCAAAGAGGTAGAACAGGGCGGCCCTTGGGGTTACCGCCACCAGATTAATATTGCCGACAGCGGGTTTGGTTCCCGCGGCCCGCGTGTATGGAACGACCGTAGCGGGGAGGTAGGACGTACGCTCAATGTACGGGATTTCGACCTCGACCGCCTTTTTGGAGAAGAAGGTGTTCGGCTCTTGCATCTTTCCGGCCTTATCGGCGCTCTGTCTGAAGATACCGGCCGTTTTTGCCTGGAACTGGCGCGAGCCGCCAAAAAATACGATACCAGGATATCTTTCGACCTGAATCACCGCGCTTCCTTCTGGAAAGGACGGGAACAGGAACTGCATGAGATCTTCTGCGAAATAGCCTCCATCTCCGATATACTGATCGGAAACGAAGAAGATTTCCAACTGTGCCTGCGCTGTGAAGGCCCCGAAGCAGGCGGTAAAGATCTTGCCGCCAAAATCGAAGGTTTCAAAGGTATGATCGGCAATATCAAGAAGACATACCCCAATGCTTCCGTTTATGCAACCACCCTTCGCGAAGTGGTCAACGCCAATAACCACTTGTGGGGAGCGATCATGCTCGAAGGAAACAGCTGGCACGTCGCTGAACCGCGTTCCATCAATGTGCTCGACCGCATCGGAGGCGGTGACGGCTTTGTCGGCGGACTCCTCTACGGTATCCTGAAAGATTGGGAGCCGGAAAAATGGCTTCAGTTTGCATGGGCTACCGGTGCACTTGCTACTACGTTCCTTACCGACTACGGAGAACCGGCCGATGAAGAACAGGTATGGAGCATCTGGGGAGGAAACGCCAGAGTGTTAAGATAATAGTTATTAGTGCTTAGCGATCCGTAATTATTTTTTTACGGATCGTTAAGCACCAATTAATCATTAACCGATAAAAAAGATGTTATACTACGAACAAGGTGCGCCGGCAAAAACATTCGGGCGCGATGAGATCAAAAAGGCCCTTTTTGATACATTTGACCGGTTAGGGCCGCGTAAAAAAGTGTTGGCTATTCCTCCCGATTTTACACGTTTTCATTCACGTGCAGGCGAACTGACACAGTATGCCTATGAATATTATGGGGAGCGATTGACGGATATTCTACCCGCTTTAGGCACCCATTTCCCGATGACGGATGCGGAAATCGAAAAGATGTTTCCCGGAGTGCCTCTTTCCCTGTTTCGCGTACACAACTGGCGCGAAGATGTAGTCACTGTAGGTACGGTACCCGGAGAATATGTAAAGGAAATATCCGAAGGCGCTGTCGACTATCCCGTTCCGATACAGGTAAACCGTTTGTTGACGGAAGGCGGATATGATCTGATCCTTTCGCTTGGGCAGGTTGTGCCGCACGAAGTAATCGGTATGGCAAACTACAACAAGAATATTTTTGTCGGCGTAGGTGGCGCCGAATGTATCAACAAGAGCCATTTTATAGGAGCAGCCTATGGGATGGAACGTATCATGGGACGTGCATCCGGCCCTGTACGCAAAGTGCTCAACTATGCATCGGAAAATTTTACCGACAAGCTGCCGATCGTGTATCTCCAGACGGTCATATCCGAAGGAAAAGACGGACTGCAGATGCGCGGCCTTTATATCGGAAACGATTTCGAATGTTTCGAAAAAGCGGCCGGACTGTCACTCGAAACCAACTTCCGTATGATGGAACGGGAGATGAATAAAGTAGTGGTCTACCTCGATCCTGAAGAGTTTCGCAGCACCTGGCTTGGCAACAAGAGCATTTACCGTACACGCATGGCCATTGCGGATGATGGCGAACTGATCGTGCTGGCCCCGGGCCTGCATCAGTTCGGAGAAGACCCGACTAACGACAAGCTGATCCGTAAGTACGGATATGTCCATACCCCACAGGTACTCAAATATGTAAGAGAGAATGAAGACCTTCAGAACAGCCTCGGCGTAGCGGCCCACCTGATCCATGGCACATCGGAAGGACGTTTCGGCATCACCTATTGTCCGGGCTTTCTGACACGTGAAGAAATTGAAAGCGTAGGATTCCGTTACGCCGACCTGAACGAAATGATGCGGAAATATAATCCGAAATCACTTAAAGACGGTTGGAATACGGTCGACGGCGAAGAGATCTATTATATATCAAATCCCGCACTGGGGCTATGGGCTTATAGGGAACGTTTCAAATAACAGCCCCCCCTCCCGGCAAACCCGACTTATGCTACACAAAATATTCGGTTAAATTAAAAAAACGAAACCTATGAAGCGACTGAAAATCATTGCAGATGATAAAATACCGTTCCTGAAAGGAGTCTTGGAACCATATGCGGATATTATTTATCTGCCGGGAGCAAAAACAACGGCCGAAGATGTCAGAAACGCCGACGCCATTTTTACACGCACCCGGACAAAATGCGACGAGGCATTACTGAAAGGAAGCACCGTCAGACTGATTGCAACGGCCACCATCGGTTTCGATCACATAGATACCGCTTATTGTGAAGCCGCCGGCATACGCTGGATCAATGCACCGGGATGTAACTCCCAATCCGTACAACAATACATCACAGCCGCTATCGCGACATGGGTGTACCAACAGAACCTGAAGTTTTCCGATTTGACGGTCGGCGTCATTGGCGTCGGTAATGTCGGCAGCAAAGTGGCAAAAGCGGCCGAGGCGCTCGGCATGGGGGTCTTGCTGAACGACCCTCCGCGGGCCGACAAAGAAGGCGACAAGCTGTTCGTTCCGCTGGACACGTTACTGGCGGGGAGCGATATCGTCACGTGCCATACTCCTCTCAGCAAAGAGGGCGTTTATCCGACCTATCATCTCGCCTCGGATACATTCTTTGGTAAAATGAAAGATGGGGCGGTCTTCATCAATACCTCGCGAGGTCCGGTAACAGACACCAAAGCCCTGAAACAGGCCGTCAAAAATAAACTGTCGAGTTGTATCCTCGATGTATGGGAAGGCGAGCCGAATCCCGATCCGGAACTGTTAAACGAAACATTCATCGGCACTCCGCATATTGCAGGATATTCTTCCGACGGCAAAGCCAACGGGACGGCAATGTGCGTACAGGAATTTTGTTGCTTCTTCGGAATAGACGCGTTAAAGAACTGGTATCCGGAATCCATCCCCCACCCTCCCATGCCGACCACATTCTCCGTCGACGGCAACGGAAAAAGCAATGAACAGATATTGTATGAAGCCATCACTCACACATATCCCATCCGGGAAGACAGTGACCGGCTCAAGCAAAATCCTGCCGCTTTCGAAGAACTACGGGGCGGATACCGGATCCGGCGTGAGTTTAAAAATTTTACGATCAAGCCGGAAAACGTGAACCGGGAAGTTTCCGAATCTTTGAGAAGGATAGGTTTTAAGATTGAAAATGCCGGTAACCTCAACGCTATATGATTCGTAAAGCCGTACTAAATGATGCAAAGGATATCGCCGCGATCTACAACTATTATGTAGAAAATACGGTTATAACATTTGAAACAAAACCGGTTTCTGTGAAAGAAATGTCAGACAGGATATGGACGATATCCCAAACATATCCTTTCCTGGTTTATGAAGAATCCGGGACAGTAGCCGGATACTGCTATGCCTCCCTCTGGAAAAAACGCGACGCCTACCGTCATACGGTCGAATCAACGGTCTATATCAATCATTCGGCACAAAACAAAGGAATAGGTGTTTCATTGATGCGGACGCTGATCGAAGAACTAAAAAAAATGTCCGTACATGCAATCATTGCATGCATTGCACATCCTAATCCGCAAAGTACCGGTTTTCACGAGAAGTTAGGCTTCAGGCAGGTATCCTGTTTCAAAGAAGTCGGATATAAATTTGAGCAATGGATTGATGTCAGCGACTGGGAACTGTTATTGTAAAAGAGGAACCGAAGCAATGACCGACACTTATATAAACAGCCGTCATCATCCATATATCATTCGGTAATAGATGAAAGCAACGGAAATAAATAAAGAGATACTGCGACTTTCCGTACCAAATATAATTTCCAACATCGTCATACCGATGCTGGGAATGGTAGATACGGCGATTGCCGGACATATGGGAAACGACGTCAATATCGCTGCTTTGTCCATAGGTACGACTATTTTTAACTTCATCTACTGGAATTGCTCCTTCCTTCGCATGGGAACAAGCGGTATAACCGCACAGGCCTACGGAGCAGGCAAAAAGAAAGAATGTGCAAACACGTTAGTAAGATCCGTCTGGTTAGCGCTCGTCATTGCTTTCCTGTTACTCGTTTTTCAAAAGCCCATCGGTCATTTTTCCCTGTACGTTATGCAGGGAAGCGACAATGTCCGGATACTGGCGGCGGAATACCTGTTTGCACGCATATGGGCGGTGCCGGCGTCTATCACACTTTTTGCCCTGCAAGGATGGTTTATAGGCATGCAGGACGCCAAAACCCCAATGGTGATATCCATCATAGCCGTCATCATCAATGCCGTATTCAGTGTATATTTTGCAGTCTACCTGAATATGGGCATTTCGGGCATCGCATGGGGAACGGTAGTGGCGCAATACGCGTCCCTACTCATTACTTCCATTCTCTGGTTCATAAAATACCATGAATACATCGGTCATTTTGATATAAAAGAGTCATTCAGCCTCTCCCCCATCATCCGGTTCCTGCACATCAACAAAGATATTTTCCTGCGATCCGCCTGTGTAGTAGTCGTATATACATTTTTTACCGCCGCATCCGCCCGCTTCGGCGACACGACACTTGCAACAAACGCTTTATTAATGCAGTTATTCACTTTGTTTTCCTATATGTCCGACGGCTTCGCTTATGCAGCCGAATCTCTGTCCGGACGCTTTGTAGGTGAACGGAACGCCGACCTGTTAAAACGTTTTATCCGAAAACTTATCTTCTGGGCCGTTGTCATCGCCGTATTATTTGTCCTGATCTATGTGATCGCCTGGAAAGAGATCCTGATGATATT
>JAIRSF010000073.1 GCA_031255595.1 Tannerella sp.
AAATAGCATTTTTTCTATTCGTTTGTTTTTTTATTAACCTTGTTTGCAGGGAAAACTTTTAGTAGATAATATTAAAAACATTTTATCATGATTGATGAGCAAAAAGATTTTATCAACAAACTCAAAAAAGGTGATGAAAAGACCTACCGGTTGCTTTATGACAGATATTATGTCATGTTGTGTAAGACAGCTTATCAATATGTACCCGATATTTACCTGTCGGAGTCTTTTGTGAATGACGTTATTTTCCATTTATGGGAACAACGTACATCCATAAACATTCATACCTCGTTGAAAAATTATCTTGTGAAGTCGGTTATTAACATGTGCATTAAACATATTAATAAGGAGAAAAGGGAACAAAGTCTTGATGATGTTTTGATCAGTCGGTTTGATGACTATCAGTTGAGTGATCCGGATGCCGAATATCCGTTAAATGAACTCATGTTTAATGATTTGAAGAAAACATATCATAAAGCGCTTGCACTGTTACCGGAGGAGTGTCGTGAAGTGTTCCGTTTAAGCCGCATGGAAGAACTGTCGTATCCCGAAATCGCAGACAAGCTGAATATATCTGTAAATACCGTCAAATATCATATAAAAAACGCTCTCGCTAAACTGCGCGAACTCCTGAAAGACTATCTGGTACTCCTATTTATCATGTAACTGCTTCAGATTGGCTGAATCGTTACCCCGATTACTGGGAATGGTTAATTTTCTATAAAAAAACATTCGTATTATTGCATTTAACATTTCATCATTTTATATTTGTCGGACAAATATGATTAATATTCTTAATACGATTATTCGTTCAAATACGATAAATGCATGAAAAATCTGAAAATCAATACACAAACAGTCACTTTAGTCGATCAGGTAGAAGATAAATTACTCACTTATTTTAAAGAGAAGAATCTTCATGCGGGCGATGCGATCCCGAATGAAATGGAATTAGCGAGCGCATTAGGTGTCGCCAGGAGTGTTTTAAGGGAAGCGTTGAGCCGTTTAAAAATGATGGGGATGATCGAAACCCGGACGCGCAGGGGGATGATACTTACCGAGCCATCTATTTTAGGGGGTATGAAACGGGTCGTCGATCCCCGTATCCTGAGCGAAGACTCTCTTTTTGACATCCTGGGATTCCGTATCACGCTGGAAGTTGGGATATGCAGTGATATTTTCAGTAATATAACACCTAAAGATATTGAAGAACTGGAAGAGATCGTGAAGATGGGTATTGCTTTTGAAAATAATGAGTACGCTCCTATCAGCGAGTTTTCTTTTCATGCGAAGTTATATGAGATCACAGGAAATAAGACAATTTCCGAATTTCAGGAAATCATACATCCGGTCATGGTTTTCGTCAAAGACAAGTTCAAAGACCTGCTGGAGCCTATTAATATAGAAATGAAGAAGAAAAAGAAACTGGTAACGCATGTTGACTTACTTAATTTTATCAAGAAAAGGGACTTGAACGGATATCGTGAGGCCATCGAACAACATTTTGCCGTCTATAAAATATTCATGAAAAACAGAGAACCTGATAAAATTTAAACCTGAGCGCATTTATGTCTAATACCATCAAAATCCTGACGATTTTGGGATGCCTGTTCCTTGTCACAACAACCCAAGCATCCGGCAACCGGTTCAAGTGGGATCATACGCTTACGTTACCGGCAGTAAACGGGCAAAGTAATCCGGGTTTGGCCGGCGCCTATTCCGGTTTTATCAACGAGGTTCTGATCATTGCCGGTGGTGCAAATTTTCCGGGGGCGAAACCTTGGGAAGGAGGGAAAAAGGTATGGAACCATATCATCTATTCCATTCATATAAATGATAAGGCCCGGCAGTGGAATATAATGGAAAACATACTCCCTCACGCCCTGGCTTACGGGGTTTCCATTCAGTTGAAAGACGGCCTGCTGTGTATTGGAGGATGTGATTCTTCACAATGTTACTCCGACGTTTTCGAGATAAAAATGCAGGGAGGTAAAATCCGCATATCGAATGAGTGGCCTCCGCTACCTGTGCCGTTAGCCCATATGACGGGCGTTTTGTCCGGTAACAAAATATATATTGCCGGCGGACAGGAAAGCATGAACCGGCAGGAAGCCTCCGGACATTTTCTGATGCTGGACATCTCCGATAAGTCAAAAGGCTGGACAGAGCTGCCCACATGGCCGGGTGATGCAAGAGGTTATGCCGTCAGCGCTGCGCAAAGTGATGGATTTGATGATTGCATCTACCTTTTCAGCGGTCGCAATTATAAAAGCGACGGATATATGAACGTATTATCGGACGGTTACTGTTACAACCCGAGGTTAAATATATGGAAACAATTAGACGGATCTTTCCCTGTGATGGCAGGCACCGCACTGCCCGTAGCCGCCAACCATATCGCATTATTCGGAGGCTCCGTACAAATGTTGCCCGGTTCGGACGATCATCCCGGGTTTGATAATACTTTACGTTTATACCATACCATCACAAATACTTTAATAGAAAAAGAAACGATCCCCTATCCGGTGCCTGTAACCACCAATGCGATCCGGAAAGGAAACACGTATTACATAACAAGCGGCGAGATCAAACCCGGCATACGTACCCCACATGTACTGACCGGCGAAATGATCTCCTCTGAAAAAGGATTGGGCTTCGTAAATATAATCGTCATCATCATCTATTTTGCCTCTTTAGCCTGGATTGGCTATTTTTTCTCAAAAAGACAAAAGAACACAGATGATTATTTTAAAGGAGGCGGACGACTACCCTGGTGGGCGGTCGGACTCAGTATATTCGGCACCAGCCTGAGCGCCATCACTTTCATGTCCATACCGGCAAAAGCCTATGCCACAGACTGGAGTTACATGCTTTTCAATGCAGGCATCCTTATCGTCGTGCCGATCATTATATTCCTGTTCATTCCTTTTTATCGCAGGCTCAATGTAACGACCGCTTACGATTATCTCGAACAGCGGTTCAACCCGATGATACGGATCATCTGCAGCGTTGCATTCATCCTGTTCCAGATCGGACGAATGGGTATTGTCATGTTCCTCCCCGCCATCGCATTAAATGTCGTAACCGGATTCGACATCTTTTTATGCATTGGGTTAATGGGCCTGTTAAGCCTGATATATACCATGATCGGGGGGATTGAAGCGGTTGTCTGGACAGACGCCTTACAAGTCGTCATACTATTGGGAGGCGCCCTTTTGGTTGTTTTTATCGCCGTATGGGATATCCCGGGAGGACTTCATACGATTATAAAGGAAGCCGGGGAAATGAATAAATTCAGCTTGGGCAGTCCGGAGTTTAACCTGAAGCAATCTACGATATGGACGGTACTGATTGCAACCCTGTTCACCAACCTGACGACTTACGGAACCGATCAGACGATGGTGCAACGCTATATGACAACAGAAACGGAAAGCCAGGCCGGAAAAAGCGTATGGACGAATGCTTTGTTAACCATACCGGCTACGCTTATTTTCTTCTTTGTCGGAACGGTTCTCTATATCTATTACCGGCATAACCCCCACGAATTGAGCATGACCGTATCGGACGGGGATGCGATCCTGCCATGGTATATCTATACAAAACTCCCTCCCGGAATGGTCGGATTACTTATCTCCGGAATATTTGCCGCTGCCATGTCGACCCTAAGCAGCAGCATGAACTCTGCAGCAACAGCCTATGTTACGGACATTCATCAGAAAATAACGTCAAAAAGCACCTTAAAAGCAGCCAAAACGGCAACTTTATTTTTAGGAATCACAGGAATCGCATTTGCTTTTATGATGGCTACCTGGGATATCAAATCGATGTGGGACGAATTTAATAAGATATTAGGGCTTGTACTGGGCAGTATGGGCGGCTTGTTCCTGTTAGGAATGTTGACGCGCAAAGCCAATGCCACAGGTGCATTAGCCGGAGTCGTCGGCAGTATCATCGTCCAGTTATTCGTGATGAAATATCAGTCGGTACATCTGCTGTTATACACTACGACCGGATTCCTTTCCTGTTTCGTAACCGGCTACATTTTCAGCCTGATTACTCCCGGAAACAAAAAGAACATCAACGAATTAACAATTATAGATCGCTTAGCGAAGCGTAAAGCAATATACAAATTATTCACTAAACCCAAAACGGATAAATAAAACGAACATGAAAAATTATCAACCACTCAAAGGCCTGATTGCCGCAGCTTTCACACCAATGGATACGAAAGGCAACGTAAACCTGTCGGTTATTCGTTCATACGCCGAACGGATGATCGGTTCGGAAGTGACGGGCGTCTTCATCTGCGGTACAACCGGCGAATCAGCCTCCTTAACAACAGAAGAACGAAAATCCATTGCTTCCGAATGGATCAAATGGGCAAAAGGTAAATTAAAAGTAATTGTACATGTGGGCGGCAATTCTCAGCCTCAGGCCATGGAACTGGCCGGACATGCGTATGAAAACGGAGCGGACGCCATTGCCGCCATTGCCCCGAGTTTCTTCAAACCGGAGAGCGTAAAAGACCTGATTGATTTCTTTATTCCGGTAGCCGGCAGTGCAAAAGAACTCCCTTTTTATTACTACAACATGCCTTCAATGACGGGAGTGAACTTGTCGGTGCCTCAATTTCTGGAAGAAGGGAAAAAACAAATCCCCAATTTAGCCGGTGTAAAATTCACCCACAACAACCTGATGGAGATGGCGCAATGCCTTAATGCGAATAAGAGCCGGTTTGAAGTCCTTCACGGGTACGATGAAATACTGATTGCGGGATTAGCCCTGGGCATAAAAGCGGGCGTCGGAAGCACCTACAATTACATACCTCACATTTATCAGGGAATCATGGAATCTTTCCATAAAGGGGATATGGATACAGCCCGTAAATTACAAATGAGGTCAATAGAAATTGTCAATATAATCATTAAATACGGAGGTGGCGTACGTGGAGGAAAAGCAATTATGAATTTATTAAACATAGCATGTGGTCCTTGTCGTCTTCCGATTGCTTCTTTTAGCAGGGAAGAATACACTCAATTAAAAAACGATCTGGAAAAGGTCGGGTTTTTTGAAAACAAAAAGTAAGGGAAATATGTATTTTGACGAATGTTATTTCCCTTACCGATAAATCTTAAAAACAAATTATTTTTAAAATCAGTACAAAGATGAGAAAATTAAATCACTTTTACCTAATTCTATTATTACTATTTTTTCCGGGCGGATTCCTGCTTGCACAGGAAATGAATATCTCGGGAAAAGTAACAGACAGCGAAAGATTGGCTTTATCCGGGGTATCGGTATCCGTGAAAGGAACAACCACCGGCACCAGCACCGATATAGACGGTCAATACAGTTTAAATGTTCCCAAAGGCTCTGTTGTAGTATTTTCCTATATCGGCTACATATCGCAGGAAGTGACCGTAGAAAACCGGTCACAGATAAACATTACACTTTCCGAATCAACCTTGGGCTTAGACGAAGTGGTGGTGGTCG
>JAIRSF010000107.1 GCA_031255595.1 Tannerella sp.
GGCGGGTTGAAAGGCAAACTGAAAGAAATCGCTGCAGAATTGAATGAAGAATCTAATCCGGTGATTATGTTGGCAAAATATAAGAAAGAATAATGCCCTGTTTCTTAACGCTTAACAATATGATACGGATTTAAAGTAATACTTTTTTTGTTTTAATAAAAAAAAGATGATATATTTGCTGTCGATAGGATATTTTTATAAACAAAATGTCCATTTTTGTTTAAGGATGTATTTTTTGCGGATAAAAAGTAATAAAGTTGTGTTATGAATGTAGGTGCAAATTATGGGGTATTAAGATTGATTGACTTTTTTGAGTTGATAAATCTTCATATTCAGCATGTTATATTCGGAAAAAATGTAATTTTGGCACGATATTTGCAGAGAGAGAGAGAGAGAGAGAGAGAGAGAGAGAGAGAGAGAGAGGATAAATATAAAAATCGAATAAGTAAAAAAGACCCGACTGTTTTTCGTTAGAAAAACAGCGGGTTTTTTTGTATCCGTATCAGAACTGGGGGGGGTATTTTTTTTGTATGAATTTATATAACAGTATTTATTTTATTAACTTTTTTAAAACAGTACACTTATGGAAAAAGTAAAAATCATGAAAAACTATGGACGTGAATGTTTTCCCGGTTTAGTTATTTGCAGATTGAAAAAAGCATTTTTTTTATGTGTTTTTTTAGCCGCTTTTTTTTCGGCGAGCGCTAACCAGGAAAGCATGCAGCAGAAAATCACAATCACAGGTAATGTTATTGACAACCTCGGAGATCCTTTACCGGGGGTCAATGTGCGTGTAAAAGGTCTTGAAATCGGTACAATTACGAATGTGGACGGCGAATTTTCTATTGATGTGCCTTATGGCGACGCCATCCTTATTTTTTCTTATGTAGGTTTTCAGCCTCAGGAGATTGCACTCAAAGGCAACCGGCGTATAAACGTCCGGTTGATAGAAGACAGCAAAGCGTTGGAAGAAGTCGTTGTTGTGGGGTATACCACACAAAAGAAAGCGACGATTACCGGTTCTATTGCTACCATCACGACGAAAGACCTTAAGCAAAGCCCTACGGCGAACCTGAACAACGCTCTTGCAGGGCGTATGCCGGGCCTTATGGTGAATCAGTTTAGCGGCGGCGAACCGGGAGTCGACGTTTCCGAAGTCCGTATCCGCGGTATGGGTACCTACGGCGACAAATCGCCGATTATCATCGTTGACGGTGTTGAACGTGATATGAGCTACCTGTCTCCGGAGGAAATAGAAACGTTCTCTATCCTTAAAGACGCTTCCGCTACCGCCCCTTACGGTGTTCGAGGCGCTAACGGTGTTATCATCATCCAGACAAAGAGAGGTAAGGCACAGGAACGGGCTACGGTGAACTTCAAAGCTTCGGCCGGAAGTAACGAGCCGGTGAAATATCCGAATTATTTAGGCTCAGCCGATTATGCCATGCTTTATAATGAGGCGATCATAAACTCCAATCCCGGCGTAAATCCCTCGAACCTTACGTTGTTTTCCGATGCGGCGATCGCTAATTACCGCAAGGCTAAAGGCGACAACTCCGACGGTTTGGGGTATGACATCAATTATTTCGATTATGCGTTCAAACCCGGAATGCAACAGGATTACAGTTTGTCCGTACGCGGAGGTTCCGACCGCGCACGCTACTACGTGATGGCCAACTATTACCAGCAAAGCGGTAATTACAAACATACCGATATGACGAAATACGATACCCAGGCCGTATTCAAACGGTATAATTTTCGTGCGAACGTAGACGTGGACATCACAAAGGATTTCTACGTCAGGGTTGACCTCGGTGCACGTATAACAGACCGGAATGCACCCGGCACCACAGCCAGCAGGGTTGTTGCAATCTGCAACACGCAACCTCCGTTTCTGCCTATAATTGTTGAAGATAACGGCAATTCCGAAAACGAAAGTTTTATAATAAACAATCCTTACGGGATGTTATACGGCGACTATCAGCACCGTTATAATATTCTGGGAGAGTTGTCGCGTACGGGTTACCTGAACGAGAAAAAGACCTTCCTTAACGGTTCTTTTGCTATCGGGCACAAACTTGATTTCATAACCCGGGGATTAAAAGTAGAAGGTATATTTTCGTATGATGCCGAAGAAGGACGTTGGATAAACCGCCGGCTTGATACGCGTGCGGACGGTTATGCCAGTTACGGCCGGTACGCCACATTCCAGCCGGAAGAAGGAAGCAACGGTTCGTATTATATGAACAATACTTCTTACAGCGGCAGGTACAAGTTAGGTAACCCCTGGTACAACACCGACGAAACGATTGGAAACACCTTATCGCACAACGCCGCCCAAAGCAAAACCTATTACCAGCTCAAACTTGACTACTTGCGTCAATTTGGGGATCACGACGTTTCGGCCATGATTTTGTTTAACCGTTCAACGCGGAGCTACGACAATCGTGTGGATTACCGTTACCAGGGTATATCGGGACGCGCTACTTATGCGTACGAAAATAAATACCTGGCGGAATTTAACGTCGGATATAACGGATCCGAAAACTTTGCACCGGGTAAACGTTACGGTTTCTTCCCTGCCGGTTCGATCGGATGGGTTATCTCGCGGGAATCGTTTATGGAAGGCGCCAAAGAATGGTTGGATAACCTGAAAATAAGAGGCTCGTTCGGATTAGTCGGTAGCGATAAGATCTCGGATTCGAATGACGACCGTTTTGCCTATTTGCAGTTCTACGTCAACGGCGACGGTTATAATTTCGGCGTGAACGAATTTGGACAGGGAAACAGCGGTACCCGGGAAGGAAACTTTGCGAATCCGGATCTTACGTGGGAAAAAGCGCGTAAGATAAATGTCGGTATCGATGCGGCGTTCCTGAACGAGCGCCTGACCATAGCAGTCGATTACTTTAATGAACACCGTTACGACATTATTACAAATGTGAGCGGCGGGGATAAACTGGGCTTTCCCGACATAGTGGGAAAAGATGCACCGTTTATCAATTCCGGTATTGTCGATAATAAAGGTATCGATTTCGAAGTCGGATGGAGCGGAAGGGTAGGGCGCGATCTGCGCTATTATATCAAACCGAATTTCACGTATGCCCGTAATAAAATCAAATTCATGAACGAAATAAATTATGATAACGATTACCGGAGAAATACGGGCAAACGCATTGATGAATATTTCGTTTATGTAGTCGATCATTTCGTGCGCGACGAAGCGGAGGCCAACAGCCTGAACGCAATGAACGGCGGTAACGGTTTCCAGCCATGGGGCCGGCTGTATCCGGGAGATGTCGTCTATAAAGACCTGAACGGCGACGGTAAGATCGACAACGAAGGCGACCGCAGGAATATGGGGCATCCGAGGACGCCGGAAATGCAGTTCGGTATTCCTTTGGGTATACAGTATAAAGGTTTTGATATGAGTCTGTTATTACAGGGAGCAGCCAATGCGAATGTTCTCCTTAACGGAGCAGCCGTATGGGATTTCACGAGTTATGAACAGGATCAGATCGGTAAAGTAAAACCCATGCACCTCGACCGTTGGACGGAAGCCACGAAAGAAACGGCCAAATATCCTCGCGTGACTTATGGAGCTAATAATAACAACAAAAACGGAAACAGCAGCCTGTTCCTCTATGACGCATCTTATCTGCGCCTGAAAAATTTTGAAGTAGGATATTCGCTGCCTGCAAGCGCCATCCGGATTGCCGGGTTACAAAACGTAAGAATATATGTGCAGGGAATGAATCTCTTCACAATAGACAAACTGAAAGATGCCGATGTAGACCCCGAAACAAGAAACGGCGATGGAGCCTGGTATCCCATACAACGTATATTCAATTTTGGTATAGATATTACTTATTAATCATTTAACGCGAAAAAATCATGAACAATATGAAATTTAATATATTAGCCGGATTTGTAATTTGTACATCTTTATTCTTCATCGGGTGCGATGATTATTTGGATAAAATGCCGGACGACAAAGTGAATGAATCGGAAGTGTTTACACGCTATGAAATGGTTGACCGATTGGTTACGGATCTTTATGCGGGCGCAAAAAGTGCGAATAAACCGCTTATCTATTTCGGCCACTTCGGGACTGCCGCCGTTACCGACGAATGTAGTGCGAGTAGCCACGAGGCGGCAATACCACACCAGTTTCATATCGGCAACTATGGCCCGTCGCAAGGTATGCCCGACCGTAGCAGTACCGGACAATACTGGTGGGATTTGTATACCAGGGTGCGTAAAGCGAATATTATTTTAGAGGGAGTGAGAAAGTATAATACGCCCGATAATCCGCAGTCGGGACGCAACGGCGATATCGGCAGGAGGGTTGGCGAAACCTTCTTCCTCAGAGGATACCTGCATTTACTGTTACTGCGTTCTTATGGAGAAGTTGCGTATGTGGATTATGTGGTCAATCCCGGTGAAAGCATGGAATTTGCACAGTTGTCGGCGCATGAGATAGTAGAACGTATTTGTGCGGACGCCGATTCGGCTTACCACAGGGTCGACGCATTCAACGGAGGTCAGTATTTCGGTCGTGTAGATAAAGGCGCATGTCTTGGCCTTAAAGCGATAGCCCGGTGGATTGCCGCTACACCGATGTATAACGGCGGTAATTTCCCGAGCGATACGCGGTTGCACAAAAGTGAATACAGTTATAACGCCGCAAGATGGGAAGCTGCCAAAGCGGCCGCTAAAGCCGTAATAGATTGTAAAGACAACAACGGAGGCCCCCGTTATAGTTTGTATACAAAGTATGACGAAAATAATTTCGGCGACCTGAATAATGCTAATACAAACAATAGTAAGGTGTACAGGCGTTTATGGGATATGTTCTTTGATATGGACGCCATACAGAGCGAATGGGTTTGGCTTGTCACGAGGGACAAAGACACCGGATGGTCGGGCGACGTATTACCGCCTTCGCAGGGTGGGCATGCACGCCAGCGTCCTCTTCAGCAGCAAGTTGATGAATACGAGTATATCGGCCCCGACGGATATGGCTATCCCGTTTATGCCGACCGCGCCGTATCCGACGGGTACGACGACGAAAATCCCTATGAAAGCGTCAGGCGCGATCCCCGTTTCTATCGCGATATACGCTATCATGGCTCTGTGTACCGTAATGCCGTCTTGAATACGGCGGAAGGAAACGACGCCGTAAGCGGAAGTTACCTTGACAATGCTTCACATACGGGTTATTACCTGCGTAAGTGGTATAAAGACGGATGGAACAGGGGCGACGGAGGTCATGTGATAAATGGCCCGGCGATATGGAGGCTTCCCGAAATAATGTATATTTATTGCGAGGCGGTCAATGAAACGACAGGCCCTAACGATGAGATATACAACATGCTGAACTCCATACGCGCACGCTCGTTCATGGCTCCCCTTCCGCCGGAAACAAAAACAAATAAGGCGCTGATGAATGAATACATACAGCGTGAACGTCGTGTCGAACTGTTCTATGAAAATCATCGTATATGGCATTGCCGGTTATATCTGGAACCGGACGACGCCTCCGAAACGGCGCGTGAAAGGGCGTATGCCGGTGCAGATAGCTGGCCTTATCCCAGAACGCAACGATGGTCGCATGGAATGAGGCCGGTCGAAGATCCGGATGGAAGAATAGAAGTAAACGGTAAAAAATACAAAATGAAACGTTTTGAAGTTCAGGACGGACGTGTATTTGAAGCCCCAAGACACTATTTGTACCCAATCATGGCGGACGAACTCAAACGTACCCCCGGATTGCTGCAAAATCCCGGATGGTAAAGTTTAGTGTTTCATAAATACCGGGAACTTCCTTGCCTGTGTCGTTTACGTCACGAACAGGCAAGGAAGTTTCACATTATAGTTAAGAAAAGATAACCCCAAATAAACATGAAGTTATCGTCCCTTGCCGCTTTTATTTAACGAGGCAGTGCGATATGGAAGTCCGGCAGTACAGGGATTGATTCGGTTAGCGCCGGTGTCCGGGCGTTAGGGGAAGCCATGTGCAAATATGCGAGCCGTTCCACCCGTTAACCGAAGCGTAGTCCGACATACGGATATCACCCTCTTCGGCAGGTACAATAAATTCCATGCGTGTGCCCGGAAGTGTCGGACGGACTTTTTGAATTTTAACAAGCCCTTCGGCGTCGGCAATGATCCGGACGGGTTTATTGTAGCCGGGATCCCTATTTTCATCTCTTGCCAGCACAACAGGCCCCCATTTAACCGCCTGGAAATCCGGACTGACGGGATTACTTCCTTCAGGCGCATCGATCAACCGGCCCTTCATGTCCAAAACAAGTTCCACCCGGTCATCTTCCCGCCATTCCCGTAAAATATCAAGGTAAGCGCCCGGCATAGCTTTTCCGAACGGTTCGCCGTTAATTTTTACTACCGTATTTTCGCTCCATCCGGGTATACGCAGTTTCAGGTTGAATTTTTCCTTTTTTGCCGGCCGGACATCTATCCGTACATTCCCGGACTGCGGATAATCCGACACAATCTGCAATTTCAGGTCTTTGTTGCGGGGAGATTTCATCTCGATCGTACCGGCATTGTACAGGTTGACGACCGGCCCTTCGGCTGTGCTCATTACTGCAACAAACGGTATATAAGCCAGTCCCATCGGGCCGTTCAGATTGCAGCAGGTCACATGCAGATCGTCAAACATCCATCCCCAGCCCTGTCCGTTTACTTTCGGGCCGTTCAGGAGGTTTACATAACTGAAACCGTCGCCTGTCGGTTTCATAGCACCGATCAAGCCGTTATACACATATTTCTCTATTTCGTCCACTGCGGAAGGATCGCCGGTCAGACGCAACACCTGGCTGCAAAATTTCATCCAGGTGACGCCGGTACAGGTTTCCATCATGCGCGTGATGTCGGGATTCGTCTGTTCGACGGCCGTATTTCCCCAGGCTTCGCCTGCAACCCGCGGATGGTATGGTTGGTCACATCCGCCATTGCCGATGATCGTAATCTCTTTGGTACGGATATTATGGTAATAATTCAGGATCATCCGTTTCATGTCGGGATTTCCCGTCGCACGATAATATTCCGTCAATCCCTCAAACAGGGATGTCATTTCATACGCTTTCGGATAGTTCCCCGCCATTTTATACGGTTCTACATTGTGAAGCGCCCTCTCAAATACATTGTAATGTTTCGTTCCCCCCATTTCAAAAATATAAGCGGCAAAATCCAGGTAACGTTGTTCGCCCGTCCATTTGTACAGGCGCATAAAAGGTTCGAGCAGCGTACCGGATTCGATATGACATGGCTCATGGCCTATGTTCGTAGCGCTCCACCCAACGTCCGTAATTTCGGTTTTAGGGGCATGTCCGACGATCGAAATGATGTTATCAGCCTGTTTTTTAAGTGCATCCAGTACGGCCGGATCCGGATTCACCCATTCATAGTATTCTTCAAGTCCCAACATGACATACTTGCGTTCCCACAGTTCGCTCTGTTCCGGCTGCTTTTCAATCTCCACACAACTGATACTGCCGTTTTCGCGTTGAGTAGAAAGCAGGTCTTTCACCGTTTCGTCCATCATCTTTTTCAATTCCGGATCGTGCGTATAACGATAAAACATGCAACCCGAACGAACAGCTTTGCCCCACATCTCTCCTAATGCGAATTTTGGCCGGCCGCTACGGAAAAATTCCACAAATTCCGCATAAGGGATAACCCCTTTGTTCCAGCCTTCCATAGAAAGATCAATGAAATGATCCAGATAACCGTCTAATTGAACGGTTCCGGGAGGAAGCGGTTTCATCACATCCTGAACATTCGGCCGACTTTTTTGCTCACATGATAACAAGGCCGGTATCGCCATTAAAAGGATTGCTTTCTTTACCATATCGTTTCTTTTAAGATTAAACTTTTCGCAAAGTTATGATTTTCTGCGAAAAATGAAAAGCAGGCAATAAAATAAATGATTATTTTCATCCTAAAAACCGCGTACCGGATTATTCACTATTCACTATTCACTATTCACTGCATTAGCCCTGTCTCCCGGGGTTGTGTTGAAAACAAACGCGGATGCGCTTTGAAAGTAAGCGCATCCGCGTTGTGCGGTAAAAGAATATCCGGATTCCGGACACCTTTTTTCCGTAGTATTATTTATTTTATAAAATTATCAGGGATTGATAAGTCGTTGAATAAAAGACTTTAAGTAATGATTTTCAGCAACAGAGGTAACGATTTGGCAACCATGCCTGTTTCTGCGTTTTACGCTGTATTTCCTCAAATAACTCACTGCAGATATCGGTCTTTTTATTCTATTTTCCTAAAGTTGGAAGCATTTTTAATCATCTGACTCATCCCGCTTGCCTTCAATACGTTTCATTTCTTTGTCAAAGTCTGATTCAAATAGGTGGTCTTGAATAGGACGATATTTTTCAAATTCACTTTCAGCATGTTGTTTGGCAAGAATAGCGGTAATTTTACCTGCATTCTGCAATAAATCTCTCCCATTTGCCTGTAAAATTAAATCCAGATGCTTTGACCAATCAGACATGGAGAGAGGAATATGTCGTTTTGCGTATTCTTCGGCAAAATCCAAATAACCGTTGACGATACGTCCAAGAGATTCCAATTCCGTTTCGGTGAGATAATTTTTAGCTATCGTCACATCTGTTTTTATGATTTTCCCGCTTGGACTTTTCTCCCAAGAAGTTAATCCCATGTTTTCTTTATTATGGTCGGCTCGCGTGTAAATTAATTCGGCAGCGGTATGTTTATGCACCGCATAGTGCATTTTGTTTTGAACCTTTGCAAAAAACTCTTTAGTCGTGGACGATTCCGGATTATAATCCATTGCAGTAGCGTATATATCGGTAATTTTCTGATAAAATCGCCGTTCTGACAGACGGATTTCCCGGATTTCTTCCAAAAGCCGTTCAAAATAATCGTCATCAAGAAAAGCGCCGTTTTCCATTCTTTTTCGGTCTATGATATATCCTCGTAATGTAAAATCGCGCAAAACTGCCGTTGCCCATTGTCGAAACGCTGTTGCTCGCTTGGAATTTACACGATAGCCAACGGCAATAATCAAATCCAGATTATAATGTTTTATTGTTCTGCAAACTTCGCGACTACCTTCTTGTTGAACTACCGAGAAATCCTCGGTAGTTGAAACTTCATCCAATTCACCTTCGGCATAGATGTTTTTGAGATGCAAACCGATATTATCAGTTGAGGTATCGAATAGTAATCCTATATTTTTTTGCGACAACCAAATGGTGCCATCCTGCACACGCACTTCTACGCCATCGCCTTTCGACTGATAAGCAAAAGTTAAAAATTCGGCGGTTCTATTGCGGATTTGTAAAGGTTTCTTTTTTGCCATGTACTAACTTTCCTCCCTATAATAAACTTTGTAAAACTTCCCTTGTCTTTGCTTTCATTTTGAATTAGCATAAAATGCAAATTTATCAAATAAATCCGACCACACAATGAGTTTGGCTTGTTAGTTTTCAACAAAGTGGCATTGCCGCCGCTTCACTGACGAGAGTTATTCCCAAAGGCTTCCGTCATCCAAACGGCTGGGAAGCCATCAACGGGAAATAACCGAAGTTGGACGGGAAATAACTGTCGGCACATTAAGTTTTAATTCTATTAATCTTGGTCTTGGCTTCTTATTTTTCCTTTTCACGGGCTTGGGCTGCGGTTCGTCGCCCTGTGAAATATCGGCTGCCGACGGAAGGATGGAAAATACGGAGGCTCATCCCGAATCGGCCGGATTGGAAACTTGTTTATTTTCTTGATTTACAGTTTGTCTATTTTCAATATTGTTTTCCTGTTTATTTGAAAACTTATCTCCGGTATGGATTTCCCGAATAGTTTTCTTTTCGCTGGTAATTTCCTGTTCAGGGATATTCAGCTTCCGTTCCTGCATCCGTAATTTATCGCTTACCGTTCCGTTCTTCATCGTGTTGCAATATGGAAATGGCAAACAATGAAAAGATAAAAACCACAGGGAAATTTCCGTTAAGTTATATAATAACTTGCAGGAAGAACCAGTTATATAATCAATAGCAGGAAGAACGAGAAAAAGCCGGCACCGAAAACCGGCGGTTTGGCGTAAGCGTGGGGCGTATCTCATTCGACCGTTTGGGCGGAACTTCAACGGTAGTGGCTCGTGGCAAGAGCAGTAAAGCCGGAACGTTATGCGCGGTTTTTTTGAAATGTAACGCAATAATTGACATAAAGGAATAATTGGTATATTATGAAATATATGGAAAATCAAGGAAATATAATAATCAAACCGGTTGACAGAAACAATTGGACGGATTTTGAATCATTATTTGAATCCAAAGGCGG
>JAIRSF010000250.1 GCA_031255595.1 Tannerella sp.
TAAAATTACCTTCCGGCCCGAAGATCAATTCACTGTAATAATTATTGAGCGTTATTTCATATCCCGTATGTTTTCCTCTCCGGTTATGTTCTTTATCAATCTTGGTAACGGCGGCTCCCTGATAGTTTTCAGCTATATACGCGGAAATACGTTCCGGCACCAGCGCCATGACGGAAGCGGGAACTTCTTTCATGTGGTTGCCGTCCACATTATCCCATGTTCCGTCTAAAGAAAAATCAAGTTCAAAACCATCATCCAAACGCACTTCATAACCGCCACGATCTTTTTCACCCCATACAAATCGGGCGGAAGGAAAATGCGTTGCAATAAACGCTTTTGCTTCCGAAGGAAGTTCGTTTTCACCGATCAGGACATCGTCGTCGCATGCAACAAAAGCAAACGCCGCACCTAATAAAGCCATTGAAAATATATACTTTTTCATGATCATTTTATGATTTTGAATTAAACGCGGAATACTAATCGTCATATCCTATGACATTGAACATCAGATCGAACTTTATCTCAAGCTTATTATTCAGCTCTATTTCATAATCTCTCCGGTCACGTTCTATTTTAGTTATTTTCATATCCGAATGATTCTTTTCCACATACCGGGCTATTTTATCCGGAATTATTCCGTCCGGAACTTTTTTACGCTTACATTCTACCTGTTCCCATTCCCCCCTTTTGTCAAATTCCACTTTACTCCCGTCCACAAAGTATACTTCATACGATTTGGAAAAGAAATCATCGTCTAATTTAAGATAAGAGATATCCTCTTCACTGAAATATTTACGGATAAATTCCTTTGATTTCTCCGGTAACTGTTCAAAACGGATCGGTCTGTCGTTATCAGCCTTCGTTGCACCTAAAAACGTAAATGCAAAAAATGCAATCATCAAAAATTTTGTCGTTCTCATTTTCTTATCATTTTAAAATTTAACTGATGCAAAGTTGAGCGACAAAACTGAAAAGATTCTGGAATTATGTAAAAAAAAACGATTAATTTTTCATCTTCCCGTAACAGGTAGGGTTTCATTCATTACTTCTTCGCCATATACAGCGATAATTGAACCGCCTGTTAGGAGCGGTATCTCCATCCGTACACAAAGAAACAGGATCTTTGAGATCTTTCGGATTATCACTCCATTTAAAATCAAAAATAAACGCCTTATTATTCAAACCTATTTTTTTCAGCGGAACAGCCAGTTCCATTTTATTTCCCCTGACCGCATAATGAAGTCTGCCGTCGGCAACCCATTCGTTTTTTTCCGAATCATACCGCATAAGCCCGGTCACATTCCGGTCTATCACCTGTTTATTTATCAAATAATCATATCCGAACCATCCGGTGCGGGAATCACAGTCCGCATCGATCAACAACAGCATCCAGTTGGGATCAGCGAATGAAGTCATGTTTCCGGACGTTTCAACATAGAAATAGATGTTTTCCTTATCCACTGCTATTTTCGACGCAATGATATCATTACGTCCCGACCGGTTAACATAATACAATCCCCCATAACCTTTTGCATCACGATGCGTCACATCACCTCTCGTATCATGATAAAGAATCTCCACCGCCTCCCAGTCATCGAACATCCCGTCCGGTTTTACAGGTGTAAAACCTCTATTCTCCGGTATCGGCCGCACACCCTTATAACGACGTATATTCTGTACCATTTGCATATAATAGTTATCCGTATACCCTCCCTTCATCGGGTGTATACACCGGTTAAATTCGGAATTATACTGATCTACAAAATAAAACGGGTTGTCACGTCCCAGCCAGGGGACGGTAGCGCCGTTGTCCGGCTGATACTTTCCGGCAGTCCATTCATTCCAGTCATTAATATAAAGAAATTCCGGATTACATGCAAGGGCCTCATCCCAGCGTTCCTGAAAATAAATCCCATAACCCTCCGGATTCTCAACCGTTTTACCCAACCATGGCACATAAGCCGGTTCGGGAAGATCATATTCATTCAACTTTGGCTGCCCGTTTGCACGCGACCAGGATTTGCCTACTCCCATATTTTCCTTTGTCATCGTAACCGGATGTTGCGCAGGAGTCACAGCCGCCTGCTCACGTCGTCCCTGATGGGTCGAGAGCAATTCCACCGGTTTCATGGCTTTCACTTCCGGTTCGGCCATACTATATCCGAAACTCCAGTTATCTTCGGTTCCGATATAACGTTCTCCCGCCCATTTATAATATCCCCACCACATGTTGCGGAGCGTAAAAAAATCTTTCACCTCACAGGTATAGTCGGTAAGCGTTTTTTGCGTATAATCCGGATTCCCGTAATGAGGATGAGAAGGGTCTGTTTCCGCCTTTTCATCGTAGTTCGGATTCGGATTTTCCACCCAGCCTCCGCTTGCATTATGTTTCGGATCACGATTGTAGAGCAAAAGAGGCTTACCATCCCAGTAAAACCATAAATCGGGATATTTATTCTCCTTATAAATACGGTTATACAAATCCTGTACGACAGTCAGCACAGGCCCGTTAAAGGCCCAGAAACAAAATTCCGGCACTTTGTTTCCTTCGGCTTTCATTTTTTGCATAGTATTAAACGTCACTTCCCATTCATCCCAGTAACGCACTGCATTTGTTACATCCATAACCAACACGTCGACACCTGCATCGGCCAACATCGACAGATCTTTACGTATCACCCACTCATCCCGGCTCAGGAAATATCCCATTTCAGGCTCGGCCCAATGGTAAGATCCTTCCGTCCAGAGCGGATGTTTTGCGTCAAAACGGGCGCCGGGGGCTTTTCCCAGTATTTTAGTGACATCGGCTTCATAAGGACTCTTCATATCGGCAAGACCTTGTGTATGCCATGTGATATAAAAAATACCAACTACGCGGCGTTGATCCGTTTTTACCCGTCCGACCGAATCATAATCCGGCATCGTTCTTCCTATTCCGTCCGTAGCCACCCAGGTATCCGGATAGATATCCGTAAAATTCCGCTCCGGCTGCTGTGACAAAAGCGCCCAAGAAGGAAAGAGAAATAATAAAACCGGAATACAGCAGGATGGTCTGATTAATTTTTTCAGGCCGTAAACACAACGCATCATGTTCGTATTTTTCAATTGTTTACTATTTTAATCTCATCCGGGGCATTTATGGAACTTTTAATACTTCCGTCGGATTGTTTCTCATGGCGAATCGTGATAAGGCCATACGGTGTGGGGAACGTACCTTCCACCCACTGCAAATCGCCCAGGTTCGGCTTGATCCGCACCACTTTACAGCCCGGTTCTACCACCTGAACCCCCAAGACGTATTCACTTAACCAGGAAGTAGGGCCCGACGCCCAACCATGACACAAACTGTGACGAAAATATTTATAGCAATAATTTCCGTAACTGCGATGCACATCGACCTTTCCTTCCGGCACAAGTTCGTCTATACGCCCGGCATTATGCAACCATTCCACATCAAAATCCTCCCAAAAAGTCGTAGCGCCGAGATCCAACATGCCACCCCAATATTCGCGGATTCGATTCAAAGCGCCCGTATAATCGCCGGCTTTAGCCATTGCACTCAACATATAATAACCGTAAAACGTAGAAAAATTTTCGGAGCCGCCCACAGATAACACTTCTTGATTGGCTTTCCGGGCATCCATCAAGTCCGCCAGCGCCATTAATGCAGCGCCCTGTTTGGAATTATTATGCGCAGGTTTATATTTCCGCAGGCGCTTCGCCGCTTCCTTACATTTTGCCGCCATGCCGGCATCTTCGAGGATGGTAAACAATTCCTGCCCACAATCCATCGTTATCGTCATCAAAGCTTGTAAACCTGCATTCACTCCTTGCGGATTGCCGCTGGAGGGCCAATCCAGAAACCGGTTCCCATCAAGCTGTTCCTGCCCTTTTTCATCAATCTTCGTCAACAGGTGATTCACTAATTGTGTCAGATACGCCCTCTGCTCCAACAGGTACGCCGTATTTCCATGGTAATAATACCAGGCCCGGTGGATTATCACCCACCACAAGGAATAAGAACTGATTCCGTTCATCCAATGCGGAACGGGTGTGGCGTCACGTATCAGATCCAGGCTTTTAGGCACCACTTCATCATAACCGAAAACCGTATTGACGGACATTACCTCAGGGTGCATATCTCCCAACCAGACAAGGCGGTCGCGCTTTATGCCGTCCCACAGATACTCCTGCATGTTGAGATATACCGTATAGGCGCCCGTATTCCATATTTCATTCAAACGCTCGTCGTTACAACGGAAAGAACCTTTAAACGGGATTCCTTTGTGTACAAAAACCGCACAAATTTCTTTCAATTGCAGTTCCGTATTAGCATCCAACAAGTCTATACGAACAAACCGGAAACCGGAATTTCCTATTTCCGTAACCCCCAGCCAGGGAAGGGCAATCCTGAAATCGCGCATGGCATGATCGTTCGACGCACCGTTTTCACCATCTATGTCGCACATCGCTTCGCTGACCGATTCACCCAGGCGGATGCGTATGTTTACCGGCGTTGCCACAGGCCCCTGACCGGTTATGATCCGGAGTCCGCCCTGCAGTTCCTTTCCGAAGTCAAGAAGTATGGCCGGCCTGTCCGTATCATTGCTGATAAGGCGGCAGACATGTTCGCTTCCCAATATGGACTGACCGATTCCGGGCCGCAGAAGATTTTCGGCATCCCGGATGATTGTCACATCATCCGTATTTTTCCAGACAATCCGCTTGGGAGTGACATAGGTTCTGATCCGGGTATCGGATTGCGTTCTCTGTAAGTCGGATGCATCCCATACCGAAGATAAAGCGTGTTTTCCCCGATCCTCCTGAGCGTGGACGATCCCTGTTGCCGGAAAACAGAAAAGCAAAATAATAGCAATGTGTTTCATGATCATATCTTTATACGTTTATTTTATTTCCGATTAACAAAAAAACATTTCTGCAAAATTAGGCTTTTTCCGCTGAAAAACGAAAATTTGAGCATAAGATTTGCATATCTCCTAAATTCATTTTTACCTGCACGAGAATTTTTGCTTTTTTTGTTTTTTTCTTGTTTGAAAAAAATATATCTTTTATCTTTGGCCCCATACTTACAATAGCGCCGGATATGAGCGAATTACCGCAATACAAGCAGATATACGAAAAATTAAGAGCCAAAATCGCCGCAGGGGAATACATTCCCGGCGACCTGCTGCCTTCCGAACATGAGCTATGTACGGAATACAAGGTGGCGCGCCTGACCGTACGAAAAGCATTAGAGCAATTAGTGGCGGACGATTTCATCATCCGTCATCAGGGAAAAGGCAGTATCGTGAAAGGTGCCCCGAAAGGGATCGGCATTTTATCTCTAAAGAGCACGACGTCTGCACTCGACAATACGAATCTTAGTACGCATATCACATTGAAACCGGAATTGCGTGAATGGCATGAAGCTTTCACGTTTCCGGTCGAACCGCAGGAAGAAGCCGTAGGGTGCATCTATTTTGAACGGTTGCGATTGCTCGACGGAGAGCCGGTTTTTTACGACATCACCATGCTGCCGAATATGAACCTGCCGCGTTTCCTGAATCACGACCTGGAAAACAAATCTTTGTTCGATACCTTGCGCACCCGGTATCAGGTGATTGTAACCGGAGGCGTACAGCAACTTTTTGCCATACGCGCCGACAAACGCCTTCAGAAATATTTTCATATCCGGAGCGGACACCCGGTACTACAACTGAACCGGAAGATCGACACGAATCGACCCGGATTCCACATTTACAGCCAGATATTCTGTGTGACACAACATTACGGACTAACGGGAAGTTTTTAAACAGGCTTTAAGATTCAGTCGATTTGATTTGTTCCAAAAAAATCCCAAACCGGCACGACACGAATATCGCCGACCGTATCGGTTGAATCATAAGTGATCAGCGTTTTACTTTCGACTTTCAAATTGTCGTTCAGCACATTAAAACCTGCAAATTCCCTGTTTCGATTTGCCGGTGTTAGCGTATGGCATACTTGAAAAGCATGATACACGCCATTTCTTCGTGCAATAAAATCACATTCTTCTTTTCCGCGAGCAAATGAAACTTCATCATAGCCACTGTTTACTAATTCGTTATAAACAATATTCTCTAACAACATTTCTTCACGCCTCATAAATTGAAAACCTATAACATTCATTAAACCATTGTCAATACCATAAATTTTATGTTGTGGACGGCTGTCTTCTTTTAGCGAAAACGAAAAATTGGTAATATCTGCAATTATATAACTTCTGTGTGCATATCCCAAATAATTACGCACTGTTGCTTCATTGCTTTTCACAGCTTTTGCCAACGTATTATAACGAAACGGCGTGCCTGCGTTGGACAGCAAAAAATGTAACAACTTGTAAAACAGCGCACTGTCACGCACTTGATTATACACAATGCAATCTTTCAAAACAATGGACTCGTAATAGCTGTTTAAGAGTTCGGTTTTTACGTCGTTGTCCATTGTTTTCAGAACAATTTCAGGGAAACTGCCCCACGACAAGTAATGATCCGTCAGTGTCAGCATTTTTATTCGGTCTGAAAGCGCTGTATATTTGTCTGTTATGCCGCTAATTTTGAAAATTTCTTTCAATGAAAGCGGACGCACCGTATTGGCAAAATAACGTCCCGACAACAAGGTAGCAAAACGATTTTGCAGCAAATCGGAATTGGAACCTGTAATATAAATCTTTGCAAAACGCTGTGTGTCATACGCACCTTTTACAAACAATTCCCAGTCCTTAACCTGTTGTACCTCGTCCAAAAACAGATATTTTACCGGCACAGAAGTGATTTTTTCGGCAGTTTCAATCACTTTGTAAAGTTCTGCAGCATTTTCCCAAACGGACGTAAAGGGCGGCTCGTCGAGATTGAATAGCAAAATTGACTTCGGATTTGCGCCGTTTTCGAGCAAATCATTAATCATCAGGCGAAAAACCGTCGATTTACCGCTCCGACGAATACCTGTCAATACCTGAATATGCGGCAAATCTTTTTTCTTTTTCAGGTTGTCGACAACATCGCGATATTTCAACGAAGCGTATTTTTCGCCATTCCAATGCGGATTCAAACGTAAAATGGTCACATTCATATATAACATGTATTATTTCCGACTGCAAAGAAACAAGAATAATTTGATTATTCAAATCATATTTCGAATAATATTC
>JAIRSF010000261.1 GCA_031255595.1 Tannerella sp.
GGGAAAACAAAAAGCAACATTGAGAAGATTATTACCGGAGAATATGACGAAAACATAAAAGACAGAGTGCGTGAGAAAGCCATTCATTTGACCGAGCAGGAACATTTTCAAGGCTTACAGCTTTGGCTGGCGAGTTATATTGTCTATGGAGCAAGCACGGCCGGGAAATGGAACTGTGTGAACGATTTGGATAAATACCTGCAGGAGTTTAAGCAACATTCTCTGCGTAATCCGATTGTGGAGCAGGTCGTCACCGAAACATTAAGAGTGATCGCGGATATTTGGAAACATTATGGCGAAGGGACGAAAGATTTCTTTTCTGAAATTCACGTCGAATTGGGACGTGAAATGAAACTGCCTTCCGAAGACCGTAAGAGAAGAACCACTCAAATACTCGATAACGAAAACACAAACCTCCGGATCAAGGCCTTACTTTCAGAAATGCTGCATGATCCCAAAGTGGAAAACGTGCGGCCCTATTCGCCCGTACAACAGGAAATTTTAAAAATATATGAAGAATATGCGATAAACAGTGAGGAAAAATATAATTCAAGCACAGGCGATTTTGAATATGACCCCGTTAGTGAAGAAATACTCAAGATAAGCAAAACCGCTCAACCTTCTCCTGCACAGTTAAGACGCTATAAGCTGTGGCTGGAACAGCGCTACCGTTCGCCCTATACCGGAGCGGTTATTCCGCTAAACAGACTATTCACCGCCGACTACGAAATAGAGCACATCATCCCTCAAAGCCGTTATTTCGATGACAGTTTCAGCAATAAGGTGATTTGCGAATCGGCTGTCAACAAATTGAAAGACAATCAGACCGGATTGGAATTCATCAGAAATCATCATAGCGAAACCGTTGAAGTAGGTTTTGGCAAAACGGTTAAGATATTTGAAGAAGAGGCGTATCAACGATTTGTAAAAGACAATTACGCAAAAAACGGGCCCAAGCGGAATAAACTGCTGATGGATGAAATTCCGGAGAAAATGATCGAGCGTCAGATGAATGATACGCGCTATATCAGCAAGTTTATTTCATCCGTTTTATCCAATATTGTTCGTTCGGAGTCAAATGACGACGGAATTAATTCAAAAAACATTGTCCCGTTGAGCGGTAAAATAACCGCCCGATTAAAACAGGATTGGGGATTGAACGATGTTTGGAACGACTTGATACTGCCTCGTTTTGAAAGGATGAACGAGCTGACCGGCTCAAAAGACTTTACGGCTTATAATGAACGTTATCAAAAATATCTGCCGACGGTTCCGATCGAATTTTCAAGAAACTTCCAAAAAAAACGCATCGATCACCGTCACCATGCCATGGATGCTTTGATTATTGCCTGTGCTACACGCAATCATGTGAATTTCCTTAACAATCAACATGCACTGGACAAGAAGAAAACAAAAGAGGAAAAAGACAAAACCCGATTAGGTCTGCGAAACAAGCTGTGCTACAAAAAAAATGGAGATGGTAAAGGCAATTATAACTGGCAGTTTTACAAGCCATGGGATAACTTTACCGTTGACGCTCGCAATGAACTGGGAAAAATCATTGTCAGTTTCAAGCAGAACCTGCGGGTTATTAACAGAACTGTCAATCATTACGAGAGAATTGTTGACGGCAAGAAAACAACAGTCAGTCAGGAAGGTGTCAACTGGGCAATACGGAAGCCGATGCACAAAGACACAGTTTCGGGATTAGTCCGATTGCGAAAAACAAAAACAGTATCACTGAATGTAGCGATAGATAATTATCTTGATATTGTTGACAAAAATTTGCGAAAACATCTCATTTCGCTGGTCAGTCAAAAGTATGACAGGAAAACGATTGTAAAATATTTTAAAGACAGGGAAAATCAATGGAATGGTGTAGATATAAAGAAAGTCGCCATTTATTATTGGGAAAACGACAATGTGGCTTCAAGGGTAAATATAGACACATCGTTTAATGAAAAACGAATAATAGATACGATAACCGATACGGGGATTCAAACAATATTGCTGAATCATCTGGAAAACTACAAGGGCAGACTGGACGATAAGGGAAAAGAAATTGCCCCTGAAAGTTTAGCTTTCACTCCTGAGGGAATCGACGAAATGAATAAAAACATCATTTCACTCAACAACGGTAAATTTCATCAACCGATTTTTAAAGTTAGAACATACGAACCCAAAGGCAATAAATTCAATGTAGGATATACCGGCAATAAAAAGACGAAATATGTTGAAGCCGCAAAGGGGACAAACTTGTTCTTTGCCATTTATGTGGACGATGAGGGAAAACGCAGCTACGAAACTATTCCGTTGAATATTGTTATTGAACGCTTAAAGCAGGGACTGAAAGAAGTGCCTGAAAGAAATGAAAAAGAGCATCATTTATTGTTTCATTTGTCACCGAACGATTTGGTGTATGTGCCGCTGGGAGAAGAGTCGACAATTTCAACAAATTATCAATTGAAAGGTAATAGAATTTATAAAATGGTTAGTTCGACTGGAAACCGATGCTTTTTCATCAAAAATGAAGTTGCAATTTCTATTGTTGATAAAGTGGAGTATTCGGCTTTAAACAAAATGGAAAGATCAATTGA
>JAIRSF010000065.1 GCA_031255595.1 Tannerella sp.
CCGCCTGAAAGGAGCGGTTTTCATTGCGCACGGCACAGGGAAAAGTCTTCCATCAGGCCATAATTCATCATTTGGTAATCGGCGCCTGCGATCGGTTCGTTGATCTGTTTCCAGTGCCACGGTGAAGCCAGACCCGGCGCGGGATTTTTATAATGCGGGCCTAACAGGTTTTTCAGACTGCCAATGACGTGGACATCAATCCGGTTCGTGCCTTTTTTCAGATAGGGAGTCACAGTCAACCGATGAGGAGCGTAACCGATGATACCGGCTTTGGTTCCGTTCACGTACACTTCGGTCACCGTGCCCGTCCATTTGCCTAACTGTACGGAATATGTACCGGACAGATCCGCTATGTCGTAGGATTTGCTGTATTTAAAATCCCAGGAGTAAAACGGTTGTTGCTGTTCTTTCCAGCTTCCGAAGGTAAATTCTTTTACCGGGGCGCTGATACTCCAGCCTTTCTGTTCGGGAACGACGGCGAAATCACCTAACAGGTACACCGGCTCTATCTCCGCAAAAATATTCATCGGACGGATGCTCAACTCAACCGTATTACCGCCTTTCTTCACCTGATTGCCGATCGCATAAACGCCAAACGATTTATCCAACCACCATTTTCCGGGAATGGGTTCGAGGGTGACCCCGTTTATTTTCACCGTAAACAGTTCGGGCCGTTCGGCAACCAGTTGCATGCCCGAATAATCGAACGCATCGTTCACCGTAAAACGGTAGCTCACCGCAAAGCCTTCGCCGGTAAACTGATCGCGATCCAGTATGTTCCGTTTATACTGCACCGATGTATTCCAGGGATTTCCATTCGCAAAACCATAAGCGCGGTACACAAGATCGGCCGCATTTGCAAAATAAACCTGCCGGTGCGTCTGCCCTTTGACCGTCACATCGCAGAAGTCAATCGGCATCGCATTTTCTTTTACGCGGGTCACACGCGTATCCGCGACGGCAGGGACAATCTGTCCGGCTTTCTCTTCCGGTTTTGAGGTATATGTATGATTCGCTTTGTATGAACTGTAAAGAAGAAGGCTTCCAGCCGGTTCGATCGTGAAAGCCGCCTTCATTTTCCCGTTCTCTTTTTCCGCAGGATACAGAGCGATCTCCCCTTCTTCGGCATCCATTTTCAACAGGGTCTTTCCCTTGATCGAAAGATGACCGGCAGAGGCTTCCTCCATAGAGGAGTTTACGATAAAGATCAGTTCGCCATCCGCATAGCGGCGACGATGATGATACAGGTTTCCGTTACGGAAGCTGATCGCAAAATCACCTCCGGAAAGAAAATAGTTCCCGATCACGTCTTTATTTACCTGCGATTCTTTGATCACCGCCTCCTGCGCTATAAACGAGACAAGCTCATCATTAACAGCGCCATCAATCCGGTCAGGATTAGAGAAGGTTATCAAACGCCCTCCCTGTTTGACAAACTCACGAAGCAACGCAAAAGTCGGTTTATTCAATATCTCGCTCATCGGAGGAATAACAACCGTAGCATAAGCCGCTTGCCCTACAATAAACTTTCCTTTTTCCACCCGGCCGTTATCTTTTATAATATTCTCAGACCCCAGATCATATTCCACCTGACTCTTTTCCAGCAAGGTGACAAACGCCTGAAAGTTTTTACCGATTTCCATCAGCGCCGGATTACTTTTCGTATGCGAATAGTAACTCCACAAGGTAGCGTTTGGCTCCAGCACCAACAGATCATTTTGCTGTAACCCTTTGCTTAGAACCACTGACAGGCGTCCGAAATAATCATTCAGCCTTTTATAATTGCCGAACCAGGGCGAATGATACGTAAACACCGGCGGATAATCATACTTGCGGGCGCCCGTGAGCGTCATGTGAGAAAGACACTGATTCATAAAATTCACACCCAGCACATATTCCCAATCTCCCAAACGCTTAAAATCCTTGAAAGTTTCATCCCAGCCGCCGCCGCCATACGTCTCGCTTAGCGTACGGGAAGCGCCTGTCTGGTTTGCCGCGCTGCGGAGTTCCTTTACCGCACGGATGTTACCGAACTGCGCCTGCGGCGACTTCTCGTTAAACTGGTTAAACAGCATATCAATCGCCGGTACCTGATGCCAGGCATACATCGCCATATTATCCGGCCCGTCGTTCATCTGCGGCCACCCATGTTCCCAATAATGCCCGGTCCATTTCAGGTTGTTGGCCTCCGTATAGGCATACCAGGGTTTAGACCAACGATCTACAAACAGTTGCAGCAAAGTTTCCATATAATTATGCCGCACCTTTTTCCACTCGCCCGTTTCCTCGCTCAATAAAGGAATCAAAGGCTTCAGGTCGTACCCCCATTGTTTTTGAAATACGTCAAATAAATCGGGTGTCCAACGGAAACCGCCGGAAGTCATAATATTCGGCTCGTCGGTAAAAACGCCGGGAACGGCTTTTCCAAATTCGTTTTTCAGGGATTTTTCGTATCCTTTCATCGTCACCTCAATAAATTTTTCCGTCACACCGGGAGCCAACAGATCCACATAAGAATAACCGCCGTACCAGTCCGACTTTCCATAATAGGTTTTCTTATATAGGTAATATTCCCCCTTCGCCCCTTTGTACTCATTCAGGGAAGCGGTTATATCCTTCCAACCGTCGCCTTCCTTTTTCAGGCAGATATAGTAAGCGTCCGATTCCGAAGGAAGCATTTCGGCCTTTTCCAGCCGAAGTCCCTGTCCCTGATTATACGATTCGGGCATTTCCTGCGGCACATGTCCGCCTGCAAAACCGCTGGGATAAGAATTTTCGTCGTAGATCCAGACTTCCAGTCCCAGTTCTTTTCCCCGTCGGACGGTGTATTCATACATCTTAAACCAGTCATCGGAGAGATACTCCGTAATCATACCCGGTCGGGGATGCACAAACAATCCGCCAAAACCGGTTTCTTTCAATTCGTTGATCATTCTGTCCAGCTCGTCTTCCGTCACCTTCCCGTTCCAGACCCAAAGCGGCATACTCCGGTATTCGGAAGGAGGGTCATTGAATAACGCTTCGATCGAAGCAAAAGAATCTTTCACTGCATCGTTTTCGTTCGAATCCACACATCCCGTCAACGCAAAAATAAATACGGACAGGAGGGATACATAACAGCATTTC
This sequence comes from Tannerella sp., assembly GCA_031255595.1. GTDB lineage: Bacteria > Bacteroidota > Bacteroidia > Bacteroidales > Tannerellaceae > Tannerella. The sequence continues at coordinate 3,127 of JAIRSF010000065.1, forward strand.
ATTTGTCTACTTTTTCTCATGGGGTAAAATAATTTAATAATTTATAGTTGGTTGTATAATTTATCTTTCATATCTCAAAGATCCTGTTTATAACAGAACCTGATTTTCTCAATAGGATATAGAACTTGCACAAAATGATATTTTAAAGCCATCTCTCCGCTCCCTCATCAACGTCTGCCGGAAATTTCCGTGCATAAAAACCGGCAGAGATCTCAGGAATACCTTTATCTCGTTACCGACCGACTGCAATACCAATACTGCCGGCGCCATCGTAGCGGGGATCGTTCATCACATACGTATATACGCCCGACGAAAGCACGTGTTCCTGTTTGGTAACAGGCAAGATCAGCCGTGCCGTTGTGTTGCAGGGCACGACGACTGTCAGGCGGATTTTCCCGCCTTCCCGCTTCCATGACGACTGTATTTTACCATAAACAGAGCCTATCTCTGCGTCCAG
>JAIRSF010000110.1 GCA_031255595.1 Tannerella sp.
TTCAAAATTGTGAATATTTTCACGCTTCCGGGCACAGAGATCACTGTGCCGGGTAATCCGGCAGGCGGCAATCCGGCAGGCGCCTTTCTTTTTTATGCGCTCATCGCCCTGATCGGCATCGTCTGGGGATATTTTTACGTCCCCGAAACGAAAGGCGTCCCCTTAGAAAAAATCGAACAACACTGGCGGGAAGGCGGTAGCCCACGCCGACTGAACAGGGAAAACAACAAAACAATTAAATGTTAAATAACATACTCAACCTTTTTATTTATAATTATTTTTTTTATCTTTACCATCGTATTTCAAATGAATTATGACATGAAAGCAACAGATAAGGCAATGAACGACATCGCAGGCAAGGCACAGATACCGGAGGTTCTGTGCATCAGCACGCTAACAGACAGACAGAAAAGTTGCTCAACTATTTTACGGGAAATTATATGAAAAGACAAAAGGATTATTTCATTGTTTGCGAAAAATTAATGGGAGTACGCCGCATACGGCAGGAACATTGAGCGAAAGTGGTGGTAGACAGCGGATAAGCCGTTGAACAACATTGAAATACCTGACAAGATAAAACGGAGCAATGCCGATAGCCAAATAACAAAGTGGAGGCAAACAAAATTATTTAAAATTATGAACTGGTATTTACAAGTTATCAAAAAGTACGCTACTTTTAGCGGACGGGCAAGACGAAAAGAGTTTTGGATGTTTGTACTTTTCAATTCTATTTTCGTAGTTGTCGCGATGATACTCGACAGGGTGTTGGGTACAGGTTTCGACATGTCCGGACAAAGTATGGAATACGGATGGATTTACACGCTTTACTGTTTGTGTATATTCATTCCGGGTTTAGCCGTATGCATTCGCAGATTACACGATGTTGGCAAGAGCGGCTGGTTCTATTTGATTTGTCTAATCCCTTTGATTGGTGCAATCTGGCTTCTTGTGCTGTTCTGCACGGAAGGACAGTCGGGCGACAATGAGTACGGTGCTGACCCCAAACAGGAAGTTGCCTGACAAACCGATTTCCCCCCTTACGACGAGGACAAAAAGTTGCGTTTGTTGCTGCCGTAAACATGGACAAGTCAAGAATATATACAACCGGTTTTTCGAGCGTCTATCCGTTTTATATTCAAAAAGCGGAAAAAAAGGGACGTACCAAAGAAGAGGTTGATGCGATCATTTGCCGGTTGACGGGATACAGTCAACCGGCATTGCAGCAACAAAAAGTACGGAACATGCCCTGTTATCCAAAGCAAATCCGGCTCTCCTGCAAACAATACGCAAGGGAGAGTACCGGATCCGGTCGTTTGATGAACGATGCGGGGGCTTTCAGAAAACGCTGAAACGGACGTCATTCGTCAATCCGGAGTGTGAAACCGCAGAAAGCGTATATTCGCCCGGATGAACCTCCCAACCTTGTTTTTCCATATTCCAGCGGCTTAGTTCCACCACCGGGATCTGGAATGTGAGTGAGCCGGAGGCGCCTTTTTGCAGGGCAATACGCTTGAAGGCAACTAATTTTCGTTTCAGGCCTTCTTTTTCCCATTCTTTGGACGATACATAACATTGCACGATCTCTTCGCCGTCGTAGCGGCCCCGGTTGGTGATTTTCACTGATACGTCAATCGTTCCGTTCAGGTCGATCTGCGTTTGATGCAGTTGCGGGCGGGCGTAGGCGAAGGTTGTATAGCTCAGTCCGTAACCGAACGGGTACAATATGTCGCCTTTGAAGTGCTGGTACGAGCGTCCGTTTTTTACGTCATAATCGTCGAGGGCGGGCAGTTGTTTTTCGTCGGCAAAAAAGGTCACCGGCGTTTTGCCCGACGGGTTGACTTTCCCCGACAGGATGTCGGCGATGGCCTGCGCTTCACCCTGCCCGGCGATCCAGACGTTCAGCAACGCTTTGACCGGTTTGGATACGTTGCCCAGCAGGAGCGGTACGCCGCTTCCGATCACCAGCGCCGTATTCGGATTGGCTTTGGCGACGCGGGCGACTAAGTCTTCCTGCGCGGGGTTGAGTGCCAACGTGGTGCGGTCGCGCCCTTCCATGCCGCCCATGTCGCGGAGGAAGAGGATGGCGACGTCGGCTTGCCGGGCTGCCTTTTCGGGCGTCAGCTCATGGGCGTCGGAAGGCGGTTGCCATGCCAGACGGTGCAGGACGTTTCTGTTCAGGGAGGTACATTCGATGCGTAACGCATACTTTTTGCCGGCTTTCAATGGCACCTGCGCTTCGGCACGATTGCCGGCGCTTATTCGTTTGCGGACGATCTCTTGGTTGTCGATAAAAATCGTTACGTTTCCGTCGCCTTCAAAAAAGATACCGTATATGCCGTCGGAGGGAGGGAGCAATGTCGCCCTCCAGCGTGCCGACAGGGATTTCAGGCGATTGATGTCGTAATCGGCGCCGGGTTTGAAGTCGATCGTCAGATCATGTTTGTATGCCGCGGGGCGGCCGGTGATGCGATCGTTGTCGAAGTATTCCCCGGAAAGGCCTCCAAGTCCGTCGTAAGCTTCCTGCTCGGAACGCATCAGGAAGTTGGACGGGATCGTTTCCTCCTTTCCCGCATCGGTGACCCAGGTCAGTTCCGTTTCCGGCCATTCGCTTTGCAGCGTTTCCAGCAGCGTGCGGTCATGTTCGGGCTGACCGCTGTAATCGCCGTAATAGATCTTTTGGAAGGCATCGCCGATGAGCGCTATTTTCTTTGTCTTCCGAAGGTTCAGCGGGAGCAAGCCGTTATTTTTAAACAGGATGATTGATTTTTGTGCGGCTTCGAGCGCCAGTTGCCGGTGGGCTTCACATTCTACGACCGAATAGGGAATGTTTGCGTAGGGCACTTTTTCCGGAGCGTCGAACATGCCCAGACGGAAGCGGAGCTTCAACACCCTTTCCACCGCCCGGTCGATGTCGGCGGCAGAAACCAATCCCATACGGTAAGCGTAGCGGAGGCCGTCGCGGTATTCGTCGCCAAGCGCCATGTCGCAACCGGCTTTCAGGGCGGCAGCGGCGCCTTCTTCGTAGGTGGGTTTGTAATGGTGGTCGGTCGAGATCCGCCGGACAGCCGAGCCGTCGGAGATGACTACGCCGTCGAAACCCCATTCGTCGCGCAGCACTTGCGTGAGCAAAAAAGAATCGGCGCAACAGGGCACGCCGTTCAGCGCGTTGTAGGCGCCCATGACGGAGGTTGCACCGGCTTTTTCGATACTGTTGCGGAAAGCGGGGAAGAAATATTCGCGCAACGAACATTCGTCTACTTCGGCAGAACCGTTCCTGCGGCGGTTTTCTTCGTTGTTGGCCACGAAATGTTTCGGCGTGGCCACTAATTTCAGGTAGGTGGGGTCGTCGCCCTGCAATCCCTGTATAAACGCGGCGCCCGTTTCGCCCGTCAGGTACGGATCTTCGCTGAAACATTCGGAGGTGCGTCCCCAACGCGGATCGCGGGCGATGTTGAGGGTCGGCGAAAAGTAGGTGAGGCCCTGGTAACGGGGCGAATAGCCCTTTTCGCGCAACACCTGATGATATTTCGCGCGGGCTTCGTCCGAAACGGCGGTCGTGATCCGTTTCACCAACCCGGTATCCCACAAGCTGCCCATGCCGATCGGTTTGGGAAAAACCGTCGCTTTCCCGGCGCGAGCCACGCCATGAAGACAATCGCTCCACCAGTCATAAGCGGGAATACCCAGCCGGGGAATGGCCGGAGCGTTCGCGCAGAGGAGATCGATTTTCTCCTCGACGCTTAATTGTTTTTTCAACGTCTGCACCCGTTCATCGAGGGTCTGTGCAGCCGGTTTGAGTACGGACAAGGCGAACAGTACGCCATAGACCATTGTTTTTTTCTTCATATCTGTTTCTTTAATTCAGGAATATTGCTGTTTTGTCATCCCATATAAAAACGGAATTTTCCACAAAAATACGGATTTTTTTTGAAAATT
>JAIRSF010000124.1 GCA_031255595.1 Tannerella sp.
CCATTGTCTGGTTCAGGATGTGCTCTGCCGTATGCATGGGCGGATATTCCGCTTTGTGGTGGGCGTTTAATACCGGTTTATCTTCCATTTTTAATCTTTTTTGCAGGTGCAAATATATATATAAATGTATTCACATACATACGGCCTCGCAAAAATCGTCGCTCGGCTTGCACTATCTTTAATCAGGAAATTGAAGATAGGCGGCGCCTCGGAAATAAAAATAAACAAGTTTATTTTGTACTTCTCTCGGCTTGCACTATCTTTGACCTCGCTAAACAAATGAAACTATGCTGACAAAAATAATTGATAACGATAAAATACATAAACTTAAAACGTACATAGACAAAGGGGATAAGTTCGTGATTGTATCACATGAGATGCCTGACGGCGATGCGATCGGATCGTCCCTGGGGCTGTATCATTACCTGATGTCGTTTGATAAAAAATCAATCAAAGTCATTGTCCCGAATCGTTTTCCGGCATTTCTGAAATGGATGCCCGGAGCGATAGATGTTATTCTTTACGAACAGTATCCGGATTTTGCCACACAGTTGATCAACGAAGCGGATGTTGTTTTCTGTCTTGATCTTAACGCGATAAAAAGGTTGGGGAAAATGGCTGATGCTGTGGCGGCTTCCGATGCGCGCAAGATCATGATTGATCATCATCCGGATCCGGATGATTTTTGCAAGATGATTGTTTCCTACCCGGAGATGAGTTCGACAAGCGAATTGGTTTTTCGCATTATCTGTGCTTTGGGCGATATAGACCTGATCGAAAAAGAAGCGGCGGAATGTATCTTTACCGGCATGATGACGGATACCGGCTCGTTCGGTTACAGCTCAAATAATGCGGAAATATATATTATCGTCAGTGAGTTGATCAAAAAAGGGATTGACAAGGATGAAATATACCGGAAAGTCAATCAGGTTTATTCCGAACACCGTTTGCGCCTGATGGGGTATGTGTTGTATGAAAAGATGAAAATATATCCTGATAAGAAAACGGCTATGTTTGTGCTTAGCCAGGAGGAATTGAACCGTTTCCGGTATAAGAGCGGTGATACGGAAGGATTTGTCAATCTGCCTTTGAGTATCGGTGAGATTTCTTTTTCCATCTTTTTTCGTGAAGAAACTAACCTGATTAAGATATCCATGCGATCGACAGGCGATTTTCCCTGTAACCGGTTTGCTGCCGAATATTTTAACGGCGGCGGCCATAAGAACGCTTCCGGCGGTGAGTTCTACGGAACGTTAGAAGAAGCTGTCAAGGTTTTTGAAAACGGATTAATACAGTTTAATCCAAATAATTTTGAAAAATCCTAAACCCATAGTCTTTTGTTTTAAATAATTGTATACTTTTGCCCCATAAATTTCATTTTAAATAGTAGGTATGAAAAAAGGTTTTTATGTTTTAGTATTGGTCAGTTGTGTCACGCACCTTCTGTCTGTCGTTTCGTGTAATAAGTATCCGACTTACGAAGAGTTAAAGTCCGATGAACTAAAGGTGATTAAAAGGATTTTAGACACGAAGGGTATCGAAGTCATAACTGAATATCCTGCGAATGGGGTATTCGAAGAGAACCAGTTTGTCCAGTTGAATAGCGGAATCTATTTGCATGTAGTTGATTCCGGAACCGGAAGACGCGCCCAGGCCGGCGCCTCAGGTACAACGGAGGTGCTGGTTCGCCTGAAGGCGGAATATACTTATGCGGATTCCTTGTACCAGTATGATACTTTTCAGAATGGCTACGATCCCTTTTATTTTAAGTATGGTTCGGCTTTGAGCGTTGTATCCGCTAATGGTACTTCCTACAATCAATATTATATGCTGTTTAGTATCGGATTGGAGTCCATTTTATCATACGTCGGCGACAGTGCGGTTGTGAAGCTGATCATACCCGGATATTCCGAAATAAACAATTATCCTGCCGGCAGCACCATGCAAAGTTCGGACAGGACTAAATATGTTCCTATTTATTATGATAAAGTGAGATATACGTTTTATTAAAAAAATGATAATAATATGACCCTAATAAAATCTATTTCAGGTATTCGTGGTACGATTGGCGGGAAGCCGGAAGATGGATTAAGCCCGTTGGCCATTGTAAAATTTGTATCCGCATATGCGACATTTATAAGAAATCATACTACCGCCCGGACAAACCGGATCATTGTAGGCCGCGACGCCCGCGTGTCGGGATCGATGGTTAAACAACTTGTCGTAGGATCGCTTACGGGAATGGGATTTGATGTCGTGGATATTGATATGGCAACTACGCCGACGACCGAAATCGCCGTCACAATGGAAAATGCATGTGGTGGCATTATTATTACGGCAAGCCATAACCCCAAACAGTGGAACGCCTTGAAACTCCTGAATGAAAGAGGCGAGTTCCTGAATGCGGAGGAAGGGAACCTGGTATTGGAAATAGCTGAAAAAGAACAGTTTGAATATGCTGCGATCGATAAGCTGGGCAAAGTGATAACCGATATGCGCTACAAAGAGCGTCATATTGAAAATGTGCTCAATCTTGACCTGGTGGATGCGGAAGCGATACGTGCGGCCAATTTTCGCGTGGCGATTGATTGTGTAAATTCCGTAGGAGGTGTCGTTTTGCCGGATTTGTTGTATGCGCTGGGCGTCAAAGAAATATT
>JAIRSF010000136.1 GCA_031255595.1 Tannerella sp.
ACGATCTACGGCAACGTCGAACTGCGCGCCCAATTCGTCCCTGCCGACCCAAAAACGCCGGACAAACGAAACTCCACCGGCAACGACCGCAACCAGGAAGACGACGATACCGACGACAATGTATGGGCCAACAAGAAAACGCTGTACATCCGCACAAAAGCGGGCGTCACAGTGCGCATCTACACCCTCGACGGCATGTTGCAGCGACAGTTCGTCACCACAGATACCGGCCTGACTACCCGTCACCTTGACCGCGGCATCTATATCGTTACCCTCGACGGTAGTGCGGGACGCAAGATCGTGATTAGTGAATAGTGAAGTGTTTTTATTTAACGATCAATCGTTGATCGTTTTTAACCATTTTGAAAGTAAGTCCGTCATCTGCGAATGGTATTCGTAGGTGTCGCGGAATCCCCAACCATGTCCGCCGGTCGGAAAGATATACATGGTGGCCGGTATGTCATTTTGTTTGAGCGCTTTGTAGTAGCTCAGGCTGTTTTCCGGCAATACGACCTTGTCGTCGTCACTTAATAGTATAATGGCGGGGGGCGTGTTTACGTTTACCTGTTTTTCGTTGGAAAACCGGTGGAGGTCTGCTTTCGACGGGTTTTCGCCAAGCAGGTTATGGCGGGAGCCGCCATGCGTGCGTTCCGTCATCGTGATGACCGGATAAAACAGAATTGAAAAATCAGGACGCGCGCTCGTTCCGGCGGTTGTGAAATGCGTGGACGCGGTAGAGGCCAGATGCCCTCCCGCCGAAAATCCGCAAATACCTATTTTCGAAGGATTCACACCGTATGCGCCGGCCTGTTCACGCACATGCCGTATGGCCTGCTGCGCATCGTCAAGCGGGACTTCCTTATGCCCGTTCGGCATCCTGTATTTCAGGATAAATGCGGCTATGCCTTCTTTGTTAAGCCACCGGGCCACCATCAGGCCTTCATGGTCATACGCCAACCCGGCATATCCGCCTCCGGGACAAACAATTACCGCCATCCCCGTCGCTTTTGATTTTTCCGAAAGATAGATTTCCAACTCGGGAACAGAAACGTTGCTGATCGACGTCTTTCCATCTCTTACAATTTCTTCCCCTTTAATATCGTTGCTTACGGGGGGATCGCCGTCCCACAACTTCACAATTTTCTGTGCATTCATCGTCGTAGCGGAGAACGTAACAATGGCAAGAAAAAACGTAATTATTGAATATCGAATGTGTTTCATACCGTTTTATTGATTTACAGGAACAGGTACCGTTTTAAACTTATAAATACAGCGACTGGTATATTTTTCTCCCGGACGAAGCACTGTCTTTGGGTAAGAGGGTTCGTTCGGACTGTTCGGATAATGCTGTGTTTCCAAACAGAGTGCGCCCCGGTGCGGATATTTCACGCCTAACTTCCCCTGATCGGAAACCGCCATGAAATTGCCGCTATAGAATTGGATACCCGGCTCGTCGGTATACACATCCATCACGATCCCACTCCCATCATGATAGGCCTTTGCTGCTAACTGCGAAATGTCGCCCTTTGTGTTCAATACCCAGTTATGATCATACCCTTTGCCGATCAGAATCTGTTCAAATTCCTCTTTAATGCCGGCGCTGATCAGTGCCGGACGGCGTAAATCCATCGGGGTGCCGTCTACCGGAGCGATCGCTACCGGTATCAACGTTTCACCGACCGCATTATACGAATCCGCATTAATATATATGTAATGATCCAGAATCTGGGTACTCGGTTTACCGGAAAGATTAAAATAGCTGTGATTGGTCAGGTTGACAACGGTCGGCTTATCGGTAGTCGCTTCGTAGCGGATATCAATCGCATTGTCATCCGTCAGTTTGTAGGTCACCGTCACATGCAGGTTGCCCGGGAAACCGGCCTCCTTGTCTTTCGATAAATAGGTCAGTTTAAGCGTCTGCGCATCCACCTGCTCGGCATCCCAGACCCGGGTGTGAAAACCTTCAGGCCCGCCATGCAGGCAATGGCCGTTATTATTTTTCGGTAATTGGAATGTTTCACCGTCAAGTGTGAACACACCGTCTTTGATCCGGTTCCCGTAGCGCCCGATCAATGCGCCGTAATTTCCGTCCGACGCCAGATATTCCGCAATACTTCCATATCCGAGCACTACATCCTTCAGAACACCTTCCCGGTCGGGAACGAGCAATGAAACCAAACGACCGCCGTAATTGGTGATACAAGCCTCCAGGCCAACCGAATTTCTCAGGATATATAATCCCGTTTCTTTGCCATTCACGTCCGAAACGAAATCTTTCGTATTCAATCCCGACATGGTTTGCGCGTTTTTCACTTCCTTTTTGCACGACAGCAGTCCTACCGCCATCCATGCTACAAATAAAATTTTCTTCATGTGATTTTCAAAATAAATTAAGCTCTTTTATAATACGTCTGTTGATTTCCGATTCTGCAAATATACATTTTTTTATTATCTTTGCATCACGAAAAAGAAAATAAATATGAAACAGTATTTGGATTTATTAGAACGTGTCCTGAAGGAAGGGGTAAAAAAAGGCGACCGGACGGGCACCGGCACCCTCAGTATATTCGGACATCAAATGCGTTTCAACTTAGAAGAAGGATTTCCCCTGCTCAGCACCAAAAAATTACATTTGAAATCTATCATATACGAACTTTTATGGTTTCTGAACGGAGATACCAATGTCAAATATCTGCAAGAGAACGGGGTTCGTATATGGAACGAATGGGCCGGCGTGGACGGAGATCTGGGGCATATATATGGATACCAGTGGCGCTCATGGCCGGATTATGAAGGAGGAACGATCGACCAGATCAGCGACATCGTCCGCACCCTGAAAGAGAATCCCGATTCGCGCCGCATGATTGTCAGCGCATGGAATGTAGGCGACCTGAAAAACATGAACCTCCCGCCATGCCACGCTCTTTTTCAATTTTATGTGGCCGACGGCCGCCTGAGTCTTCAGCTTTACCAGCGAAGCGCGGATATTTTCCTCGGCGTGCCTTTCAACATCGCTTCATACGCTTTATTATTGAAGATGATGGCCCAGGCAACCGGGCTGGCGGCAGGAGATTTCATACACACATTAGGAGATGCACACATATATGCCAACCACATGGAGCAGATAACGTTGCAACTGTCGCGCACTCCCCGTCCCCTGCCGCAGATGTTGATCAATCCGGACGTGAAAAATATCTTCGGCTTTAACTACGAAGACTTCGAACTTATCAACTACGATCCGCATCCTCATATAAAAGGAAACGTATCCGTATAAACCGGGCATTGTGACTTATTACTTGTAACCTATTTAATTGCGAATTTTTATGATTTCCATCATCGCCGCTGTAGCGGAAAACAGGGCCATAGGCGCTAACAACGATCTTCTCTGGAAACTGCCGAATGACATGAAACGTTTCAGAGAGCTAACAACCGGCCACACGATCATCATGGGGCGGAAAACATTCGAATCGCTTCCGAAAGGCGCTTTGCCCGGCCGTACCAATGTCGTTATTACGAAAAACCGGACGGCTGCATTCGAAAACTGCATCCTGTTCGATAACCCTGAAGACGCAATAAATAAATACCATACGGAAAATGAAGTCTTTATCATAGGAGGAGCCGACATTTATAATCAAACAATCGATCTGGCGGATAAGCTGTACATTACATTTATTCATCATTCGTTCGAAAATGCGGACGCATTTTTTCCCGAAATAATGGAAGAAAAATGGATCATGACGGAAGAAAAAGATTTCCCAAATGACGAAAAACACGCGTATCCGTATTCTTTTCAAACATATATTAAGAAAAAATAAATACCTGTATAGTACAATGTACGGCAAATAACATTACCTTTGCATTCGTAATTAACTAAAAAATAAAAAAATGAAACGTATTCTATTTGTATTCGGATTGATTTTGCTGACGGCAAACGTGGTATCTGCACAACAAAAAGAAGCTTCCATTTCAGTAGTGGACAGCGCGGTGTATGATTTTGGCGATGTAAATGAAAAAGACGGGCCGATCACCCATACTTTTAAGATAAAAAACGACGGAGAAGCGCCTTTGGTTATTACGAAAGTAGTTGCATCCTGCGGGTGTACGACTCCCGACTGGACAAAAGAACCGATCGCATCGGGTAAAACGGGAGAGATAAAAGTTACATTCGACCCGACAGGCCGCCCGGGGCCTTTCACAAAAACCGTTTCCGTATACAGCAATGGGAAAGCAGGTAGTTATGTGTTGACTATAAAAGGAAAAGTCGCCCCCAAACAAACATAATAAGATGAACAGGGTTAAAAACGGCATAAAAATATTTTCGGCTTTTTTGATGCTGGGATGTATAATCTCCGCTCAGGCTCAGGACACCTCCCAAAAACCCGTTTTCAGTCCGACCGAAACCACTTATGATTTCGGAACGATAGGAGAAACCGACGGTTATGCGGAACATATCTTCAACTTTAAAAATGCAGGAGATGCACCGTTGGTTATCAACCGCATACAGGCATCCTGCGGATGCACCAAGCCGGAATGGACACAACAACCCGTAGAACCGGGAAAAGATGGCGTGATCATCATCACATTCAACCCCAGGGGACGTATCGGAAACTTCCATAAGACGGCGACGGTATATACGAATGAAGAGAATGGTTACAAACGCCATAAACTTACCATTACGGGAGTTGTTGTCGAAAAGCCAAGCGACCCGCATGTATTTTTCGCCGATACGATAGGAGGTATCGGCATAACGGAAAAAGACCTGGTGTATAAAAGTATTCTCCCCTCGGCGACAAACAGGGATATCCTCTACATCAAAAACTATCACCCCGAAACGGTTTACTTCACCTGGGAAAATATTCCCGGATATATCTTCGTCAAAAGTCCGGATTCCCTGAAAGCCGACTGGCCGGGAGAGGTGTCTGTTATCATAGACGGAACAAAAACAGCCGAAAAAAGAGGCCGCATCAAAGACGCGTTAAAATGGACTGTTAAAAATCGGGAAGGTAAAATTCTCGGAAGCGAAAATATTACGGTTACGGGAAACTATGTGGACGATTTCAGCAAATTATCCCCGCTGCAAAACGTAAACTCTCCACATCTGGAGATCAAAAACCCGCAACTGCTCTTTGACAATATAAAAGGAAAATTTTTAGGGTTCGGAGGAACGGCGGTTAGAGAATTTCTATTAACAAATACGGGAAAATCCGATTTAACGCTTCATAGTGTAGGAAGTGATGATCATCGTATTCACTTGCCGAAACTCGCCGGCAAAATCATAAAAGCGGGAGAATCTTTGGCCGTCAAAGCGACGGTTAAAGCGAAAGAGGTTGATACGGAGGCCATTAATACAGATATCTATGTTGTCTGCAACGACCCGAAAGGCCCTGTACGTATGGTTAAAGTGACCGTACAAAAAGCTAAATAAAGAAAAGATGCATGGAACATCCGGAGAATGAGGCCATATATAAAGGGCTGAAAGTAAATAAAGGTGTTTCCGCACCTACGATAAACCCTTATTTAAAACACATTCCCAAAAGAAACAATCTCTCTGCGGCAGAGTATGTGGAGGGTATTTTAAAAGGAAACATCACCATCTTAAGCCGGGCGGTCACACTTGTTGAAAGTTCAAAACAAGATCATCAGCAGTTAGCCCAGGAAATAATTGAAAAATGCCTGCCGCATACAGGCCCGTCCGTTCGCATTGGGTTCACAGGCGTACCCGGGGCAGGGAAAAGCACATCGATTGATTCTTTCGGTATGCATATCATCCGGCAGGGACACAAACTGGCTGTCCTGGCGATCGACCCAAGCAGCGAACGCTCGAAAGGTAGTATCCTGGGCGACAAAACCCGTATGGAAGCGCTTTCGAGAGAAAAAAATGCGTTCATACGCCCCTCCCCTACCGCCGGCTCGCTTGGCGGCGTAGCCCGGAAAACGCGGGAAACAATTATACTGTGCGAAGCGGCAGGGTTTGATACGGTTTTTGTAGAAACGGTAGGCGTCGGACAAAGCGAAACGGCCGTTCATTCGATGGTGGATTTCTTTTTGCTGATCCAACTGGCGGGAACCGGCGACGAACTTCAAGGGATCAAACGCGGTATTATGGAAATGGCCGACGGTATAGTTATCAACAAAGCCGACGGAGATAATCTTGAACGCGCCAAATTGGCGGCAAACAGCTTCAGGAACGCCCTGCACCTCTTTCCTCCCACCGAATCGGGCTGGATTCCCCAGGTCTTGACTTATTCGGGATATTACGCCACAGGCATACAGGAGATCTGGGACATGATAAACGAATACATCTCATTTACCCGGAACAATGGATATTTCGACAAAAAACGCCATGAACAGGCGAAGTACTGGATGTACGAAAGCATCAACGAGATGCTGCGAAGCACATTCTATCACAATTGCGAGATCGAAACACAACTCCCGTTAATGGAACGGAAAGTTTTAAACAACGAAATAAGCTCGTTCGTCGCAGCCAAACAGATGATCGATCTCTTTTTAAAATAAACGCCTTTTCCTCAACGCCACCGTTGCAAAATAAGACAGGCAACCGGGGTTGCGTTGCGGCAGGGGAGAAAATTACATGGAAACGGTTTTCAGGACGCCCAGCAGATTCGGGTCTACGGGTTTATCGTTTTTAATCGCCTTGGCAAACGGCACCAATACAATTTCATCGTTCTGAATACCGATCATTACATTCCGTTGATCTTCCAGAAGCGCATCAATTGCGGCAACTCCCATGCGCGTTGCCAGAATACGATCCTGCGCCGAGGGTGAACCGCCGCGCTGTAAATGGCCCAGTATCGACACACGAACATCAAACTGCGGGTATTCCTTTTTCACGCGCTCGGCAACTCCCATCGCTCCGCCTGTGATCTCACTCTCGGCGACGAGCACGATACTGCTGTTTTTCGACTTGCGAAAACCCGTTTCAATCATCTCCGACAACTGGTCTTTCTGCAACGATATTTCCGGGATAATGGCCGCCTCGGCGCCCGAGGCTATCGCGCCGTTCAGGGCAAGAAACCCGGCGTCGCGTCCCATCACCTCGATGAAAAACAGCCGCTCATGCGAGGAGGCTGTGTCACGAATCTTATCGACGCACTCGACGATGGTATTCAATGCCGTATCATACCCGATCGTCGTATCCGTTCCATACAAATCGTTATCAATCGTACCGGGCAGGCCGACAATCGGATAATTATATTTCTGGGCAAAACTACGGGCGCCGGTCAGCGTACCGTCGCCACCGATCACAACCAATGCATCTATTTTTTGGAGCAACAGGTTTTCATAAGCCTTCTGCATCCCTTCGGGCGTTCTGAATTCCTCGCTGCGAGCGGTTTTCAGAATCGTACCCCCACGTTGTATGATATTACTGACATTCTGTGTCTTAAAATCTTCGATTTCATTTGATATAAGCCCCTTATATCCACGATAAATACCCTTGACCGTTATTTCGTTCGCGATTGCAGCGCGGGTAACCGCACGAATCGCCGCATTCATACCCGGAGCATCACCTCCTGAGGTCATTACTCCTATACATTTAATTTCCGCCATATCTTTTCTCTTTTTGCTTAGAACCTAAACTCCGGCAAAGATAATACAAGTCCGGCAAAACGGCAAAATAAACCCGCACGAAATATCATCACATATTGAGTTCCCTTATGCGCGAAGCGACTTCTTCCATCAGCCATTTGGGCGTCGACGTTGCACCACACACGCCTACCTTGCGGACTCCGGGCGGCAAAGGCTCCGTTATTTCGGAACTTTCCGATATAAAGGTAATATTCGGGTTTGATTTCTTACATTCTTCAAACAGCATCTTTCCATTCGAACTTTTTTGACCTGCAACAAAATAAACCCGGTCATGCCCGGAGGCAAAGTCTTTTATCTTGGGCAGCCGGTTTGCCACCTGACGGCAAATCGTGTCAAAATAAAGAAACCGCGCCCCTTTTTTCATACGCGCCTTTATTTCCCCGACAATTTCCCAAAAACCATCCAGCGGCTTTGTCGTCTGCGAAAAAAGCATGATCTCACGAAAAAAATCAAGTTTGACGAGATCCTCCGGCCTCTCTATAACAATGGCTGTTCCTTCAGTCTGTCCGACAAGGCCGTTAACCTCCGCATGTCCTTTTTTTCCATAAATAACCAATTGCGTATCCGAATCTTTTATTTCCCGATAGCAATTATAAATACGTTGTTGCAATTTCAGTACAACCGGACAAGTGGCATCTACGATTTTAATCCGTTGACGCTTTGCGATATCGTAGGTAGAAGGAGGTTCGCCATGAGCCCGCAGCAAGACCGTTTCACCCTCAAGCCCGGAGAAACCTTCATGATCTACCGTCTGCAATCCGAGTTTTTTCAACCGCTCCATTTCAAGGCTGTTATGCACAAGGTCGCCCAGGCAATACAAGTTTTCACCCTTTCTCAATTCGCGTTCAGCGCTTTCAATCGCGTTTACAACGCCAAAGCAAAAACCGGAGCATTGATCTATTTCAATCTCAATCATGACCCGTTACCCGATTATATTGCTCAAACAGCCATTCATTCTGCTGTGGAATCGTCATCTCCGTATTATCTAAAACAATCGCATCATCAGCTTTACGTAACGGCGACACATCTCTTGTCATATCCTGATAATCACGACTTTTAATATTCTCCAGAATCTCTTTCATCGAAGCGGGTATTCCTTTCGCTTTCAACTCGTCCAGGCGACGACGCGCCCGTACCTCCGGCGTTGCCGTAACGAAAATTTTCAATTCCGCATCCGGGAAAACAACTGTGCCAATATCGCGTCCATCCATGATGAGGCCCCTTTCCTCACCCATCCGGCGTTGTTGCTTCACCAATGAGGCACGGACAAACGGTAAAGCCGCAATGCTACTCACGCGATTCGCCACTTCCATGCGACGAATCTCGTCTTCGACATTCTCTCCGTTCAGATACGTCTCGGTAATGCATATCAACGGATTGACTCTGAAAGAAATATGAATATCGCACATCACCTTTTCCAGCGCGGTCTTAGACGTCTCCCGCTCCGTTAAAAAACCCCGACGCAAGGCATAGAGCGTCACAGCCCTGTACATCGCCCCCGTATCAATATACGCATACCCGATCTTACAGGCCAACTCCTTCGCCATCGTACTTTTCCCATTCGAGGAATATCCATCAATTGCTACAATTATTTTCTTCACTGTCTCTTTTTTATTTAACCGTTTGTCGTTCATTTGCCGAACCGTTTTGTTTATTTTCAACCGCAAAGCGCACGTCTCGTTTACAGGCCGCCCTCGTTTCATGGCGCCATTTCCGAGAGCGACACGGACACGCTGACCATCAACGACAGGGCCGAAGGATGATAACGGGCAACAGACGCCCCGACGTTAAACCGTGAAACTTTCAGCCCGCCACCGATAGAGAATCCACCAAACGCGTTGCCGGAAGCTAATTTCATATCCATTTTAGTTTTAGGATTTAAGCCGACGCCTAACCAGATATGATCCGACGGAACAAATTCGATGCCAAAAACAAAGTGTTTCAGGGCCGTTTGGAAAAAATTATCCGCTCGCGTATCCGCCGCGTAACCCGCAGGCTTGAACTTCCAGCGGTTCAGATATATGGCCGTAACGGACAAACGTATGGGAGCATGAGCCATTCGCTTGGTGATACCCAACTGGATATCCCACGGAACAGTTTGTCGTTCTTTCTCATAAGCATTCAACTGCGCCCCGATATTTTTCAACGCCAGTCCGAACGCAAAATCCGTCTCCGGATTAAAATAGCTCAACCCCGCATCGACCGCCAGACCAAAAGAAATATAATCGGCCAACGTTGAATAGAGCGCTTTCAGGGACAAACCGCCCCGCCACCGATCCGAAAAATCATACGAATAAAAGGCGTTCACGCTTATATCCTGAACAGAAAAACGCCCCAGTTTAATATCTTCTGGCGTCGTTTCTTTCATGTTCCCATAATGGACATACGCGACTCCCACCCCCCATGTACTTCGCTCGCGAAACGCTTTTGTGAAAATCGCGCTCCCGATATTTATGTCCGAAATATAATTCATATAATTGAGATTCGCCATCTGATCCGTTTCTCCTCCGAGCAACGCCGGATTATGAAACGCCAACGACGGATCCGCTTCCACCAAGGAAACGGAATACCCTCCCAGTGCATTGACGCGGGCCGAAGCCGGATAACGCAGAAAGTTGTATAAACTCTTGCCGTCCTGAGCATTTAAAAGCAAAGGGACGTTACAATAGATCAGTAACACAATTAATCTTATATATTTCATGTGCGTATTTGTTCACCTATAACATCGAAAAGAAACATAACATAGTAACGCAAAAAAGAAGAAAAAGTTATATCACGCTCCAAAAATCCATCAAAAATTTCGCAACGCAACCGGAACATGTGTGGAGGAATCCGTCGAAGAAACGAGCATATATGCGTAAAACACTATGTATCAATATAGTTCAAATTGAAAGAAATAAAATTTCTTTTTTTTTTCTGCAATTCTTTTGCAATAAAAAAAAAACCGTTATTTTTGTAGCAATAGAAACGAATTTTTAAAAATAGATAATTATGGAAATCAAAAAAACGCCAAGAGCTGATCTTGAAAAGGATAAGTCGTTACATCTCCTGATGGGATTAGTAGTAGCTTTAGCGATCTTGTTTGTCGGATTCGAATGGGGAGAAAAAGACATTGAAGTTGCAACAGACAGTGGGATTGCCGCTGTTATTGATGAAGAAGATATTGATATGACCGTTCAAAACGAGCTCCCTCCCCCTCCGCCGCCGGAACCGGAAGTCATTAAAGAACCGGATATTCTGGAAATTGTAGAAGACGAAGAAAAAGTCGAAAGTATTCAGATTGCATCCAGTGAAGACGACGCGTCACATGCGCAGACTGAAACGTACGTAGCGCCGGTAGTAGAAGAGGAAGAAGAGGTGGATGATAACTTTGTCTTTGTCACGGTCGAAAAAATGCCGGAATTTCCGGGAGGCGATGCAGCCTTATTGAAATGGATTTCCGATAATATTGTTTATCCGCCCATCGCAGCCGAAAACGGCATACAAGGACGCGTTTCCTGTCAATTTACGGTAAATGCCGACGGTTCGGTAGAAGACGTGCAAGTGGTTCGTGCGGTAGACCCGAATTTAGACAAAGAAGCAATACGCGTATTGAGAAAAGTGCCCAGATTTAAGCCGGGAGAACAAAGAGGAAAACCTGTCCGCGTAAAATACAGCGTACCGGTTAGATTCAAGTTACAACAATAATCTTTGAAAGATATGCTAAAAAAAGGCTGCCAGATTTTGCAGCCTTTTTTGTTAATGACAAAAATTTATGTTATCATTTGAACAAGCGCTTAACAGGTTAGAGCCGGAATTTAATAAAATATACTTCGATCAATCGCCCAGATGTCTGTTTGAACCCATCGAATACACATTGGCTTTAGGAGGAAAAAGGATACGTCCCTGCCTGACCCTCATGGCGTGCAACATTTACAAAACACAGGTGGAAGAAGCGATAAAACCGGCGATAGGCCTGGAAGTCTTCCATAATTTTACACTCCTGCACGACGACCTGATGGATCAGGCGGACAAAAGGCGAAATCAACCTGCGGTACATAAAAAATGGAATACGAACGCCGCGATTTTATCCGGCGACGCCATGCTCATCGCCGCCTACCGGTTCATGGGGGAAACGGCCGAACCCTATCTGAAAAAAATATTGGATCTGTTTTCACAAACGGCTCTTGATATTTGCTGTGGCCAGCAGTATGACATGGATTATGAAAAACGCGAAGATATATCCGAAGACGAATATATTGAAATGATCCGCTTAAAAACGGCCGTACTCATCGCCTGTTGCCTCAAAACAGGGGCAATCATCGGAGGCGCTTCCGAAAAAGACGCCGATCATCTGTATTGTTTTGGCATCTACCTCGGATTGGCATTTCAACTTCAGGACGACCTATTGGATGTTTACGGTGACGCAAAAACGTTCGGCAAGAAGATCGGCGGAGATATTCTTCGCGATAAAAAAACGTTC
>JAIRSF010000236.1 GCA_031255595.1 Tannerella sp.
TGCCTTGCCTAAAAAGCATGAAACAGACGGGACGGCATAAATAGATTATTCACACGCTCGGCGCAGACTAATATTCAAAAAACCAATATGAGAAGACAACGTTATCACATCAGCGCAGGAAGCAGGAAGTTTACGTTCAACTACGACGCAAGCAGAGCCTACGCCGAGCATGGAACCGATATACGATACCGACGCGAGCTTATAAAATAGACATGAAACAGGCAATCCTTAATGGCACCGTTTTATTTTGAACGTCCTCAACGGCAAGGCAAGGAAATCCTTTTGCAAAAATCAAAGGTTTTCTGCCATTCGTAATTCGTAATTGATTCCGTAATTCACAATTAATCCCACAGTTCGTATTTGATCCCGTAATTCGCAATTGATCCCGCAGCTCGCAATTGATTCCTGGATTCGTAATTGATTCCTGGATTCGTAATTGATCCTGAAACTGCGGCAAAGCGCGCCAAAGAGTCTTTGATTTTTGCGTTCCACGTGAAACAATTTGAAGAAACCACCAAAAACAAATGTCGTGAGTAGAATTTAGAAGTTAGAAATTAGAAATTTCAAATTTCAATTAGGCGGAATTAAGGAATTTAGGACTGGCATCGTGCGGTGAGCCGTTAAGCAGTGAGGGGTGGTATCAGAAATCTGTGCTGTTTGAGCGAAGCGAGTTACACAGATTTCAGCCGACCGAAGCGTTAAGCTTAACGGGGCGAAGCACCATTTTCAATCGCCGCTTTTCTTTTCAGTGCTTCCAGAAAATAGTAGTCGGCGTAGTTCAGGGCGACGTCGATTTCCGAATTGTGAGGTATGCTTCCTACCGAATGCATGAGCAGGAAATGACCGTTTGTTCCGGGAGAGGCGCGGTATGCGGGTGATGAGAGCGAGAGCATGATGTCGTCCGCGTATGCTGCATACGACTTTGCATCCGGTACGTCCATCGTGCTGATCTCATACAACGCCGCAGCTATGCAGGAGGCCGATGATGCGTCGCGCGGCTCGTCCGGGATGTTCGGTGCGTCCATATCCCAATAGGGTATTTTGTCCGAAGGCATACGAGGATGATCTTTCATGAAATGAAACGTTTTTAGTGCCTGGTCGATATACTTCCGGTCTTTGGTAGCACGATAGCAGACGGTATAGCCGTAGATTGCCCAGGCTTGTCCGCGGCTCCATGCCGATTCGTGCGAATATCCCTGTGCCGTATAGCGGTTTCGTACCGAACCGTCGCCGAGGTTGTAGTCCACCACATGATAGCAGCTGCCGTCGGGACGAAAAGCTTCTTGCAGTGTACGGTCGGCGTGTGAAACGGCAAGCTTATAAAAAGACGAATCGCCGGAAAGCGCCGTTGCATCAAACAATAATTCCAGGTTCATCATATTATCGATGATAACGGGACATTCCCATCCTCTTTCCGACTGCCAGCCGCGGTCTACATTCCACGACTGTATCACGCCCGGCGCTTCGCGGAATCGTGTCGACAGGGAACGGGCGGCCTGCAGGATCACCTCCTTATATCCGGGATCGGACGTAAGCCGCCAACCGTTCCCGAAACTGCAGTTGATGATAAACCCGATGTCGTGATGCCAGGTGAGGTTCTGAGCCTGTTGGATCGCTTCCGTATATTTCCGGGCAAGCGGCAGAAGGGACGAGTCGCCCGACAGTTCGTACAAATACCAGACCGAGCCGGGGAAAAACCCGCTCCGCCAATCCGTATAATCGCAGTAGGACACAGAACCGTCGACATTCAATTTGACGGGATTCAACACCTTTCCGCTCATCTCTATCACATCAATAGCTCCGCCGATCTGCGCTCTTGCAAATGCAACATTTTCCGAAACAAAACTACCCGGCTTTTCGTTTTTCGTCGAAACGGTACACGAAAACGACACGCAGAAAAAAAACAATATAATCATCAATCTGTTCATAGTTCTATAATTTTATCATTCATACTAAAACCTGTCGCAATTTACTCTCGAACACACCCCGCACGCGCGAACTTTACTCTTTCAGGATCGTATAAGTGTACTTGCCTTTAAGCGTGGCCGTCTTCGCCTGCAACGACAGGCGGCAGACGACGTCGCCCCACACATTCGACAAGCGTTGATCGTCCAGCCGGATGATCTCCTTCAATACGGTGAAAAGATTTTTATCATAGACAAGACGAACTTTTTCGCCTTTCGCTTCAATCTCCACCACACCGGGAGTATCCGTATTCACGTTGCCCCAGGTGAGAAAATGAATCCGGTTCGGGCTGTCTGTTTTCGTCAGGTCGAAATTGTCGGATATTTTTAATGTTCCATTCTTCAAGGTATAGGAGCGTATCCAGCGCTTCACGCCGGCCGACTGCGGATAGGCAGCGGCTATATTGAGCGAAAACGTCATGCCGGCTTTGTTGAAGGATACGTCAGTCGCTTTGTATTCGTTTCCGAACGACTGGGCGGTGCCGTTTATCAACGGCAGGTTATGGTAATTGCTCTGCATCGTCCAGATGTTGTAGCGTTCGTTGCTGAACGTCTGGCGGGTATAGGTGCCTACTCCGGCGTCGATAATGACCGGAATCGTGTTGACGTACAACGAGAAAGTGCCCGCATCATTATGGTTATGGCTCTCGTTGTTATAGCCGCCTTTTGCCGCAAAAAACAATCCGTTCTTATTTTTCATGTAGCAAAATTCCGTTTCCGGATACCAGGTATAATCCGGCGTTTGATGTTTCGGTTCGACCCGCTCCATCTCATCGCGGAACAGGCAGGTCTGCAGCGTGCGGAAAACGTCCCTTCCCGGCGACGGCGCCGCCGACCTGTTGCCCGATTTCGCCAAATAAGCCGCATAATGTATCATCTCGTCGCTGCCGACAGCTTTTCCGTAACGATAAATCAAGGGGGCATCTCCGCCGCCCCGCGCCGAAGCGTCGGCAAAATTGACCACCCAACCGTTTCCTACGTACGAGCGCGAAATGTATTCGCCCATATTGCGTACAACCGGCTCATTGAAAACGGAAACACGTCCTCCGGTAGCATCATGCAGCAGTTGAAGATAGTCGTACATCTTGCCCGCCGCATGTCCCCAGTAAGAAGGCCCTTCCTCGCAAGCCCCGTCCGAATGGGTGTAGTTAATAAATTTATCGACCGAAACCATCGTGCGGTAAACGGCATCGGCCCTCACCTCCGGATCGTCTTCCAGCAACAGGAAGCATTGCAGCATGTTGAAATTACACCACGGATTCCAATTGTTCACCATCACACCGGGTTCGTAATGAAAAGCCATCCACCAGAAACGGTCTTCCTTCATATACGTATCCAATATGCGGCTCTGCAACTCGGCACGCAAACGGCGCGACACCTCCGGGTTCACCTTGTCAAACTCATCCCGCAGAAAATAGTAACAATACGACAGCAAAGATCCCAGATCTCCCGCCGTCAGGTCAATCACATGCTCCGTCGATTCGGGAAGCGACCGGTGCGAATGTTGGGCATTCAAATGCGCCGACAATGCCCACGACGTCATTTCGCAGGAAAGAAAGACGCCGTTTATCAGTTGGTCGACAAACCGTCCTTTTCCCTCTGCAAGTTCCGCCATCAAGAGATCGGAGATCGCATTGTTGTTCCTGCCGAAAGGATCTTCCATGATACGGCGGTTTCCCGAACGCTCAAACTCTATGTAATCGGTAGCTTTCACAACCGACCATTCATAATCCGCCTGTTTCTCTCCACGACGGATAAATTCACTCTTCCACTCTCCCAGTAGATTGTCCCATCCCTGGCGATCCCGATACGAAGGATAGGGGAACCATTGTCGCTCCGGCAACAAAGATGCGCCGACCTTCGACCTGTCTGCCGCCTTCTGCAATAGGTCACGCTCCGTATAAGCGGAAACATGAAAGGAAAAAGCAAGCAACAGATTAATTAATACTGCAATTTTCACGGTTTTCATTTGAACTTTTTTTTTGTTTTTTACTCGGTTGACCGACGCCCGGAGAAAACGCCCCGGACGACGCGATAAAGTTATACATTTTTTTTCAAACAGAACACCCTTTCCGATAAATTACCGTTCCGGGATAAAAAGGGCAAGCCGAATCGGCGCCTGCCCTTTTCCCCGTACAGCCGGGTTGCTTACCAGCCCGGATTTTGTTCCAGCAGTTTGTTTTTATCTCTTTCCGTATCCGGAACAGGCCACAGGTAATCCCGGTCTCTTACCACCCGGTTATAATACACCCGGCCTGTGAATCCTTTCATCTCCCGATGCAGCGTTTGCAACAGCGACCATCGTTTGTAGTCGTTGAAACTGTGGCCTTCGGCTGCCAATTCTACGGCACGCTCGTGCCTGATGCGCTCAAACACTTCGTCTTTGCTGTTTGCCGCCAGCCATGCCGGCCCGCTGTTGAGGCCCGGCATATCGACACGCGCACGAACCTCGTTGATAAGAGCCACCGCATCGGCCTGTTTTCCCATTTCGTTGTAACATTCCGCCAACATCAACAGCACATCGGCATAGCGGATAAGCGGGAAGTTTATCGGTGTGTCGGCGCGGTTATTGATCATACCGTTCATGTCGTATTCCGCCACAAACTTGCGCCACAAATAAATGTACCAGTTATTGTTCACACGTACAAAGCCGTTCGACTCGTGAACGCCCACAGCTACGACATATTCGCAATCCTTGGGAGCGTTGGACACCCACCCTTTATACATCGTATAGGGCAGTATCAGTGAAGCCTGCATACGCGGGTCGCGTTGTTCGTACATCGCAAGCAGCTTGTTTTTCGCTTCCGGGTATGCGCTTACGGTCTTTTTATCGGACGATAAGGTTGCCAGGAAGGTTTTTTCCTTTACGGCGTTGTCGGTTGTAAATCCGGGGAACCAGTCTTCCCAGCTAAAAGGTTTTCCGTTCTTATATTCGTAGGAATCGACAAAATCGGTTGCCGCCGTCACGTTGTCCCAGCAGCTTCCGAACGAAGAACGGGAACCCATATAAAAGGTTGTAGGCATACCGTAATCCAGCCCGATACCGCCCAGGTTCTGAACCGCAAAGATCATTTCATTGCTTGCATCGCCTCCCGGTTTGAACAAATTCCCGTAATTCGGGTAAAGTGCATATTTCCCGCTGCTGCAAACAGCTTCAAACAAAGTGGCCGCCTCCTGGTATTGCCTGTTAAAAAGATAAACTTTCCCCTTCAAAGCCTGGGCTGCTCCCTTGGTAGCGCGTCCATAATCGGAAGCGCTCCGGGCGCCTTCCTCCGGCAAGGAAGCGATTGCGGCGTCGAGGTCTTTCAGGATAAATTCCCGCACCTGGGCAGCCGAACTGCGAGGCTCCTTCATATCGTTAAATTTTTCCGCAACGACCCACGATTCGTCGTAGAGGGGCACGCCACCGTAAAAATTCAACAGTTCGTTATAAAACAGGGCGCGCATAAAACGGGCTTCGGCCACGTACTGCGTCTTGAGATCGTCGCTCATATCTACCCTGCCCACATTCTGAATAACGAGGTTCGCACGCGCTACCCCTTCGTATAATGCAGTCCATTTACCGACAACTCCGCCGTCGGTTGCCGTATAGGTGCCGCGACCGGTATTCGCATACGAAGGCCCGTCGTAACCGGAAGCCACACTGCCCAGGCAGTCGAGGCCGAAAACCGTTCCGAAAACATTATCATCATGCAGCATACTGTATACGCCGGCCATTGCCTGATCCGCATGTTCCCGGGTTTTCCAGAAAGTGCCTGCGCTCAATTGGTTGTCGGGAAACCGGTCCAGGTCATAACATCCGTTGAAAGAAATAAGCAAAACGGCCGATACTATGTGTAATATATATTTTTTCATATTGATTCTCCTCCCTCTTTTTTAAAATGATAAATTTAGTCCGACCACAGCCTGCTTGATCGTCGGATATTGAACGCCGTTCACTTCAGGATCCAAGCCCCGGTACTTTGTGAATGTGAAGAAATTCTCTAAGGTTCCGTATATGCGTAATCTTTCCATGAACAACTTGTTTGTTATTGATTTTGGAAACTCATATCCCAATTGTATGTTTTTTATTTTCAGATAAGCTTTGTTCTCCAGATAAAAATCGGAAACTTGCGTGTTGCGGCTATCCGTAGAAACCAAAAGCCTCGGATAGGTGGCGTCCGTACGTCCTTCGGTCCAGCGTCCCTTTATCACGTCTTTGTTGAGTTGATAGCCATAGCGCACCGTCGGTGTATTATAAGCGGCCGTCTGCCAATAGACCTTAATGCCGGCCTGCCCCTGCAGTAATACCGAAATATCAAACCCTTTATAGGCGAACGACGGATTGAGGGAAAACAGGTATTTCGGATTATTGCCGTCGCTCACCACTTCTTTGTCCCGGTTATCAATAATACCGTCGCCGTTCAGATCCTTATAAAGCAAGTCGCCCTTTTGCGGCGTGCCGAATGCGGCAAATGCTTTCGGATCTTTCGCCAACATGCCTTGAACGATCTTCAGGTCTTCGTCGGTCTGTATGATCCGGTCTACCCGAAGCAGGTACTGCGAACGGATCGCATATCCCTCCCTGATATAATTCGCTCCGCTTAACGAATAATCCTCTCCTTTAAACTTGGTCACCTTGTTTCTTACATAAGAAAAGTTCCCTTTTATACCGTAACTGAAATCACCGGCCCGGTCATTCCACCCAAGATCAATGTCAAACCCCTTATTCGTAACCGTTGCGGAATTTTGCCTGGGAATGGAACTGTTTCCATGTACATTGGGTGCAGGCAAATCAATCAGGATATCGACCGTTTTATCGTTAAATACGTCAATCGAACCGTTCAGGCGACCCCTTAACATACCGAAGTCAAGGCCGATATTTCCCTTATAAGTGGTTTCCCACGTAAGATTCGCATTCGAAAGAGCAGTCTGCGCCATACCTACCGCAAGCGCATTTCCCCAGACATAGTTCGAAGTCCGGAACAAAGGTTGCGATGAATAATTGCCGTCGCGGTCTTTGTTGCTGCCGAGCGAATTGTTACCCAAAGCGCCGTACGACAACCTCAATTTCAGGTTGTCGAAGAACGAATCCTTCAGAAAACCCTCTTCCGAAATACGCCACGCCGCCGAGAAAGACGGGAAATATCCCCAACGCTTCTTCTTTTGGAAACGGGAAGAAGCATCGCCACGCAGATTCGCTTCAAAAAGATACTTGTCGTCCCAACCTATATTGATCCGCCCGAAGAAAGAACGCATAGCCCACTCCGTTGAATAACCTGCCGCCGTAGCATCGCCCGTTGCGGCATCGACAGCGCCGAGGCTCACGTCTACCAAATCATACCTCTGTGTCTGAAAATATTTCCAGAGATACTGCTCCTGACTGATTCCGGCCATCACCGCCAAACTGAGGCGCTCATTCACAAACCGGGAATTGTAGTTCGCTACAATATCGCCGAAATTCCGCTTCACTTTTTCGTTTCTGCGGCCAACCCAGCTTCTTCCCGTCCCAACGACAGAAACCGTATTCGTCAAGAAATTCCATCCGTCCAGAAATACAGGCGTAGCCTCCCGCTGGTCGTCCGTAAAATCGTAGTTATAAGAAGCCGTCACAGAAAAGCCCTGAAACGGGGTGACCGTTCCGTAGAATCGTGCACGAACGTTATGCTTCTGATAATTCCCGTTTATCGAATTTAACCTTCTGATCGGATTGTTGCTCCCCGCCTGAGGGTCATCCTCTATATTATTCATGGCGCCGTAGCGTCCGTCGGGAGCATGAAAGACCATGCCGGGCGTAGTGGCCGAAGTGTACGTAAAAACATCACCGATATTATCCGTCCCGACGTCCAGCTTCTGAAAATAACCGTTCAGGTTCGCCCCTACTTTCAACCAGGAGCGGACATCCGCATCCATATTAATACGTGCGCTGTATTTCTCCTGACCGGAATTGTCCATCACACCCGGATTGTTCAGGTACCCAAACGATGAATAGATACGCACATTCTCCGAACCGCCGCTCACAGATACATTATGATTGGTTGCAACCGACGAGTTGAAGGTTTCTTTAATCCAGTTCGTATTCGGATAAAGCAGCGGGTCGTTCCCATTACGCCACGCTTGGATCATATCCTGCGAAAACTTTTCCACCTCCCCGGAGTTTCTGAACCCTTCATTCATATATTCCATATAATCGGCATAGTTGGATACCGGATTCAGCGTATTCCGGATGGATTCAAACGAAACGTAACCATTATAATTCAGCCTCAGCGCTCCCGATTTACCCTGCTTCGTAGTAATCAGAATGACGCCTCCCGCCGCGCGGGAACCGTAAATAGCCGCCGACGCCGCATCTTTCAGTATAGTCATCGTTTCTATATCCTGCGGATTAACGGTATTAATACCCGCCTCCGTCCCGTCGATGATAACGAGCGGAGAGGATTCGTTGATCGAACCGGGTCCACGGATCACGATAGAAGCATCGTCGTGGCCCGGACGGTTATTGGCCGACGTCACGGAAACACCCGCTGCAAGGCCGGCCAAGGCATTGGATATATTCGTCACCGGACGGCTTTCCGTAAGTTCCCCCACATTAATAGTTGAAAGCGCCCCCGTCAGGTTCACCTTTTTCTGCGTTCCGTAACCGACCACAACAACCTCTTCCAATCTTTGCGTATCTTCCTGCAGCAAAATTTCATAAAAATCGGCTTCTCCTACCTGAATTTCTTTTTTTATGTACCCGATAAAAGAAACAACAACAATCGAACCCGTCGGTACATTCTGCAACGTGACCTTACCGTCCATATCGGAGATATCACCGGTCGTCGTACCCTTAATAGAAACATTCGCACCTGCAACAGGCCCCAGATCATCCTGAACTAAGCAAGTTATCGTCTTGCCCGACTGTGCGGGCGTCGTAATACCGGCAGATTCCACTTTCTCCGCAGCGTAGCTCATCATCACAAAAGAGCTAAGAAACATCAACAAAACCACAACCGGCATCTTTCCGTAAAAAACAACGTTTTTCTTCATAAATCAATCAGTTTAATAAATATTATATGCCTAACATCAAATAAATTTATGGGATTAAAGACAACAAAATTAGCCTCCGGAAACAAAAAAGCAGTGCACATTTTTTCCATATTACCGGCATCTTTTGTCCGAAACCACAA
>JAIRSF010000169.1 GCA_031255595.1 Tannerella sp.
TTTCATTTTTCGTTTACGAATGGCTTCTTTTCATCAGGTTGTAAGCTGTGCGCGCGGTTTGTTCCATGATCAATTCTTCTCCGGCTACTTTCCGGCCGCGCATCACAACCTGGCCGTTACAAATGACCGTATCCACACTGCTGCCGTTTGCCGCAAAAACAAGGTTGGATACAAAATTGAAATTCGGGGTGAATACCGGCAGATTCAGGTCGATCAGGCATAAGTCGGCCAGATATCCTTCGGCGACTAGCCCTGTTTTCAATCCTGTGGCATCGGCTCCCGCTCTCGTGGCGGCGTACAGCATTTCGTCGCAGGGTAATGCCTGCGGGTCTTCCCGCCAGACCTTGCCGAGCAACGAGGCGAGTTTCATCGTTTCGATCATATCCAGGTTATTCGACGAAGAACAACCGTCCGTACCGAGAGTGACGGTAATGCCGGCCTTTTTCATTTCCTGGTACCTGAACCGGTAACCGGATGCCAGTTTCATGTTCGACGCCGGATTATGAACTACTTTTACACCGTTGTCGGCAAGCATCGCTATTTCTTCCTCGTCGACATACAGCACATGAGCCAGTACAAGGTTAGGTGACAGGACACCCAGTTGGTGAAGGTAACGCACCGGCGTCGTACCGAAACGCGTCAGGCTCTGCTCCGTTTCGCCCATAGTTTCGGCCAGATGCAGGTGTACCGGGAGATCGTTTTCTTTTGCAAAATCGCACGACCACTGCAGTAATTCTCCCGAAACCGTATAGATGGCATGAGGGCCCAGTGCATGACGGATCCGGCTGCCGTATGCGGAGGGCGTTGCAAACCGGCGCCGGATGTTTTGTTTGCTGCGCTCGGCCAGCTCCGGCCTGAAATGGTCGAAACAGGCCTCCGACAAAATGGCGCGCAATCCCATTTCTTCTACGGCCTGCGCCGTAGCATCCGGTTTATGATACATGTCGAAAAAAGTGGTAGTTCCGCTGTGTAACATCTCCACACAGGCTAATTTCGCCCCCCAGTACACATCTTCGTCCGTCAATTTGGCCTCGTTCGGCCATATTTTTTCCTCCAGCCAGGGCATCAAGGGCATATCGTCGCCATAACCGCGAAATAAAGTCATCGCCGCATGGGTATGCATATTTATCAATCCGGGAATAACCGCTTTACGCCGGCCGTCGATCACCGTATCCGCTTTATGCGGAGCATCCGCCCGTAAGCCGGATTGACCGGCGGGAACGCCGGGTACCGGATTTTCATGTCTTCCGTCCGGCTTCTCCACGCCGGAACAACTTACGGAAGGAATTATATGCGCTATCCTGTCGCCCTCAATATAAATATCGGTTTCCCGGCCTTCCAGTTCAACGGATTTCAGCAATATACTCATGATAACAATGTTTTATTCGGGTATATCAAAAGAGCGGTAAAACTCCGCTACGGCTTCGATACCGGTATAATACATACCGATCCCGAAACTTTCGTTGGGCGAGTGGATCGCATTACGTTCGAGGCCGAAGCCCATCAGGACGCTTTTGATGCCGAGAACCTTCTCGAAGGTCGGAATAATCGGTATGCTGCCGCCGCGACGTACGGCTAACGGACGCTTTCCGAAGGCGACGGTGAACCCTTTTTCCGCCGCCTTGTAGGCAGGAAGGTCTATGGGGCATACATACGCCTGTCCGCCATGACTGTGCCTGATCTTCACTTGCACATAATCGGGGGCCACGCGACGGATATATTGTATAAACAGTTCCGATATCTTTTCCGAATCCTGGTGCGGTGTCAGGCGGCACGACAGCTTGGCGCAGGCTTTCGATGGAAGTACCGTTTTCGCGCCCTCGCCGGTATATCCGCCCCAGATACCGCATACATCAAACGACGGACGGCAACTATTGCGTTCCAGCGTCGAATATCCTTTCTCCCCGAACAGTTCTTTTACACCAATCGCTTTTTTATATTTATCTTCATCGAAAGGTACCCGGGAGAGCATTTCTTTTTCTCCGGCGGAAAGTTCTTCCACCTCATCGTAAAAATGAGGGATCGTGATCCGTCCGTCGGCATCCGTAATATCCGCAATCATCTTGCACAGCACATTGACGGGATTGGCAACGGCGCCGCCGAAATGGCCGGAATGGAGGTCGCGGTTCGGCCCGGTCACTTCTATTTCCCAATACGATAAGCCCCGGAGTCCCGTTGTGAGCGACGGCGTCGCTTCGCCTACCATGCTGGTATCGGAAACAAGGATGACGTCCGCTTTCAATAGATCCTTATGAGATGCACAAAATGCTTCCAAGCTTGGAGAACCGATCTCTTCCTCGCCTTCCAGGATGAATTTTACGTTGCAGTGGAGAATGCCCGTTTGTAAGGCCGTTTCGAAGCCTTTTGCCTGAATCATAGCCTGGCCTTTATCATCGTCGGCGCCACGCGCATAAATGCGTCCGTCGCGTACTTCCGGTTTAAAGGGATCGCTTTCCCATAACTCCAGCGGCTCGGGCGGCATCACATCGTAATGTCCGTAGACAAGCACCGTCTTGGCTTCCGGCGACAGGATGCGCTCGCCGTATACAACCGGGTTTCCTGCCGTAGGCATCACCTCCGCACGAGTCATTCCTGTCGACAACAGCAATTCTTTCCACCGTTCGGCACAAGCTATCATATCGGATTTGTGTTCGCGTTTGGAACTGACCGACGGTATCCTGATCAGAGAAAACAACTCTTCGATAAACCGTTCCTGATTTTCCTGTATATACGTTTTTACTTCCATGTGATTATTTTTTAATGATTCTTTCGTTTGTGCGTGTCACCGGTTTTTCAGGTATTTGTCGAACCAGCCGAAAAATTCGCGTTGCCAGACAATCGCGTTCTGGGGGCTTAAAACCCAGTGGTTCTCGGTTGGGAAAATCAACAGTTTACTTTCAATCCCCAGCATCTGCGCCGTATTATAAGCCGCCATTCCCTGAGAGTAGGGGACGCGGAAATCCCGTTCGCCATGAACAATCATAATCGGCGTATCCCAGTTCTTCACCAATAAATGAGGGGATTGGGCAAAGGATCTTTGCGCTGTCTTATTTTCCTTATCCCATGGAGCGCCGCCGGTTTCCCAGTTTTCAAAAAACATTTCTTCCGTCGTGGCATACATAAATTCCATGTTGAATATTCCGCAATGCGCCAGAAATGCTTTGAAGCGTCCCCGGTGTGTGCCGGCCAAATGGAATACGGAGTATCCTCCGTAGCTTGCACCCATGGCGCCGATGCGCGATTCGTCCGCCCAAGGTTCTTTCGCAATCGCATCGATGGCCGACAATAAGTCCTGTTCGTCCTGCATACCATGATTTTTCGATATGGCGTCGTTCCATTCCTGCCCCGATCCGGAAGTTCCCCGGCGTGCGGGGACGACTACGACGTATCCCTGTGAGGCCATCAACATATAATTCCACCGATAGCTGAACGACGGGCTTAAAGCTCCCTGCGGCCCTCCCGTACACATCATCAGAAGCGGATATTTCTTTGTCTTATCAAAATCGGGAGGATACACTACCCACGTGACCATTTGTTTATGATCCGTCGTGGGGATGAATCGCTTCTCGACGGTCGGGCGGTTCAGTTTGTCCAGCAATTCCCGGTTTACAAACGAAAGTTCTTCTCCCGTTCCGTCGGCAGGGTTCACGCGGTAGATCTCCGCCGGATTGACGGAGGTGGTACGGGTCACGATCAGCCGGTCGCCGGCAGCTATCTGTACGCCCTGATAGTCATGATCGCCGTCCGTCAGGCGCGTGATCGAACCGCTTGCCATGTCCAATTTATATAGCTGGTAGGCTTCCCGGTAAGGTGCTGTGAAGTAGATGGCACCTCCGTCGGCCGTCCATTGCAACGAAGCGGGACTTGCATCCAGCGATTCCGAGAGGTCTTTCATCACACCGTCCGCCGGCCAGTTCATCACCATGATCCGTTCCTTGTCGGCTTCAAATCCGGCACGCTCCATGCTTGACCACAGTAACTTTGTTCCATCCGGGGAAAACAGCGGACGCTGGTCGTATCCCGGCATACCGGGCGTAAGCAGCGTCGTTTGCCGGCTGTGCAGGTCGTAGGCGTAGAGATCCGAATTTGTCTGAAAGGCGTATTCTTTTCCGGTCAGCTTCTTGCAGGTGTAAACGATCGTTTTCCCGTCGGGGCTCCAGGCTATTTCTTCCGTTCCGCCGAAAGGTTTCATCGGCGAGTCGTAAGGCTCTCCCGGCATGATGTCTTCCACTTCGGTCACTTTTCCCGCTGCGATATTCCCTACATATATATGATTATAGTTTCCGTCTTTCCACGAATCCCAGTGGCGGTACATCAGGTCGTCGTAGATACGGGCATTTGCCTTGTCGAGGTCTTCGTGAATTTCCGCTCCGGTGTGTTTTCCCACTTTTGTGGAGAGGATGAGCAGGATTTTATCTTCTGCCGGAGCGTACAGATATCCGTCGACAGGCTGCTCTATGCCGGACACCTGCACTTCTTTTCCCTGATCGGGGTCGATCGTCCACAGCTTGCCTCCACGCAGGAAAGCGATCGCCCGGCCCGAAGGCAACCACGACAGCGAGCCTTCCCGTTCGGAGGTTTTCATCAACTGTTTTTTATTGCCGCCGTCCGCATCCATCAGATAAATATCGGAATTGCTTTTATTTTCCTTTATATTATAATAGGTAACCGTATAGGCCACCCGTTTGCCGTCCGGCGACACAGACACGTTTCCTACCCGCCCGAAGGCCCATAACACTTCCGGCGTCATCCGCCCGTTATCAATTTTCACTTCCGGCTTTCCGATATACAAAGCCTGCGAAGGCGTTTCCCT
>JAIRSF010000101.1 GCA_031255595.1 Tannerella sp.
CGTCGACCACCACCCCTTTAAGTGGAGCTGCCGGTAAGAGCGCCGGCAACAATACCCATGCAATGATAAATAGAATTAATTTCATTTTGTCCGATCAAATTTCGGATACAAAAGTAGAACCGACTTATTACCGTCTTATGAACAAATTGTTACGAAACGATTATATTTGAATGCCGTCGAGCCGTTGCACCTGTTAGCTCAAAGATTACAGGAGACACACGTGGTTTTACCGGTGAATCGCCCAACATTTGTTGTAATGTACGAGATCGGGAGTGATGGCATAACTTTTCTCTGACGTTTGCGCCTGCGGTTGGGGTTGAGTCAATAA
Source organism: Tannerella sp. (assembly GCA_031255595.1). Taxonomy (GTDB): domain Bacteria; phylum Bacteroidota; class Bacteroidia; order Bacteroidales; family Tannerellaceae; genus Tannerella. Next base: position 329 of record JAIRSF010000101.1, read on the forward strand.
ACGCTTTGTTTTCAGGCGAGTGTCCTTATGTTGCGCCGGTAATGGCTGCAAATTGCGCTGCCGGTATCTAATCCGGGCGTTTTTATGGGAAGGTTTGGGCCAATACGATGATTGCAAATTCGCATTTTAACCGGGAGGATACATTTCGTGGGTAAAAACGACTACTTTGTGGATAGCCCTTTCTTTTTGTTGGCAGGAAAAATTTTTGTATATAGTTTTACGGCGTGCTTTTCATCGACGGAACGGCCGGCAGAAGAGCCGGAGACCGTATGAAAGCGATTTTATTTCATAACTTTGAAAATTTCCTGATATGTTTCACATGGGAATCAACAAAATTAAAGTCTTCAACAATCACAAAGGCTTTCTGGGGCTGTTCGTGCCGTCAGTATCTCAATGAAGCGGAAAAAAGATTTGAAAGATGCTTTAAACTATGCAGATACACCTAATGAGAAATTTTTTATTGAGGATAATGGCTGGAAGTTCTTAGACAAAATGAAAGAAATCGCAAAAAAGCCTGACTCCAATAAAAGATTAAAAAAACATAGATAAATCTCTCAATAGAAGAATGGGATTTGAGCTTCCGGACAGGAGCATAAGCAGTCCTGTATTGCATTCTGCAGTTATTTCGCCCTTAGTGTCCGGAGTAGGAGATGTAGCAGGTGGAACAACAGCCAATCTGCATGCAGGGTAAAACACGCATACATATGAAAGTTTTCTATGCCGATGGCATAGAAAACTTTCATAAAAACAACCTTAGCTTAGCGGTCTTTGCTGAACAGCCTGTTCGTGTTTAACCGGGTCATCTTTCCATGAGTTGATTCAATCCGTTTCGTATCGATCAATTTCTGGTCGCCCATAATCACGATGGTGATAGGTTTTCCTTTGATCTTCTGTTCGTAGAAATTCACAATCCGGTCGAAAGTGAGTGCATCGATCTCCGGCATCTTCATCCTGGCCGGATCATCGGCATAACCTGTCGTTTTCCAATAATCAAACTGTTGGCTCTTGTTGCGAAATGTCGGTTTGTCGGTCAGCGCACTTTGTTTCAGGTAAGTCTTGATATTATCCAGCCTTTCCGGGTGGAGCGGCATCTCCTTCAATAATCCCATATACAAGTCGATCGCGTCGGCCACCTTGTCGGGCTGAGTTCCCACATACCCAAGGAAGTAGGTGTTCTTCTTCTGGACAGGCGGGGTATTTACATACCCGACAGCAGTATATGCCATCGAGTTGTTTTCGCGTATCTCGTTCATGACTAACCCGTTAAATCCTCCGCTAAAATACTGATTGAACGCGTTGATTGCGACCTCGTCTTTAATATGATAGTCGAACCCTTCTATATAGAAATAGATTTTCGCCTGTTGTGCATCAGAATTGGGAAGGAAATAGATGGTTTGCTTATCATACTTAACACGATCTTCCACAATGGGCGATTCGCTGGGCTTCATTCCTTCCTTCAGGGGCAGGTTTGCTTTCAGCAACTCTTTCACCTCGTTTATATCCCGTTTTCCGACATAATGAATATCCAGGTCATATTCGGTAGCGCGGATAATTTCGCCCGTAAGATCGCTGATTGTCAGGTAATAGATATCTTCCAGCCCCATTCGGTCTATATAATCGGATTTATCCTTATAGAGGGCATAATCTAAGAGAGCAGCCCCCAGTGCATCCGCGCTCTTTTTCTCAAACAGTAGCCGGGTAGATATTTCGCTACCTACCACGCGGTTCAACTGTTTTTCGTCAAGTTTGGGCAGCAGCGTTTGCCTCGTCATCAAGCGGCATATATCCACCAAGTTCGGCTCAAGCCCCAGCAGGGTAATATAGAAATAGTCGTCCGTTATGCGGTAAGTGCAGGTAGCATTGAGTTCGCTGAACTGGCGACGAACCGACTGGGCATCCATATCGGGCATGATTCCGGCAGAGTTCATCAAGCCGGCCGCATATTTCAGCTTAGGCATTTTTTTGGTTCCGATACCATACCTGAGCGTAATGGAGAAATAGTCGTTAAGCGGGTTTGCGGAGTGATGTAGCGTCACTTTGTCGTACAAATCCACCATTTTCACGTCGTCGAAGTTGTTGAATACTTCGGGCACAGGCTTTACCGGGATCGCTTTGAGATATTCCGCATACTCCGAAACTTTTCCTTTCGGCTGATCGATCGGCTTGATATCCGGTTTTTTCAACTTGTTCTTTTTGGGCGTACCCTCTTCGATCGATATAGTCAAATAACCGGTGTCGATATATTTTTTGGCAATACGTCCGATATCTTCTTTGGTGATTGCCTTTATTTTTTCCGGCAGGTTTTTGAAATAATCTTCCGGCAAGTTATATACAAAAATATTTCTCAGCATCCCCACTTTACTGGAAGAATATTCCAGCGTTAATTCGAGCTCCCTCAACAGACTTTTTTTCACCGACTCGATCAGCCAGTCTTCAATACCGCCCGTTTTCAATTTATTGACCTGTTGAACGACGATTTTTTCCGTCGCCTTGTTCGAGTCGTACCTCCGTTGATTGGCGTCATAGTAGGGAACGGCCTGAATGACAAAACGTCCCTGATCTCTTCTCGTATCAAGGGAAGCGCCGGCATACTGTACCTCGCCGTCTAAGGCGATTTTGTCCAGCAGACCGGTGTTCATCGAGTTGGAAAGCAGATTGGCGCAAAAGTCGAGAATAACCTCGTCCTCATGCCCGACGGGAACGGCCTTATAGCCCCAAATTATCATCGGGGAGTATCCTATTTTGGAAGAATAGGAAGGGTTGCCGGAGAAATCGGCTTCGGAATAGGATGGACGTGTGGGGATATTTTTACGCTGCAGGCGTCCAAACTTACTCTCTATCAAAGGTACAGCTTCGTTTGCGTCGAAATTTCCCACCAGGATCAAAGCCATATTGTCGGGGACATACCATGCATTGTAAAACTCAATCAGCTTACTCAGGCGTGGACTCTTCAGGTGTTCGGACGAACCGATGATGTCCCGCTCATAAGGGTGTCCCTTGTAGAGGTGCGAAAAGAGAAACTGACTGATATGGGTATTGTTGTTATCCTGATACATGTTAAATTCCTCGAACACGTTCTCCAATTC
>JAIRSF010000192.1 GCA_031255595.1 Tannerella sp.
ATGCGGCAGGGGACGTTTCCACTGTTCCGTATAAACAGATTATTATCTCTATGGGCGAAGGTGCCAAAGCCGCTCTTACGGCTTTCGACGATCGCATACGCGGCCTGCCGGATTGTCATTGTTTGCAGCGGAGTATTTAACAAACTGCGTAATAACCTTTAGTGATTCCATACATCCTAAATTGATATAATAAAAAAATACCGACATTGTATGGTTATAATCGAAAGAAATCTCTATTTTTGTGCGAAATAAGAATTATAATGAAAAAAAAATCTTCATTTATATTTCTCTGAGGTGCTATTTGCATCTGCTGATAAAGCAGATCCGGAGTGAGATCTATCTATACTGAAAATTAGTAATAATGCATTTTATAGTGCATTAAAAATTTTTACTATGAAAAGAATGATATATTTATTTTTAGGATTGACATTTGTTGCATTTGTTTCTTGCCGCGATCATGATGGCGATGATGTAGATAATGGCGATGATGTAGGTAATGTAGGTGATGAAAGTAATGTAGGTAATGAAAAGACCTATACATTCGGTTATTCTGTTGTGGTTCGAGATATTAATGGGAATAGTTTGTTGAGTGAAAATACGAAACAACCAATTATTAAGGCTTTATCTGACAAAGACAAAGCCGCTTCTGAAATTACCACAAATGAATATGGTGATATTATGAATATTGAAATAGAATCATCTGATATAAATGGAGTTTCAATGCACTCACAGGCTTTGATATGGGAGTATGAAAATGGAATTACAACAGACACGATTCTATGTGAAATTGAAAAAGTAGGAGATGTGACAACTTTGAAAAAAATATGGGTGAATGATCATTTGAAATGGGATATTGAAATACCTGCAGCTCCTTGGAGGATTACACTTACAAAAATTTCACCGAAACACATCGGTTTGCGAGATGAAAAGAGTACGGATTCCCGGATAGAGAAAGAGGTTGATGGTATTAAGTTTGGATATTGGCTTTCGGATATGGATGGAAATGAAACGAGCCTTTTTGATCGAAATGAAGTCGAGGAACGAGGTTTTAATTTTAATTTGTCGGTAACAAACAATACGAATAAACCAATATCATTCAACAAGCATGCTTTATATTTCAAGGGTTATGTTTTAGGAATGGAAGGATATGAAGTAATGCGGACATGTGAATTGACTGAAGATATTCTTTTTACTATTGAGGTAATGCCTGGAGAAACTTATTCCGAAAAACGCTGGTGGTGCACTTCTGATGTTATGTATAGTCGCCCGTTGTCCTCCGGTAAATATTATACTTATTTTTATAATGAATCTTTTAATACCAACGAAAGGAAGATAAATATTCCTGTCATGTTTATTAATTTCGAGATTAAATAAGTTTAAAACGGACTGAGTTTTACGGGTGATCCGAAAAAAAACGGTTTGACGGCCAAAATCGGGGAAAAACACCGTCTTCGCTCGCGAGAAAGATTTTTTCAAAAACCCGAAGGGTTCAACCTTGCACTATATTTTGTAAAACAGAATATAGGCGGCGCCTCGGCAACAAAAATAAACGAGTTTATTTTGTGTTTCTCTCGACTTGCACTATATTTGCAAGTCGATTTTGGTTATGGCGTTATGAAATATAACGGTTTCATAGCGTAAATCCAGATGAAATTTAAATTATAATATGTATGAAAGTTTTTGTTTATCCGGGTCAAGGCGCCCAGTTTACGGGTATGGGAAAGTCCATGTACGATCAGAATGTACGTGCGAAAGAATTGTTTGAGGAGGCGAATGATATCCTTGGTTTCCGTATAACGGATATCATGTTTTCCGGTACGGACGATGCGCTGAAACAGACGAATGTGACGCAACCGGCTATATTCCTGCATTCCGTTATTCTTTCTATGATATGGGGTAAATTGTTTACTCCCGGAATGGTGGCCGGTCATTCGTTGGGAGAATTTTCGGCGCTTACCGCTTCCGGCGCTTTCTCATTTGAAGACGGGCTTACACTTGTATCCAAACGCGCTCACGCCATGCAGAAAGCTTGTGAGATGCAACCTTCGACCATGGCGGTGATTATCGGCTTGCCCGACGAGGCGGTAGAAAATGTATGCAAAGAGATCTCGGATGAAATTGTGATTCCGGCAAATTATAACTGTCCGGGGCAGATTGCGATTTCGGGAACGGAAGCCGGTATCGACAGGGCTTGTGAAATGTTGACGGAAGCGGGCGCTAAACGTGCTTTGAAGTTGAAAGTAGGAGGCGCTTTTCATTCTCCTTTAATGGAGCCTGCGCGTGCAGAACTGGCGGAAGCGATTGAATCGACGACTATTAATAAGCCGATCTGCCCTATTTATCAGAATTATACGGCATTACCGGCAACCGATCCGAAAGAGATCAAAGCCAATCTGATCGCCCAGTTGACGGCTCCCGTCAAATGGACGCAGACTGTGAGGAATATGGTTGCCGACGGCGCCGATCATTTTGTGGAATTAGGCCCGGGAAAAGTGCTTCAGGGACTGATCCTGAAAATTGATAATTCGGTTACGGCGGAAAGTTATCAGGACAAAGTGACAAAAGATTGATATTGTAATTATTTTTATGCCCTGAACCTATTATGTCTGCCCATCCTGTTATATACGAGAAAAATACGTTGGAGTTTGTCACTGTTGCGCTCGAATTTTGTGCGTTAATAGAGGCGGCTCCCCGGTATACCTGCTACTCATTTACGGACAGGGCGGTGAAAATAGCGCCTCTGCTTTATCTGAAAGCCGCTTTGTTGCCGGATATGGAAGAACCGGACGAGGAGGATGAACCGGAACATTTTATTACCGAAAATACGTATGAGGCTGTACGCCGTCACATGGCGAACCTTTTGGGTGCGTATGATTCGTTTCTGGACACGTTCCATCCGGATATCAACTACAGTGATACGCCGATCGCTTCTACGATATCGGAAAATCTGGCGGATGTATATCAGGACTTAGGGGATTTTGCGGCGTTGTTTCGCCGGGAAAATGAAGAAGTGATGGAACAGGCGTTATATATGTGCCGGGAGAGTTTCCGCCTGTATTGGGGGCAAAAACTGTTGAACGCATTGAAAGCGCTTCATTCCGTACGCTTTAACGAAGTTATGTCTTCTTCGGAAGATGGATTTTTAACCGAAGAAGACTCCGAATGAATTTTACACCTGCCATCACAAAAGACGCTGTTTCGCAGATGCCGCGGGAAATGTTTCCGGGACGTATTATTGTTGTGGAAAACAGGGTGATATTAGATAAAGCGCTAAGTTATTTGAGTTCGCTGACGGAAATAGGATTCGATACGGAAACAAGGCCGAATTTCTCGAAAAGAACGCATTATAAAATGTCATTGATACAGTTGGCGGGCGATGACATTTGTTTTTTGATCCGGCTGAACAAATTAAAAAAAATTCCATCTTCATTGGAATCGTTTCTTAAAAATGAATCGATAAAGAAAATAGGGTTGTCGTTGCGTGATGATTTTCATGGTTTACACAGCCTGACCAATATCTCTCCCGGTAATTTTGTGGATTTGCAGACTTATGTAACCCAGTTCGGTATAGAGGATATGAGCCTTCAGAAGATTTATGCGATCCTGTTCGGCAAAAAGATTTCCAAGCGTGAACGGCTGAGTAACTGGGAGGCCGATACTCTTACGGAATCACAGCAACGTTATGCCGCCCTCGACGCATGGGCCTGCCTTCGTATTTATCAATTTCTGGAATGTTCGAAATGAGTCGCAGCAAATTATATCTCAAACCCAAAAAAGAAGAATCCCTTTTACGTTTTCATCCCTGGATTTTTTCGGGGGCCGTCGCTTTCGTCCGGGGAGAACCCAAAGAAGGGGACGTCGTGGAAGTTTACAGCGCGGATCATCATTTTCTGGGTATCGGACATTACCAGATCGGCAGTATTGCAGTGCGTATCCTGTCGTTTACTCCGGTGGAAATAGACGTCACATTCTGGACGGAACGGATACGCCGGGCTTATTTTATACGTTGCTCACTCGGCCTTGTGAGGCGGGGCGGATCGCATTACCCTGACGGAACAGCGCCGGATTCCGGACAAGGTTTATCCGTTTCCGCCACTATGGAAGCGAACGATACCTATCGGTTGGTGCATGGCGAAGGAGATGGTTTACCGGGGCTTATCATTGACGTCTATGCGCATACCGCCGTTATTCAGGCACATTCGGTCGGCATGCATTATGCACGTAAGGATATCGTCACCGCCCTGCGGGAGGTTTTGGGAGAAGGCGTGCACCGTATCTATTACAAATCGGAAGGGACATTGCCGTTTAAGGCCGACCTGCATGAAGAAAACGAATATTTGTATGGGGCTGATAATAAGGAGCCTTGTACGGCTATTGAGAACGGTCTTCGTTTTCATATCGACTGGCTGAAAGGCCAGAAAACCGGATTTTTTATCGATCAGCGTGATAACCGCTCCTTGCTTCGGCAATATGCCGAAGGCCGCGACGTGTTGAATATGTTTTGTTATACGGGAGGTTTTTCCGTCTACGCCTTGCGGGGCGGGGCTTCTTTGGTTCATTCGGTCGACAGTTCTGCCAAAGCGATTGCTTTGACGAATGAAAATGTGGGCCTCAATTTTCCGGATGATCCGCGTCATCAGGCTTTTGCCGAAGATGCATTTAAGTTTATGGAACGTATTGATAACCGGTATGATTTAATCGTATTGGATCCTCCGGCGTTTGCCAAGCATAAAAATGTGTTGCACAATGCCTTGCAGGGATACCGGAAATTGAATGCGATTGCATTTAAAAAGATCAGGCCGGGAGGTATTCTTTTTACGTTTTCCTGTTCGCAGATTGTTGGCAAGCAGGACTTCCGGTTGGCGGTTTTCAGCGCTGCGGCCCAGTCGGGACGTACGGTGCGTATTCTTCATCAGGTGGCGCAGCCGGCCGATCACCCGATTAATATCTATCACCCCGAAGGTGAATACCTGAAAGGGCTTGTGTTGGAGGTGGAATAAATATAACAAAAAATGGAATGGTCTCAGTTATTATCCGGAAAACGTCTGGGGATAGAAAATTACCATGAGCGGAAACACGAACGCACTAATTTTCAGCGTGACTACGACCGGCTGATCTTTTCTTCGCCTTTCCGCCGTTTACAGAATAAGACACAGGTGTTTCCACTCCCCGGAAGTATTTTTGTGCATAACCGGCTGACGCATAGCCTGGAAGTGTCGTGCGTAGGACGTTCGCTCGGCAAAAATATTTCGGCCCGGCTGATGCGGAAATATGATAAGGAAGAACATACGAACTTCTCGGAAATAGATTCGATCGTTTCGGCCGCCTGCTTAGCGCATGATATGGGAAATCCGCCGTTCGGTCATTCGGGCGAACGGGCTATTTCCGCTTATTTTACGGATGGTAAAGGCACACAGTTTGAAAACCAGGTGCGCGACGAGGGGGGGCGTTGGGAAGATTTTCTTCACTTTGAAGGGAACGCAAACGCCATACGCCTGCTTACGCATCAGTTTATGGGACGCCGCCGGGGAGGTTTTGCGCTGACATACGGTACGCTTGCTTCGGTTATCAAATATCCGTTTGCCTCTACACAAGCGACGCCGAAAGGGAAGTTCGGTTTTTTTCAGACGGAAGAAGAAACGTTTCTTCGCATTGTCGATGAACTGGGAATACCCGAAACGGATGCCGCAAAAGGTATCTATGCGCGTTATCCGCTTGTTTATCTGGTGGAAGCGGCCGACGATATCTGTTACCAGATCATGGATATCGAAGATGCGCATAAGTTGCGCCTCCTGACGAAAGATGAAGTCTTCGACCTGTTCCTCGGATTTTTCGAAGGCGAACGCCTTGATAATATCCGGCAGATCATAATGATGGTGGATGATACGAACGAACAGGTCGCATACCTCCGCTCATGCATCATCGGACTGCTTGTCGACGAGTGTACGCAGGAATTTCTCGATAATGAGCACCGGTTTCTGGATGGGTCTTACGATAAGCCTTTGATAGAGGGAATCAGCAACCTTGCGGGAAAGGCGTATAAGCGATGTTCCGAAGTTGCGTATAAAAAAATATACGTTTCCCGCGACGTGGTGGATATCGAACTGGCGGGTTATCATATTTTCGGCTATTTGCTGGAAACGATGATCGACGCCATGATGAATCCCGGACATTCGTACAGCAAACTGTTACTTAGCCGCGTGCCCGAACAATATGATGTGCATGCGCCTACTGTTTATGGGAAAATTCAATGTGCGCTTGATTATATATCCGGCATGACGGATGTTTACGCGCTCGACCTGTACCGGAAAATTACGGGGCAGAGCCTGCCGGCCGTATGATGCGCTTCGCACAAATGCATGATTGACCCTGTTCGCCGATATTCAAATTAAACATAAAACAAATATGGAAAAGAAATTTAAACGAATTCTTTTAAAATTAAGCGGTGAGTCGCTGATGGGAGGCAAATCGTACGGAATTGACGAGGTGCGCCTGAGCGAATATGCCGCACAAATAAAAGAAGTAGCAGCTACGGGCGTTCAGATTGGAATCGTTATCGGCGGCGGGAATATCTTTCGCGGACTAAGCGGGACGTCTAAAGGATTTGACCGCGTGAAAGGCGACCAGATGGGGATGCTGGCTACGGTGATAAACAGCCTGGCCCTGAGTTCCGCCCTGAATGCGACGGGGGTAAAGGCTACTGTGCTTACCTCCATCCGTATGGAGCCGATCGGCGAATATTACAGCAAAAACCGGGCTGTCGACCTGTTGCGGCAGGGAACGGTCGTGATGATCGCGGGCGGAACGGGTAATCCGTTTTTTACGACGGATACGGCGGCGGCGTTGCGCGGTATTGAAATCGAGGCGGACGTTATGCTGAAAGGGACGCGCGTCGACGGGATTTATACGGCCGACCCGGAAAAAGACCCGGCTGCCGAAAAATTTGACGAAATCACTTTCGACGAAGTTTATAACCGCAACCTGAAAGTGATGGATCTGACCGCAACGACGATGTGTAAGGAAAATAATTTGCCGCTGATCGTTTTCGATATGGATACCGTCGGCAATCTCAGAAAAGTGATGCATGGAGAAAAGATCGGAACGTTCGTACATCCTTAAAGGTTTCATGCCGACATTGTATTAAGGGAGATTTGTTTCATCCCGAAAATAAAAATAAAATTATTTATTTTGTACTTCGTTCGATTTGCGTTCCGGATGAATGATTTTTTAACCTGTTAAATATCAATATTGTATAATTCGACCGAAAATTTGTTCAACAAAAATTGGGTAAATTCGTTTAATTGAGGTTACCTTTGTGAAAATAAAAATTAAACAGATATGGCAATAGACACAAATCAAATCATTAAAGCCGCGGAGGAGAAGATGGCTTCCGCTATTGGTTATTTGGACGATGAGTTGGCGCGTATCCGTGCCGGAAAAGCTAATCCCAGGATTCTGGATAATGTACGGGTGTCTTATTACGGGGCGATGACACCACTCGCGAATGTTGCGTCCATAAATACGCCCGACGCTAAAACCTTGTTGATCACTCCATGGGAAAAAACACTGATCAAGGAAATAGAAAAGGCGATTCTTAATTCCGAAGTAGGTATCACGCCCGAAAATAACGGCGAAGTGATACGCTTGGGTATACCTCCGCTAACGGAAGAACGCCGCCGTAATCTGGCAAAGCAGGCGAAGCATGAGGCGGAAAACACGAAGATTAGTGTCCGTAACACGCGCCGCGAAGTGATCGAGGCCTTAAAAAAATCCGTTAAAGAGGGTGTTCCCGAAGATGTGGAAAAAGATGCGGAAGAGAAAGTTCAGAAGATTCATGATAAATTTATCAAGAAAATAGACGAACTGTATGCTGCGAAAGAAAAAGAAATCATGACGGTCTGATGCATAGGCGGCCTTGTTGTGGAAGATACGGATAGGATGCATGGCCTTGTCGTAAAAAATACAGGAAGCTGGTATACGGTTCATACGAACGACGGACGTTTTGTGGAATGTAAGGTAAAAGGTTCTTTTCGTCTGAAAGGGATCCGGAGCACGAGTCCCGTTGTGATCGGAGATCGTGTACAGATTGAAGAAAACAGCGAGGGAACGGCGTTTATCACAGATATTGAGGAGCGCCGCAACTATATGATCCGTCGTGCGTCCAATTTATCGAAACAATCGCATATCCTGGCTGCCAACCTCGACCTGGCTCTCCTGATCGTCACCGTTAAATATCCTGAAACAACGACGGTTTTTATCGATCGTTTCCTGGCGACGGCCGAAGCTTACCGCATACCGGTGCAGCTTGCTTTTAACAAAATGGATCGTTATGACGAAAACGATCTGGAATATATGGACGGCTTGATCCGCCTCTACCTGACAATCGGTTATCCATGCCTGAAAATGTGTGCCGTATCGGGAGCCGGAGTTGATGAACTGAAACAAATACTTGCCGGCAAGATCACCCTGCTTTCCGGCCATTCCGGTGTCGGCAAATCGACCCTTATCAACCGCCTTCTCCCCGACGTCAACCTGCGTACTGCGGGTATTTCCGAATATCATCGGAAAGGAATGCATACGACGACCTTTTCGGAGATGATTCCTTTTTCCGCAGGCGGTTACCTGATCGACACTCCCGGGATCAAAGGTTTCGGCACCCTGGAAATGGAAGGCGCCGAGGTGGCGCATTATTTTCCGGAAATATTCAAGTTCTCGTCCGGTTGCCGTTTTAATAACTGTACCCACCGTAATGAACCCGGATGCGCCGTTTTGCAAGCGGTCGAAGAACATTATATCAGCGAATCGCGCTATAAAAGCTACCTGAATATCCTCAAAGATAAAGACGGAAATAAATACCGCGAAGCGTATTGATTTTTTTGTCACCCGATGCAACCTTATCGTGTGGTATTGCATCATAACCTATATGAACATAATAAATTGAATTATCATGAAACTACAGTTTACAGCTCTCCTTTTTTGCGTTTTTCTTTTGGCATGTGACTCAACCGATTCTCCCGAAAAGGAAAAACTGCCGGATGCGGAACCGATTGA
>JAIRSF010000258.1 GCA_031255595.1 Tannerella sp.
TGTTTGAGCGAAGCGAGTTACACAGATTTCAGCCGACCGGAGCGTTAAGCTTAACGGGGCGAAGCGGACGAAGCCTTGATTTTTTGGTACTTTTTTATCAAGAAAAAAGTACGAACCCCCACAAAGCATTATAAAACCCAATATACTAAAAGAGAAGAATGTCGCTCAAGCGATATTCTTCTCTTTTTCAAGATTTTTTATTTCAAAAATCAAACTTATACACCCGCGGCTAATTTTTTATTTCTATATTTAATGTTATGAAATTGCAATACGGCCTTTTTTTTTACTTTACCGATTCCTTTTATTTCTTTTTTAATCATTAGTCGGTCGTTTTATATCCAGCCGGGAACACGCACTCCGGTTCCGTCCGTTATGAGCCTTATACAACATAGCTCTTTTTTTCATTACAACCGTTTATTCTGTTATTAAAAAATAAAGGAGAATCATTTTTTCATTCTCATGATTTAATTTCGGTGACAAAAGTATTTTACTTTTTCATAGCACACACTATATATCTCTCTACATTTATCAAAAACACTCTAATTCAGGCATCTATTTATAAGCTTATCATCATTACAGGTGTAGACAAATATGCACACGCGTTCCTATACAAAGCGCTACAAGGGACGAAAACGATAATCAGTAGGTTGATAAATACAACTATTTTCTTCAATGAAAAAAACGTAAAAAAAATCAGCCATATTTAAGATATTAGTATAAAATTATGCAAAAAGTGCGACAAAATGGGGTAAAATATAACCATTATCTTCCATTTATCCGATTTTAATTTGCTTTTATTAAACAATAAAACAATTGTAATTTGATATTTATCATTTTTTTTTCTATTTTTGCCCTTGAAATACAAATATGGTTGTAAATGAACAAAACAATTTTACTCATATTATTATTGTTTTTCTGCGTTTACTTATACTCACAGGAAGATATTGCGGTTGTGTGTTCTAATGACAAAAGAATGACACTCGATTCCCTTGAGATAATCGTAAACGATCCTAAAATTCCTTATAAAGAAAAAATGGATATCTTTTATCGTTGTAATCACAAAAAAGGTTTGCAACAGGAAAAACAGATTCGGGTCATAAACCGAATATTATCCGAAAGTAAAAGAAAAAAAGACATTAACGGGCTTCTACATAATTATATATACCTTGCAAACCTCTATAACGAATGGAACAATAAAACCTTTTTCAACTTATACATCGATTCGGCCGATGTTTATGCGGAAAACGCGACGAATCCTTTTGCTCTGGCGCGATACCATTATGCAAAAGGAACACAGGCGATCAATGTGCCTTACGGAAAGAAAGAAGGATATAAACAGTTTGAAAAGGCTATTGATTATTATGACCGGATATCTTCGGAAGTACAGGCAATAAGCTACTATGTCTATAATATATCCGTATATACAGCCAACCAGCCGGATACCATATTCGCGAAAAGATTAATCCGGAAAGTGGAAAACCTGCTGCAAAAAGAATACTGCCCCTTCCTCGATTTTTCACTCAGCGCCATGAAATCGGACTTATACAGTACGCATTTCGACGCAAATACACAGGAATCCATGCTTGATTCGGCCATTTTTTATGAGAAAAAACGTATCGGGCTTTTTTATTCAAATAAAGACCTACTGCCCGGCGAACTGACGTACGACATCTTGCAATCATACCTTCTGATCGCCGAATATCATTCATTGAAGAAAGACCCGGACTGGGATTACATCAATGATTGCATAAGAAAGGCCCACTCTTTCGGTTATATAGACGATTCATACATCATGAGCCGGATAAAATATACGGAAGCCCTTTTCCTGTTTGAACAAAAAAAATATAACGAAGCTGAGAAACAAATTACGGAAGCCGAAAGCTATTTATTACAGCAGATAAGCGAAGGCGGCTCAATATATCCTTCGGAAACATTTTATTCGGACGAAGCCGTACATGCCGGTCTTCACAGTAAAATCCTCTATGCGAAAGGCGATTACAAAGGAGCTTTGAAATACAACCGGATAAAGAACGACCTGAAGTTAAAAATACGTAATAAAGAAACGCGCGAACTGGAGTATCTGTACAATACGGAAAAAGAAGAACGTAAAATCGAACAATTAAAAATTATAAATGAAAACCAGATTAAATCTATCGGGATGTTGGTACTGGTGGCCATTTTGCTGATTACGGCCATCGTATTGCTCTGGCTGTGGTTTTATGCCGCAAAAAAAAGCCTGAAACGCCGCTCGGCCCTGATAAAAGCAGAGAAAGAAGAAGCGGAACTCAATCTGAAAATCAAGGAAGAACAGGCCGTCAAAGAACATCTGGAAAAGTATGAAGTGTTATTGTCGGACTACCACACCAAAGAAATGGAACTGGAAGGCAAAAATAAGGCGATGCAACAGTTGTTGAAGGACAAAGAAATCCTTGATAAACAAATTGAAGCCTATACACAAAAAATAAACGAATACGAACGCATAAACGACAAAAAACAAGAATCCTTCAGGACGGAAGAATCTCTGTATAAATTAGTCACAGAAGATATCACCCAACTGATTACCAAGAAACTTCAGGATAAAAAAGACTATACCGAATCGTTGATACGCATGGATGAACAATATATCTCCGCACTTAAAAACGCCTATAACGGCAACCTTTCCATACCTTATATAAAATACTGTGTATGCTTTGCGATCGGGATGGAGATCGGGGAGGTTTCGGAATGTTTTTCCATAGAACAGGCTTCTGTGCACATGGTGAGATACCGGTTAAAGAAAAAATTCGGCTTGGACAACAACGACGATCTGGATGTTTTTCTCCGGAAGATGAACATACATTATCACTATGAAAACGACAAATGAATTTGAATCCGGTAACAAGTGATTTATATGAAAAACACACACCAGCTACTTCGCCTTTTTATTTACGCGCTTTTTTACATACAGCCGGGTGCAGCCCGCCCGGCAAGATTATCCGGTCATTTAGACATGGACTCAATCTACCGGCTGATTGACCGGAACAATAATCCCTACAAAAAATACAGTAAGGAGGAGGATGTGTATGATTATTTATACAGGTCGCTTTACAACGAACAGCTCGGAAACCATCCCGGCCCGGCAACCGATATCCTCCTGATACTTACGGAAAAGGCCTCTGCAAGGAAAGATACCGTATCCATCAAACAACTGCTGGAAAAAATCAAACAACTGCAACAGACCTCATCCGAGGAGTATCCGTTACACTTTGCCGTAAATACGCTCTATTCCTCTTTTTATAAAGCAAAATATACCGAAACCCGGGACGAAACGCTCATAGACGCCATTCAGCTATACAAATACAAGTCCATTGCATTATACGAATCCGGGAAAATGAAAGGCCCGGAGGTGGAAGTTTCCGTCAGCCTGCTTCATATACAAATTGCAGAATATGAATTGAAAAGGGAAAACCCGGATTTTGAAATTATTGACCGGCACATCAAAAAATCGAAAGAACTTGCCGGAGATACACAAAATACGCTCCCGTACATCTGCATATCCTATGTGCGGTCGTTGGTTTATTATGCCTTGGGGGATATGAAACAGTCCGAATCGCAAGCTTTGATAACCAATGAATTGATTGATAATTACCGGAAATACGGATATCAACAACTGTATGCAAAGAATTACGCCCTGTTAAGCATGATAAATGAAAAGAAAGGCGATTATAAAAATGCGCTAAAGTATGAGGCGTTAAAAAGCGATAATGAACTCGAAATACACGACAATACCGTAAAAACGATTGAGCTTCAGATCATAACGGAAGCGAAAGATGCCGAAGTTGCAGACCTCAAAACGCAAAATGAATTTCAGAAAAGGCGTTCCCGGTTCGTGACGGTCGCCTGCCTGCTCCTATTTATCACGATCCTCCTATTATTAGCCGTTTTCTACGTGAAACGTAAAAACATGAAACGTCGCACGATGTTGGAAAAAAAAGCAAAAGAAGACGCCGTATTAAGATTAAAACTAAAAAACGAACAGGCAGAAAAGGCTTTTCTTGAAAAATATGACGTCCTGTCCGATTTCTATTTGAAAGAAATGGAGTTGATGGGCAAAAGTAAAGAGTTGGAGGAACTGAAAACGGCAAAAAGAAAGTTAGACGAACAGGTCGAACTTTTTGCAAAAAAGACAATGGAGTACGAAAAACCGGTGCATACCGGACAAGATTATTCAACCAAGATTCCTCTGTACGAAGTCATCAGGGAAGATATCGAATATTTGATAAGCAAGTATTTAAAAAACAAAAAGGAATATCACGAAAAACTCTGCCGTTTAAACGAAACCTGTATCAACCATATTAAAAACAGATGCAACGGCAACATATCGGTACAATACATTAAATATTGCCTGTGTTTCATGATCGGCATGGAGATTGCGGAAGTTTCAGCTTGTTTTTCCATAGAACAGACATCCGTACATGGACTTCGTTACCGCCTGAAGAAAAAATTCGGCTTGGGGCCGGATGACAGCCTCGAATTATTTCTTATCGCCATACAGGCTAATACTGTTTCAATAAAAACGACGGATTGATCCGCAAACAGACCCCTACGGAATAATTTGTATTGCTCCCGAAAGCCGAAGGACTATAAAGTCCTGTTTCCGCATGATACATTTTCCCCGATAAATAATAGTAGGCTTCGGCTTTGATACCAAAGGAGAAACCTTTGTTTAAAGGATGCATATAATCACCTCCCAAGTAAAGCATCTTCGGATTCTCATATAACAGGTTGCTCTCTTTTGTCGACATGGAACCATAAAACACATTTCCGAAGATCGGCATAAAATCCCGGCACGACCAATAAGAAGTTTCGATATTGAAATCGGATAATTGCATAGACAGCTTAGCGTAATAACCGCGTCCTTTATCTAATTCATATATGCACCCTTTGGGAAAACTATAACCGGCTATGTCAAACTCCGTATTGATATGCTTGAGGACTTTCCGGCCGACATTCCATATCATCCCCATACCTGCCGCGCCATTAAACATCGTCTGTGTATCTTCGTTTGTAATATCAATCTCTCCCCCTCTATGCTGTGACAGACCTTGCAATTGAAAATAGACGTGAAGGCGCGATTCCGGAGAGTTTGCCATAAAACGGGCGGACGCTCCGGCGACAAACGCCTCCTGCTTTGTATCTAATCTATATATGTACGTCATCCAGTCTACCCACATATCCAATTGCAGCCATTTGGAATGATATAAAAATTGTAACCCGGATTCCGGATCGGACGTCAGGTTCAATTCCGGATTATATAACGGCTCTATTAACCGATGGCTGGAACCGCCGTAAATATCGCCTAAAACAAAATCAGCATGCTCCGACAGGGCGATATGAGCCCTGAAGTAAGGCAACACATGCACATTACGCGCATAATCCTGCCCATCCCATGCGGAGATCCCTTTATATACAAATGCCGGATACAGGGTACTGCCCCAAAACCAAATAGAGTGCACCCCGCCTTCTATTTTCAAATTTGAAAGGGGATGATAAACCGTTTTCAACTGCAACCAAAACCCGGGCAACGTATAGCCTTTCTGAACCGTCGAAATAAATTCATTATTCTTGAAGAAAGATATGTTATCTATCTCCAAGGCCAATTGCCCCTTACGCAATGTATCTATACGGGGAGCGCCGAACCTGTATAGCCGGTCCGTCATTTGTGCGTAAAGCACTTGCCGGCCGGACAAAACATATACGGCCAAACAGGTCAAACATACATTAAATAAACATCTTCTCACTTCTTACACATCATGTTATATCAGTCCACATGCTCAACAATATGAAACCGAATGTAATTAACAACATAAAAGGAACGCAAAATTAAACAAAAAAAACGTATCATCGTGTCTTATTGTCAGAAAATTACATGAACAGGTTTCATGAATATGTTTTATAACATATTTTGGGGTCGTATCAAATCAAATAATAGCATTAATTTTACGCTCAATTTAAAATATCACTTATGAAGAATGAACAGACACTTTCCGGTTTACTTTCGGCTGATTTTCAAAAAATAATCGACGGAAAAGAAGTTAGTATTTGTGTACTCACAAACAAAAGCGGTTCCGAGGTAACCATCCTGAATTACGGAGCTAAAATCGTATCTATCATGGTTCCGGACAAAGACGGGAAATTAACGGATGTCGTGACCGGGCATCAATCGATCGACGACTACCTGGCATCCGAAGAACCTTATTTTGGCTCCATATGCGGACGTTACGCGAACAGGATCGCCAAAGGGTGTTTTTCGATAGATGGTGTTGTTTACGACAAACTGGCGATAAACAATGCTCCCAACAGTCTGCATGGCGGCCTTAAAGGTTTTAATGCGGTAGTATGGGATATGAAAGAACTGGATAATCAAACGGTCGAACTGACCTATTCTTCGGCGGACGGCGAAGAAGGTTTCCCCGGCAAGTTGGATATAGCCGTAATATACCATCTTACGGACGACAATGAAATCGTGATATCTTATCAAGCCGTTACAGACCGGCCGACCGTATTGAATCTGACGAATCATTCGTATTTCAACCTTTCGGGCGCCGGAGATCCGTATATAGGCGACCATATACTCTCCATCAATGCGGATTACTATCTTCCGACGGATTCTACGGCCATACCTTACGGCCCGAAAGAAAAAGTGGACGGAACCCCTATGGACTTCCGCCGGCCTTGTGAAATCGGCAAACGTATAAACGACGATTTCGAGCAACTTAAATTCGGTAAAGGTTACGACCATACCTATATATTAAATAAAACGGAAGAAAATGAACTTTCATTCTGTGCACATTGTGTATCCCCGAAAACCGGAATCACAATGGATACTTATACAACAGAACCCGGAGTTCAATTATATACCGGCAACTGGATGACCGGAAATTTAACCGGAAAAAACGGGCTGCGCTATCCCAACAGGGCGGCGCTCTGTCTGGAAACACAACATTTTCCCGATAGCCCGAACAAACCGGAATATCCTTCGACCATCCTTCGTCCCGGAGAGGTTTTTGAAAGTCGGACTATCTATAAGTTTTCAGTGCAATAAACAGAACGGAATAATATTAATTAATAAAATCTTTCAGCTATGACACAAAAAAAACAAAATGGGAGCATTATCGCGATTATTACAATGATGTTCCTTTTTGCCATGATTTCATTCGTGACAAATCTTGCGGCTCCAATCGGAGTAATATGGAAAAATCAGGAAGGGATTGAAGGTTCCAACCTGTTGGGAATGATGGGTAATATGATGAATTTTCTGGCCTATCTGTTCATGGGAATACCGGCCGGTAAACTATTAATCAAAATCGGTTATAAAAAAACCGCATTATTGGCTATTGCCGTAGGGTTGTTGGGTGTATTCATCCAATACCTGTCGGGTGTGATCGGAGTTGGGGCGCAATTATTCGGCCTTCCTTCCAATTTTTACATTTACCTGTTCGGCGCATTCATTGCAGGGTTCTCGGTCTGTATGCTCAATACGGTGGTTAACCCGATGCTGAACCTGCTCGGAGGAGGCGGAAACAAAGGCAACCAGTTGATCCAGATCGGAGGGACATGTAATTCCCTGACCGGAACGTTAACCCCCATGTTTGTCGGAGCGTTGATCGGCGAAGTTACAAAAGAAACGGCCATCTCGGACGTTAATCTCGTATTATTCATTGCAATGGGCGTGTTTGTCGTTGCATTTACCATCCTGTCCATGATTCCTATACAGGATCCGGATGCGGATAAAAAGAAAGATCATATCGTTTACGAAAAAAGCCCCTGGGCTTTCCGCCATTTTGTATTGGGCGCTATTGCGATATTCATATATGTAGGCGTGGAAGTAGGTATACCGGGAACCCTTAACTTTTTCCTGGAAGACTCTGCCGCAGGAAACGTAGGCGCTACGGTTGCCGGATTTGTGGCCGGAACGTATTGGTTCCTGATGCTTGTCGGCCGGTTTTTGGGCAGCATGATCGGAGATAAAGTTTCCAGCAAAGCCATGTTGACCTTCACTTCCGGGTTGGGTATCATACTCATACTGGGCGCCATCCTGTCGCCGGTATCCGTAAAATCGTCCATGCCCGTATTCACCGGCTCCGGGTTCGCAATGACGCAAGTGCCGCTCAGCGCCTTATTACTTGTTTTATGCGGATTATGCACCTCCATTATGTGGGGCGGAATCTTTAACCTTGCAACCGAAGGACTTGGAAAATATACGGCAGCAGGCTCCGGTATTTTCATGATGATGGTCGTCGGAGGAGGTATCCTTCCGTTAGTCCAGAACTGGGTAGCCGATTTTTCAACATACATGATCTCATATCTTGTTCCTATGGCAGGCATGGCATACATGTTATATTATGCATTGATAGGAAGTAAGAATGTAAATAAAGACATTCCCGTAGATTAAATATTTTGATTTATTATATAAATATTAGATTATTATGGATATAGAACATGTAAGAAGCCGTTTTATCAAACATTTTGACGGAAGCACCGGATCGGTATACGCTTCTCCGGGACGCATCAACCTGATCGGGGAACATACGGATTATAACGGGGGATTTGTTTTTCCCGGAGCGATAGATAAAGGGATGATCGCCGAACTGAAAACAAACGGTACCAACAAAATCCGCGCTTATTCGATAGACCTGAAAGACTATGTTGAATTTGGGCTGAACGAAGAAGATGCGCCACGCACGAGTTGGGCAAAATATATTTTCGGCGTATGTCGTGAAATCATCAAACGCGGAGGCAATATTGCAGGTTTTAACACCGCATTTGCAGGTGATGTTCCCCTCGGAGCAGGCATGTCGTCTTCCGCCGCCCTCGAAAGCACGTATGCTTACGCCCTGAACGATATGTTTAACCTGGGTATCGACAAATTTGAGCTGGCAAAAATCGGACAAGCGACCGAACATAATTATGTAGGTGTGAATTGTGGTATCATGGATCAATTTGCTTCCGTATTCGGGATAAAAGGTAGCCTGATCCGTCTTGACTGCCGTTCATTGGAGTATGAATACTACCCGTTCGATCCGAAAGGATACAAATTGGTATTGCTCGACACCCTGGTGAAACACGAACTGGCGTCTTCGGCATATAACAAGCGCCGCGAATCCTGCGAAAACGTAGCGAAAGCGATTGGTGTCGAATTTTTACGCGATGCAAGTCTGGAACAGCTTAAAGAGGTAAAAGATAAAGTCAGTGCGGAAGATTATATGCGTGCCGAATATGTAATTGAAGAAGTACAACGCGTTATCGATGTATGCGACGCCTTGAAAGCAAATGATTATGAAACTGTGGGACAAAAGATGTATGAAACACACTACGGAATGAGTAAACTTTATCAAGTCAGTTGTTTTGAACTGGACTATCTCAACGATGTAGCAAAAGCATGTGGGGTCACCGGTTCGCGCGTAATGGGCGGAGGCTTTGGAGGTTGTACGATTAACCTTGTAAAAGATGAATTGTACGACGCTTTTATCGAAAAAGCCAAAGAAGGTTACAAAGATAAATTCGGCAAATATCCGAAAGTATATGACGTCGTCATAAGCGATGGTGCACGTAAATTGGCATAAATCGCATTATTGCGGTAAATATTGATAAATAATTTGAATTGAGAAAGATGTGTCGGCTTCGGCACATCTTTTTTTAGTGTCAATTTATATGTTATACAACATAAATAGGGTAAATGTACTCATTTTATGCTGTATAACATATGAATTATGGAACAACCCTCGTTAATTAAGTGTTATTTTTACACTATAATTCAAAAGTCGGTATTCATTCATAAAAAAAAGTATTGTGGAAGCATTAGATTGGATTGTAATTGGAGTATTTTCCTTTGCATTAATCGGAATTATTGTATGGGTCTTGAAGCAGAAGCAGAACAATTCTGCAGACTATTTTCTCGGAGGGCGTGATGCAACATGGATTGCAATCGGCGCATCGATCTTCGCATCGAACATCGGTTCGGAACATCTAATCGGACTGGCCGGAGCCGGAGCATCCAGCGGAATGGCGATGGCGCACTGGGAAATTCAGGGATGGATGATTTTGATCCTGGGGTGGGTGTTTGTTCCCTTTTACTCCCGGAGCATGGTTTATACGATGCCGGAATTTCTGGAACGCCGCTATAATCCTCAATCTCGAACCATCTTATCCGTCATTTCATTAATCAGTTATGTACTGACCAAAGTGGCCGTTACGGTTTATGCGGGAGGATTGGTTTTTCAACAAGTGTTTGGAATCAAAGAATTATGGGGAATAGATTTTTTCTGGATAGCGGCGATCGGCTTAGTCCTGATTACGGCTTTGTACACAGTAATAGGCGGTATGAAGTCTGTGCTTTATACATCCGTTCTTCAGACTCCTATTCTTTTATTAGGCTCGCTCATTATACTCGTACTCGGTCTTAAAGAGCTTGGCGGTTGGGACGAGATGATACGGATTGCCGGCGCCACGACGGTCAACGAATACGGCGATTCCATGACCAACCTGATCCGAAGCAACGGAGATCCGGACTTCCCCTGGCTGGGGGCGTTGGTAGGATCCGCCATCATCGGATTTTGGTACTGGTGTACCGATCAGTTTATCGTTCAGCGCGTACTTTCCGGGAAAAACCAGAAAGAATCGCGCCGGGGGGCAATATTCGGAGCTTACCTGAAATTGTTACCCGTATTCTTATTCCTGATCCCCGGAATGATCGCTTTCGCCCTTCATCAAAAAACGGGCAGTTTTCTGCCTTTCATGGATAACGGCATTCATAACGCAGACGCCGCTTTTCCGACATTAGTGACCAAACTGCTCCCTGCCGGGGTAAAAGGCTTAGTTGTCTGCGGTATACTCGCCGCTTTGATGAGTTCCCTGGCTTCGTTGTTCAACTCTTCCGCGATGCTGTTCACCATCGACTTTTACAAACGGTTCAAGCCGAAAACGTCTGAGAAAAAATTAGTTATCATCGGTCAGATTGCAACCGTCGTAATCGTTATCCTGGGAATCCTCTGGATCCCTATCATGCGGAACGTCGGGGATGTATTATATGCATACCTGCAGGACGTTCAATCCGTATTGGCTCCCGGCATTGCCGCGGCATTCCTGTTGGGTATCACATGGAAACGGACAAGCGCAAAAGGAGGTATGTGGGGGTTGATTGCCGGCATGGTGATCGGGTTGACCCGCCTGGGCGCCAAAGTGTATTACAGCTCAGCCGTTTCACCGGATGAAAATATATTCAAATATATATTCTATGATGTGAACTGGTTGTTCTTCTGCGGGTGGATGTTGCTGTTCTGCATACTTGTGATTATCGCTGTGAGTTTATTGACCAAAGCGCCGTCGATGGAAAAAATACAGGGGCTTGTATTTGGCGTCACGACGAAAGAACAGGCCGCCGAAACACGCGCCGGCTGGAATCACTGGGACATCATACACACCTGTATCATTCTAAGTATAACCGTTGCATTTTATATCTATTTCTGGTAAATAAAAATGTAGAATATGCCTAAACGTAATTATTATCGTGAACATCCGAAATTTTATGTAGCGGTAGACTGCATCATCTTCGGATTCGACAAAGGAAGCCTTAACCTCCTTTTATTAAAACGTAATTTTGAACCCTCCAAGGGAAAATGGTCGCTAATGGGTGGTTTTGTGCAGAAAGAGGAGAGTGTCGACGATGCGGCGAAACGTGTTTTGAAAGAGCTTACCGGCTTAGACAATGTCTATATGGAACAGGTCGGCGCATTTGGGGAAATAAATCGTGACCCCGGTGAAAGGGTGATATCGGTTGCATATTATGCCTTGATAAATATAGACAGTTACGACAGAGAACTGGTGCACAGTCATAATGCATTCTGGACTGATATCAATAAGCTGCCCAAACTCATCTTCGACCATCCGGAAATGGTCGATATGGCGCGGGATCTGATGAAACAGAAGGTAGGCCATAAACCGATCGGTTTCAACCTCTTACCCAAGTTATTCACCTTAACGCAACTGCAATCCCTGTACGAAGCGATATACGGCGAAACGATGGACAAAAGAAATTTCCGAAAACGCGTCATGGAAATGGAGTTTATCGAGATGACGGACGAAATAGATAAAACAGGCTCTAAACGTGGCGCCCGTCTTTACAGGATGAACGATGATGTGTACCGGAAAACAAGAAAATTCAAGATTTGAATTTTGTGATTACTCCAAAGGCCCCGATTAGCTCATACAATAAAAAACGATGAAAAAAATGTTGAAAGCATTAAAAAAAGAAGTCTACCGCGCAAATCTCGATCTGGTGAAATACGGATTAGTCCTATTCACATGGGGGAATGTATCGGCCATAGACCGCGCATCGGGACTGATCGTGATCAAACCGAGCGGTGTGTCCTACGACGATATGACGGCTGAGGATATGGTGGTGGTCGATCCGGAGGGCAAAGTTGTGGAAGGTAAGTTAAAGCCGTCGTCCGATACGCCTACCCATGTTGTATTATATCAGGCATTCCCGGAAATAGGAGGTGTCGTACATACCCATTCCACGTATGCGACGGCATGGGCGCAAGCCGGACGCGATATCCCGAATATCGGCACAACACATGCCGACTATTTCCACGACGCCATACCCTGTACGGCGGATATGAACGAAGCGGAAGTGAACGGCGCCTACGAAGCGGAAACGGGTAAAGTGATCGTAAAACGTTTTGAAGGACTTCATCCGGTTCATACACCCGGCGTCCTGGTCAAAAATCATGGGCCTTTTTCCTGGGGAAAAGATGCTTCCGGGGCGGTACATAATGCCGTCGTGTTGGAACAGGTCGCCAAAATGGCTTATATGACTTACGGTATTAATCCGAATCCGTCGATGAATCCCCTGCTTGTCGAAAAACATTTCAACCGCAAACATGGGCCGGACGCATACTATGGTCAGGACGCCGGAAGATAAATTAAGAACAAAAGAAATGATTATTAATTGAAGAACAATGAAAGCATTTGAAAATTTTGAAGTATGGTTTATTACGGGAGCGCAGCTTCTGTACGGTGGCGACGCGGTAAAAGCGGTAGACGGCCACTCGATTGAAATGGTAAAAGGTCTTAACG
>JAIRSF010000075.1 GCA_031255595.1 Tannerella sp.
AGCCGACCGGAGCGTTAAGCTTAACGGGGCGAAGCGGACGAAGCCTTGATTTTTTGGTACTTTTTTATCAAGAAAAAAGTACGAACCCCACCTTTTATCAAGAAAAAAGTACGAACCCCACCTTTTATCAAGAAAAAAGTACGAACCCCATTCTACCTGAAACGAACCTTTTTTTGCAGGTGGGCGCGCCGGCGCTTGCCCTGGGCGGCGTGCTGACCCTTGCGCGTGCGACGCGACGGCGCAAAAAAATGCCCCGCAGGGGGCTGCGGGGCATTTGAATAAACGGCTTCAGGCGAATCGGTCGACCGATACCGCCGAAGCATTGACCTGTTAATTTCCGTATAGGTAAACTTCGGCAATGCTGGTGAACGGGTCGTTGTAGCTTGTCGGAAGTACCATTTTGAGGTAGCGGCCTGTTGAGGTGTTGACCGATTTGTCGACGTTGATGGTTAGTATCGCCTGCCTTGTATCCGGAGGATTGGTGTCCGGGAACTGTCCCGAACCGATTTTTACCCATGTAGAGGCATTCGGATCCGGGTCGGGGCCTGTGTAGTATTCGACATCCTTCGAATTGGTGTTGTTGTTCCTGCGGTAGGTTTCGATTTTGACAATGTTCTTAGGTGATTCCATGTCGATAATCGCCCAGTGCGGGAGCGGTTCGGAGCCTCCTTCCCATTTGGAATGCCAGAAGGATTCGAGGTTGTTGTCGATCAAGGTGTTCATTCCGCCGCCGTCGGAGGCCGTTTCGTCGGATACGGCGATTACTTTCCAGTTGTCCCTGTTATAGGAAAACATTTCCGGGAATACGTCCGTATGTTTTAGCCATGCTGTGGCAAAGGTGTCGATGGATTGTTCTTCGGGGATAAACAGCGAGCGGCATTCTATTCCGGATCCGGGTTGGGCGCCGGGACACAGCGCCACGTTATCGAGCCTTGAGGTGGAGGCGATATGTGTGCTTCCGTCCTTTTTCAGGTAGCGTATTTCCGTTCGAACCATTCCTTCGATGCCGGTGAAAAAGGTGACGATCCCGTTTTTGTCGTCTACCGCCAGTTCCCTGATGCGGCGTTCCATCAGCGTAGATTCGTAGAATGTGCCGTAGGAGTTTCCAAAATTGGTTGTCCACAGGGATTTGTGACCAAAATTGTCGGTCGTACGAATGTCGAAGGTATACGACTGTTCCCGCATATTCGGCAGGATGACCTCTGCGGAATCGTATCCGGAAGAGGGGCTGACCGGGATGCTAAGGGAGTCATTCCGGGAGTTCCAGTACACATTGACCGATTCCACATTCGGCGAATTGTAGAGCCAGAACCGGAACAGGATGCGTTCTTTTCCGGCAATGAATACGGTGGAATCCACTTTAGGGGAATAGACGATCTCGCCGCCTTTTGTATATTCCTTGTGGATATCCATAAAATTTTCGCATGACGCCGCGGCCCATAAGAGTATGGCGGCGGCAATCGGGTATCTGAATTTCTGTTTCATTGTTAAACCTGTGTTTAGTAATTAATAATTTTCATTTCACTTCTTCCCCATACAGGTCTATTTCGGCAGGGTGCGTATAGGTAGGCCCCGTTTGCGTAGACAGTATTACGACGCGGATATACCGCAGCGGGCCTGCTGTGAGGGGAACAATAAATTCAAACCCGGCTTCGGCCTGGGCTATATCCTCGTCGGTGTCGCTTGCCTGCCCGGAGGGGCGTTGCAGCAGGTCGACGATGAGCGGTTCTCCCCATTCTTCCCACCGTCCGTCCTGCGAGGGCGCTTCTCTCCGCCCGTACACCTTAATGTCTTTCGGATTGCCCCAGCTATAATACGAATCATTAAACAGGCGGTTGAAGAAGACGATGCGGCTTACATTGGCAACAATCCCCATGTCGATCGTAAAAGGAGCGGGCAGGGAATTGGCGGGCGAATGCCCGAAAGTTTCCTTATCGTCGTCAATGATATAGGAGTCCATACCTTCCCAGTTTGTAAAATTAGCGTCGTTGCCCAGTTTCATGATACTCATTTTCTTTTTATCGAATTTTTCTTCAAAGTAAGGCAAGATATCTTTCCGGATCGTATCGCTTGCATTGCCGTAGTTGTCGCGTATAAGGATTGCAAATTTACGGTTTGCCGGTTCGTAGCCGCGCAGGGAGAAGTTTGCCGAAGGAATTTCGGAAGTAAGGATACGCATCAATTGAAGCCTTCCCAGCGAATCGGTAGTAAAAAATTCGAGGTTGATAGGAAACCGGTCTACATTTTCCCATTGAAACTGTGCGCCGCCGAAATCGCTTATTATATTGATCGACCGTTCGATTTTTGTAAGGGATGCTTCCAAGGGCGTAAATTTCACTTTCACCGGCTCCGATTTTTCCTGGGCGCGGTTGATGGTGTAGAGATCCGCTTCATGCTCGTTCGTATCCACGTATCCGAGCAGTTCCACTTTATTTTCATAAAACGAGCTTGTCTGTTCATAAGTCCTCCCGTTAGGCAGGGTGTAGACCGCTTTGACTCCCAGGATATCTTCGGTATTTGGGATCCGGTAGGAGACCATCACTCCTCCGGGAAGCGCTTCCGTTTTCACTTCCGTTATTACTCCCGGCTTACCCAGGCTGCCGGATATAGGTTTCAGTTCTTTTTCCGCGCAGGAAAAAAGACAGACAGACAAACATGCAGGTATAAAATATTTTATTTTCATAAGATTTCAACTTTTAGATGATTACCAACCCGGATTTTGCACTAATAGCGGATTCGCCAGCAGTTCGCTTTCCGGGATCGGTGCAAAATATTGTTTAAACGTAAATTGCTGCCGGTACACAGTTGTTACCGTATAATACTCGTCCACATCCGAGGCCGCCACATTCCATCCCTGTATCATACGGTTTTGTTCGTTTATAGCCGTTTTCCAGCGGCGGGCGTCCCAGTAGTAATGACCTTCGCAAGCCAGCTCGATATTCCGTTCCCTTTGTATGATCTGGCGCATTCCGCTTTTGATCCTCGGTTTGTCCGGGTTATTGGAATAATTGCTCCAACTCTCTACGACACCTTTCAGTCCGGCGCGTTCGCGTATCCGGTCGATATACTCGTATACTTCCGCATCGGGTGTTTCCTTGGATTCGTTCAGCGCTTCGGCGTAAAACAGGAGCAGGTCGGCAAAGCGCATATCCGGGAAAGGATAGGCTTCCGTCGAAACGGAATTAGCGTCGCGGAAAGTTGTGTTGATCGACACTAATTTTTTCACGAAGTAGCCGGTCACATTATATTCTCCCGGTTGGAATACGGAAGAAAATTCGCCGAAGCGGGCTTTCGGGTATAATGCCTGAGCGTCGTCGTCGGGTACATTATTATAATGGTTACCGTACCATTTGCCCCGGTCGAACCCGAGCGTTGAATAAAAACGCGGTTCCCGGTCGAAGTTCATAGCCGCCGTTGTTTCTCCTTCGTGGATATAATAACGGTGTGCATGGTCGCCTGTGCGGGTAGTGAAGCGCCCGTCGTAGTCGAACGATGCATCTTCGTCGATAGGCACGCCGTTTTTGGAATAAAACCGGTCGACATGTGCGAACGGCACACTGAAACGACTTCTTGTAGAGGCCGACGTCCCCTGTTCTAAGCGGGGCATGCAGTCGGACTGCAGGTTGTTGTATGTAACGGCGTACGAAGTATTACCCCATATCAGTTCGCAGTTCCACCGCTGGCTGATGGATGCACGCAGCTTTTGCACAATGAGGGTAGAATCCGACATTCTCTTAGGCTGTATGTAATCGGATTTTTCAAACAAACGGATGCCCGCCTGTTCGCAAACGGCAATAGCCTCTTTGCAAGCATTCGCCGCCGTTGTCCATCGTTCCGGATCGTAGGTTTGGTTGAAAAACGGTTCGCCGTTTTCGTTAAAGAAGCCGTTATAGTCCGTATTCCCGTTGAAGAGCGGGCTTGCATGATACACAAGCGCTTTTGCTTTCAGGTAATAGGCAACAGGCAGGGTGAGGCGCCCGAGTTCGGAAGTTTCATTCTGGATAATCAGCGGCAGGGCATTGCTTTCGATCACCTCGTTTATCAATTGGAGGACATAAGCAAAACAGTCGTCGATCTTTTCACGATAGACCCTCACGCCTTGTGTCGATTCGTTGACCGGCGTGTTCTCCCTCAACGGACAGATCGGCCCGTAGAACGACAGGAGGAAAAAGTGGTAATACGCCTTCAACAATTTAGCTTCGTTGAACATTCTTGCCCTCTGGCTGCTTGGCAAATCCCTCACTCCGTCCACATTTTCCATAAACGTATTGCAATCCCTTATCCCGGCATATAGCGAGCGAACGCCTCCGCCCGACCAGTAATTGATCCTCGGCTCCGTAGGATTATCGTTGCCCAATCCGAACAGCATCCCTCTTTCGTTTTGTCCTTCTTTATTGAACACCATTTCCATTGCTCCGAAGATACCCGGGTTTTCATTCCATCCGGCCGACCGGGGAGCGCCCCAGTAGCAGGTACCGAGAAACTGTTCCGTTGTATACCGGTCGGCAAAAGCGTTGTCCACCGTAGCAATATTATCCGGCACGACATCTAAGTAATCACACGAAAACAGTGCGGCGGAAAAGCATACGGTTGTTATTATTCTATATATAGTTTTCATAATTTTATACTTTGAATTTAGAATCCGACATTTAATCCCACGTTGATGACCCTTTGCAGCGGATATCCGAATCCGTTTCCGGCCATTTCGGGATCCCACAGTTTAAATCTGCTCCAGTAGCACAGGTTTGTACCGCTCACGTAGACGCGCAGATTGCTCAGATAGATTTTCTTCAGCAGGTTTTTGGGCATCGTGTAGCCGATTTCGACCGATTTGAGGCGGATAAAGGTACCGTCCTGCATAAACCAGGTGCTCGTCTGGTTGTTGTTTTCCAACTGATAGTTCGCCAGTCGCGGCCACATGGCATAGGGGTCGCGGTTACTCTCCGACCAGTAATTGTCGGCAATAGCCTGAAAGATGGCATTTTGCCCGAGCCTTCCGTCACTATCATCATCTCCGGCATCACCGTCGATAAAAGGCGTAATCTTTTTCAGATCCATCCAGAATGAACGCCGGCCTACTCCGGAAAAGAAGAACGAAACGTCCAGGTCTTTATAGCCGGCCGACAGTCCGAAGCCGTAATTTATCTCCGGTTCGGTCGGGAAGCCGATCGGCACCATGTCTAAAGCCGATATTCTACCATCCCCGTTTATATCGCGGTATTTGATATCCCCGGCCTGGTACGTGCCGAACTGCGTGGGCGAATTGGCCACCTCGTGATCGTCGACGAAAAGGCGCTCGGCAATGTATCCCCACCTCTGATTGAGGGAGTGTCCGATCTTCGACACCCAGGGCGTAGCGCTGTAGTCCGGTTCTTCCCATTCCAACGCCTTGCTTGCCGCATAGGTGAAGGTGCCCCGGCCGGTCATCCAGAGTTTGGAATTGAAAATCTTTTCATAGTTCAGTTCCACATCGAACCCTTTGCTTTCCGCTTTTCCCAGATTGGCTTTCACAGGGGGAATAATCCCCATCGTTCCGGGAATAATACGGTCGAGGAGGATATTTTCGCGCCTTTCCTTGAAGACTTCCATATTTACGGACAAGCCGGTCTTGCTGACGGCCTCAAGCCCGATATTGCTTTTATAGGACGTTTCCCACCCGATATCTTTATTGGCATACCGGCGGATGTCTATCAGGCTGCCGTTGGGGGTATAGTTCATATTGGTACCCCAGTCCACAGACTGCGCCGCCGTCATATTGACCTGCGACAGATAATAGAACCGATCCCAGTCGTAACCGATGGCGTCGTTACCGACCAGCCCGTACGATGCTTTCAGTTTCAGCGTAGGGATGGCCTCCTTCAACGGCTCGAAGAACTTTTCGTTTGAAACCATCCATCCGCCGGCAGCAGCCGGGAAGAAACCCCAACGCTCGTCTTTATGGAACCGTTCCGAACCGTTGTAACCGAACGTAAATTCAATAAAATAGCGTGTATCGTAATTATAAGCTAAACGTCCCGACACCCCCATGTTCCGGTTCGGCAGCGAAAGCTCCAGGTTGTCGGCAAGCCCTTCCTTCTTCTGGCGCATGGTATATACAAGCAATGCGTTCACGCTGTGTTTGTCTTTGAACAAACGGTTGTATTCGGTTGCGGCTTCCAGATAGAATGTCGTATTGATGAGGCGCCTGTAGGGGAAGTAGCTTAACCACTCCGTTCCTCCGGTCGGATTCAGGCGCGACAACCTGTAATTGCCGTTCATTATGTCGTACGACGCCATATTGTAATAAAACGGGAAATATTCGCGGTCGACCGTATATTCCGAGTAGCGGTTCATATTCACCATGGCGCGTGCGGTAAGCCCTTTCGTTATCGCGTTCAGGTCTTGTTTGACCTCAAACTGTGTATACATCGTGTTTTTACTGTAATCCCGGTATCCCTTCATACTTTCCGCATAGGGGTTAAGATAAGAGGCATTACCATAGTTGCCGAACAGGATGTGGTTGGCATAGGCGAATTGTTCATCCGGCTCGTAGGAGGGTTTGAACAGTACGGGATTTGCCATGCGCGTCATCTTGTAGATTGCCTCTCCTCCCCATACCGGGCCGGTATATTCGTCGAACGAAGCGTTCAGGCGGATCACCATTTCGGTAGTAGGGGTGATGTTTACGTTGACGTTCGAACGGACATTGTACTTTGTGAGGCTGATATTCGAATTGAAGTTATTGCGTTTGTCGACCTTTATATTCCCATGATCCTGCGTGATATTCGCCGCCACGTAGTATCGTGCGACCTTACCGCCGCCGCTGATGCTCAAATTGGCGCGCTGGTTGCTGATCATATCATGAAACATGGTGTTGTACCAGTCTATGGCGGGATACAGGTTGGGGTGCATACCGCGTTCGGTCATGATGATTTTTTCTTCCGTATAGAGCGCCAGTCCCAGCGGGTCGCGCGTTTTAACCGCCTCGTTGTGCATGCGCATGTAGGTTATGGGATCCGCTACATCTATCTTTTTGGTAGCGCCCGAGAACGAGTTTTCCAAGCGTACGTTCAGGCTCACCTTCCCTTCGCGCCCTTCCTTCGTCGTGACGGAGATAACGCCGTTTGCCCCGCGTGCACCGTACAATGCCGTAGCCGTAGCATCTTTCATGATCGAAAAGCTGGCGATGTCGTCCGTATTCAGGCGGGCGAGGTCTTCGTTCGTCAATTCCACCCCGTCGATAAGGATCAGCGGATCCTTTTTCGCTCCGGCCCCGAACGTAGTAATACCCCGGATGAAAAAGCTGGCATTATCCTGACCCGGCTCACCGCTGCTTTGATAGGAGATCAAACCGGCAACACGTCCGGCAAATGCGGTAGTGAGGTTACTGCTCGGCACTTTCAGGTCGCCCGGCTTGACGGTTGTGATAGACGCAACGACGCTTTCTTTCTTTTGCCTGGCAAAAGCGACGACCGAAACCTCCTCCAGTTCGTCTACTTTCTCCTCCATGGTCACGTTTATTACCTTCCGGTTATTGACGGGCACCGTCAGGTCTTTCATCCCCAGGTAGGAGAATACCAGTTTGTCGGAGGGCAGGGCGTTGATGGTATAAGTCCCGTCAAGGTCGGATGCCGCTCCTCTCGTACTACCGTCGATACGGACTGTAACGCCGGCCAAAGGTTCATCGTATTCGTCAATGATTTTCCCCGTAACCGTAATGGTGTTGTCCTGTAGTACGGAGGATACGGAGTGATCATTGACAATGAGGTCGTCCGCTTTCAAAAATTCGTAAGCCGGAGTCATTAAACTTAACATGCAAATAAGAAGAACCGGTCTTTTCCGAATGTTCCGTTTAAACCTGCATGTGCACTTTTTGAGTTTTTTGAGTTTTTGTATCATATCCATGCGTTTAGAGTTGATGATAAATGGTTAAAATTAATGAATAATTCAACGAATGAAGAAACGTCATCTTCAACGTTTTCCGTTTTGTTTAAGATAGCATAATCATAGGCACATTCACTTTTTTTAAGAGGTTGATAATATTTTGACAAAATCTCGGTTCAGTGTGCGAAGGGCATACATACGTTTGTTCATCTGATTCATG
The DNA here is from genome assembly GCA_031255595.1 of Tannerella sp. Lineage (GTDB taxonomy): Bacteria > Bacteroidota > Bacteroidia > Bacteroidales > Tannerellaceae > Tannerella. The sequence goes on from JAIRSF010000075.1 coordinate 8,084, forward strand.
CAGGATGCAATGCCGGATAAATACGAATAAAAATTGTTTAGAAGTTTGTTTTGTTTTACATATATTACGCGCGTGTAGAAAGTCCTTACCTGCGCATCTCTCTCTCTCTCTCTCTCTCTCTCTCTCTCTCTCTCTCTCTCTCTCTCAAAAACAACAATCTAAATTAACCAACACAAAACTGTTAATTAACTCTAATTGCCGAATACATATTAATACCGCAAGAGAATAAGAAGCCATATAATTTTCTATAATCTTTTTCGCAAAGATATTATATTTTTTTCAAACGCAAGCAAAAAAATGAATATGTTTTTATTAGT
>JAIRSF010000135.1 GCA_031255595.1 Tannerella sp.
TTTATTCGAAGGTTCGCTATCAATCCGAACACGAAGAAAAATAAACTTATCATTCAGGAGTTAATCCAATGGGGGAAAATGGCGGCTTGAGCATATTTATTTTTATAACGAACTATTGATCTAAAAATATAGAAGCCATGATTTCGCGAAGAAGTTTCATCAAAAGAACATTAACTGCAGGAGCGGGTTTTATAGTTGCTCCGACGATTGTCCCGGCATCGGTATTCGGGCCGAATGCTCCCTCAAACCGTATTAACATCGGCGCTATCGGCACCGGACGAATCTCCAGGGATCATGATATGCCGGGGGTATGGAAATACGACAACGCCCGCATCGTTGCCGTATCCGACCTGGATACAAACCGGATGGCGGATGCCAAAAAACTGGTAGAATCGTATTATACCCAAAAGTCGGGAAAACCTTATACGGGTGTCGCGGTATACGAGCATTACGAAGACCTGCTGGCTGACAAAGATATAGACGCCGTACTGATAAGCACTCCCGACCATTGGCATGCAAAAAATGCAATCGACGCCGTCCGCGCCGGGAAACATGTCTACCTGCAAAAACCGACGTCCCTGACGATAGAAGAAGGCCGCAAAATGAGTAATGCGGTCAACGCTTCGGGGCGTATCCTGCAAATAGGAAGCCAGCAACGGTCGATGGAGCAATTCCGCGTAGCGTGTGAGTTGGTACGCAACGGGCGCATCGGAGATTTGAAAAAGGTCGAAATCCGCTTACCCGGCGATCCTCCCGGAGGCGGTATGGAGGAGATGCCGGTGCCGAAAAACTTCAATTACGACAAATGGTTAGGTCAGACCCCTTACGTATTTTATACGGTAGACAGGGTGCATCCTCAACAGGGGTACGACCGTCCGGGGTGGTTACGCTGCGAACAGTTCGGGGCCGGGATGATCACAGGCTGGGGCGCCCATCATTTTGACATTGCACACTGGGCAATGGATAAGGAATATTCCGGGCCGGTAGAAATATACGGGAAAGCATCGTTTGCCACAGGCGGACTGTGGGACGTGCATGGAGAATACGAAACGGAGATGGTCTACGACAACGGCGTTGTGGTAACAGGAACCACAGACAGCAGGGAAAAACCCAATGGCGTCATGTTTACGGGAACGGACGGCTGGATTTTCGTCAGCCGCGGCTCTTATGCAGCATCGTCCAGTGACCCGATAAGCACAACCTCAAAAGCACTGCAGGCCTCCGACCTCAAAATATTATCCCCGCTGACCGACCAGGATCCGGTTCGCCTGTATGTAAGTACGGATCATCATGGCAACTGGTTGGACAGTATCCGTACCGGCGGGAAAAATATTACGCCTGCCGAAGTAGCCCATCGTTCATGTACCGCCTGTCTTCTGCAACACATCGCCATGAAGCTGAACAGAAGGCTGTACTGGGATCCCATATTGGAACGCTTCAAAAACGATGACGAAGCGAATGCTATGATTTCACGTCCACACAGGTCACCTTATAATTTCTGATAAGACCATGGTAAGAACATTTATATTTTCGCTCATTATAGCGTTTGCAGCCGGCACGTATGCGGCGGGAAAGATAAAGATCACCGTTCAGTCCGGGTCGTACGACCGGCAGGATTGTGTTGTTTCGGCGGATGTATCCGGTCTTAACCTCAGGGAATCATCGCCGGTAGAGTTATGCGAAATAACCGGCGGGCAAAAACGGGTTATTCCATGCCAGGTTATCATGGAAAAAGGGGAAACGCCGCTCTTATACTGGATACTGGACGGCAGGACTGCTGCCGGCGCTACGCGGGTTTTCATTGCAAAAAAGGCAAAGAAAAAGCCAACCGGCGAACCGCCTATGAACGTCGAGGACGACAAAAAGGCGCTGGTCTTGCAAAAGGACGGCAAAAACATCCTTCAGTACAACTACACGCATGTAGCGCCGCCCGCAGGCATCGATCCTTCTTACGGAAGAAGCGGTTTCATTCACCCCGCCTACTCGCCGGAAGGCAACATTCTGACGGCCATACAGCCGAAAGACCATTACCACCACTACGGGATATGGAACCCATGGACAAGAATCCTGTATGACGGAAAGATGTACGACCTCTGGAATATCCGGGAAAAACAGGGAACCGTCCGGGCAAAAGAGATTGAAAACATCTACCGGGGCAGCGTCTTCGCCGGATATACGGCACGTTTGGATCATTTCATCTTTACACCGGAGGAAGAAAAGGTGGTCATGAATGAGTGGTGGAAAATTAAAGCATGGAACATCTCCGGCGGGTTCCTCTGGGATTTCGAATCACACCTTCACCCCTCCACATCACTGCCCGTATTGATAAAAGAATACCGTTATGCCGGTTTTGGGTACCGGGCAACGGAAGAATGGACAAAAGAAAATTGTGAAATGTTCACTTCGGAGGGTAAAACGCGCCGGCAGATAGACGGTTCGAAGGCACGCTGGATCTATATTACCGGAGATACGCCGACCGGGCGCTCCGGGTTGCTCTTTATGGGGCATCCGGATAATTACAATGCACCGGAACCCCTGCGTATATGGGACGAAAATGCAAACGCGGGGAGAGGGGACGCTTTCATCAATTTTGCACCCACAAAAGACAAAGACTGGGAACTGAAACCGGGGCACCGTTACCGGTTGAAGTACCGCATACTGTCGTACGAAGGGGCGATGACAAAAGAAAAAGCGGAAATGCTTTGGAGTGACTTTGCACATCCCCCCGTTATCATCATCGATGACCGCCCGTAATGGCGGCAAATACAATGTTTCCCGGCAATAAAATTAAACAATGATGAAATACTTAATAACCGCAATTCTGTCGATAGGTTTTTTCAGCCTGAACGCCCAGCATGCAACCGTCGCCGCAACGATGGCGGGGCAACGGGTCGATGTAACAATAGGGGGTCGGTTTTTCACCGCTTACCATTTCCCGGATAATGAAAAATATCCGTTCCTGTATCCGGTAAACGCTCCTGTTTCCGGCGGCAGTGTAACGTCCATGCGCAATGGCGAATATCCGCATCACAGTTCTATATTCTTCGCCTGCGACAGGGTCAATGGCGGTAATTATTGGCAGGAAGGGTTGGAGCGCGGGCGTATCGTTTCAATCGGGGCGCGTATTACGGAAGCAGAAGGCGAACGTGTTGTGATCGAAGATGAATGTATCTGGAAACGCCCGGATGCGCCGCCGCCCATAATCGACAGGAGAAAAATTACAATCTCGGCGCCTGGCGGGGGAATGTACCGGATCGATTTTGATATCGAAATGGAGATGCTGGTGGATGTAAGCATTTTAAAAACCAACCATTCCCTGTTCAGCGTCCGCATCGACCCTGATTTGGCGGTAAAGCAGGGAGGGGTCATGGTTAACTCGGAAAATAACGAAAGCGAAAAGGCGACCTTTGGCGTTGCATCCCCATGGATGGATTGCTACGGCACACGCAAAACCGGTGTGGAGGGAATCGCCGTTATGCAGCACCCGTCAAACAAGTGGTATCCTTCCCCCTGGTTCACACGCGACTATGGTTTTATTTCTCCCACCCCCATGTTCTGGCCGGAGAACGACCGCGAAACACAACTCAAAAAAGGAGAAATCGTGAAACTTCGTTATCGTGTGCTGGTTCATGCCGGCGATGCGGAACAGGCAGGTATTGCTGCCGAATTTGAAAAATACAAAAGCGAATAGGAAAAAAAAGAAAGGGCATTTAAATAACGACTTTAACACAAATGATTATGAAACACTGTTTTCTTGCCGCTGTTGCAGGCTTATTTTTACTGGATATATCGTGTACGATGAAAAAAGAAAAAGAATCTTCCGACCCCGGTCAAGGCGAAGTGAAGCTGATCACGCTCGATCCCGGTCATTTCCATGCGGCATTAGTGCAGAAATCGTCCTATCCCGGTGTAAGCAAGGACGTATATGTATATGCTCCCCAAGGCGCCGACCTGGACGAACACCTGAAAAGAATAGAAGGCTATAACACCCGGGCGGACAACCCGACCGAATGGAACGAGATCGTATATGCCGGAGCCGGCTTCGTGGAAAAAATGCTGGGCGAAAAGAAGGGAAATGTGATGGTAACAGCCGGTAACAACGGCAAAAAGGCAGCCTATATTCAGCAAACACTTGCGGCAGGTATCAACGTGCTGGCAGACAAACCGATGGCGATCCGTACCGCCGACTTTGAAAAACTGAAGGAGTGTTTCGATATTGCAGAACAGAAAGGGCTCCTGCTCTATGACATTATGACCGAACGTTTCGAAATAACCACCCTGTTGCAAAGGGAGTTTTCCATGCTTCCCCAGCTATACGGCGAACAGCAGAAGGGAACACCCGAAAACCCGGGAATCGTGAAAGAAAGCGTGCATCATTTCTTTAAAACCGTATCCGGGCAGCCGTTGATCCGTCCGGCGTGGTTTTTCGATGTCGACCAGCAGGGCGAAGGGATTGTAGACGTAACCACCCACCTGGTAGACCTCGTCCAGTGGGAGTGTTTCCCGGAACAGGTCATCAACTACCTGGCGGACATTGAATTGCTGGATGCCAACCGCTGGACAACAGCCCTGTCTGCCGGTCAGTTCAAAGAAGTAACGGGGCTTGATGCTTATCCCGATTACTTGCAACAGAATGTGTCCAACGACACATTATATGTATATGCAAACGGGGACATCTATTATACGGTACGCGGAGTAAACGCCAAAGTTTCTGTGGTCTGGAATTATACGTATCCCGAAGGTGGGGGCGACACACATTATTCGATCATGAAAGGCAGCAAGGCGCATCTGGTCATCGAACAGGGGAAAGAACAAAATTATAAGCCGGTTTTGTTCATAAAAGCAGCCGGTTCGGATCCGGAAGCATTTGAAAACGAACTGCAAAATTCCCTGAAAACAATCACCGCCAAATATCCCGGCGTCGACCTGAAGAAATTAGCGCGCGACAAATGGGAGGTCGTTGTCCCGGCGGAGTATCACAACGGGCACGAAGCCCATTTCGGGCAAGTCACCGAAAACTTTCTGAAATACCTCAAAGCCGGTTCATTGCCGGCATGGGAAGTGCCGAACATGATCGCCAAATATTATGTGACGACCCGGGCGCTGGAGTTGGCGAGGTCAAAATAATAGCGGTTCGTACTTTTTTCTTGATAAAA
>JAIRSF010000031.1 GCA_031255595.1 Tannerella sp.
ATCAGGTTATCATATTCTCATGACAGATGAATAGTCATCAATATGAGGTTATACTTTTTCAATCATCAGGGATAATACGCCGGAACGGGTATGCCGTCATTGTCGTATCCACAGTCACGTGTGACACTGCGACGGAAGGGTTCACCGGGCATCGGGTCAAAATTAAGCAGGCTCTCCGGATCGGTCGTCACAGTGAGGGAATAGGCGCCGGGGCCGTTTCCGTTGACTGCGCAGACACGATATTCATAAATACGGCCCATCGGTATGTCTTCCGAAAAATTATTTTTATCTCCCTGATAAACAAGTGTGTATTTACTGCCTCCTTTCGTTTTTTTGTATAGACGGTATTCATTGCATCCTAATACCTTACCCCAGCTAATCCTTACATGCGTATCACAGATACCGACTTTAAGACCGTCGGGATGGGGAGGGGGCTTCGTTGTGAAATAAAGCGGATATATAGCGGAAGGCTCGCTTTGATGATCCGAATTAACAGCGGTAACCCGTACATAACCTTTTGTTTCACCACAAAGAGGAGAGATGGATAGCTTTGCACTTTTAGTGTCTTTATATACGATCCATGATTGTCCCTGATCTGTGCTATACTCATAACGATACGTATGCGCACCCGCTACCGGATTTATGGCCATTTCCGTACGCCCCCGGATATTCCGGGTATACAGGATCTCCGGACGAAGAAGCGACGGATATCCGGTAGTGATATTCCACAGGTGCTTGCCGGACGGGAATACTGCACTTATCGTATTGTTATCATATTCAACGTGATGCTGTTTGCCATCCATATAAAGAGTGATTTTATCCGGTCGAGATCCCCGCCAACGGAAGATAACACGAGTATCCTGCAATGCATAGAATTTTCCAATGATATCTTCGTCCGAACGATATACGGCGCTTAATCCGGCATCCATATTTTCGGGACAAATCTCAAACCGGTCGTTACCGATCTTTGTTCCATGAAAAACGGCCCATTGTTCGTTTCCGGCATCTGTACCGGCTTTACGGATAATACCTGCCGTACCGGAAAAAGTATATCCGTTTTCATGTACTTCCACCGGATTGTCATTACGAAACACATAATCGGTTTGTCCGTCGGGTGTAATGATCTTGCAACCAAAAGCGGTTTCCGACACGTCATATCCTTTTTTATGGGAAACAAAGGTCAGAAAATCGCCGCTACCGTCGAACCATACTCCTTTGGACTCTTTTGACTGATGTGTGCTGAGTTCGTATCGGGAAGGTTTTATTACCTTCAATTCGGGTAACAGGTCGTTAATATGCGTGAACCAACTGAAACGGCCGCCAATGGATGGGTTATGTACGTCGTCGTAAACGACAAAATAATCGCTTCCGACCAGCAGGACACTTCTCGATTTGTAGTAAGGCGAGATGTAATCGTCCTTTTCAGAGGTCGTTACTTCGGCAAACTGTGCGATGCCCAAATCATACATCGGACGTTCCAACTCGTTTTTTCCGACCGATTTGAATTGTCCGCCTATGTAGGGGTCTATCGGCCCCGGACGGAACGCTCCGAATCCTGTCGTCAGATCGGTATCTCCCAGTTTGCGGTCGCCAATATCTTCCTTGCCGTTATTGCTGTACGATTTGCCTCCGGCATAATAATAGATAGACCCACCGCCGCCGGCACCAACGATCCCCCACCGGTAATTCGGGCCGTTATCGATCTGCATCAGGTGCAGCGATATCTCATCCCGGGTACCCAACTCCGAACGCAGTACGACGCCATATCCCGTCATCTTAACGCTTTCCAGCAACGGCGGAGTACCTGTATCGTCACACTGCTGTGGATACATGAATTTAAAGGAATTGCGTTCCAGGCTTTCCGTTTCAAAATCATCAAAATCCGGACGCGCCACATAACGGATATTTTCAGATAAGAGCGGATCATAATTTTCCAGTTCTTTGCCCAGCCACCAATAATTATTCGGTGGCCTGCGACGTATGGAGTGTGCACCCTGCGGCGGCAAAATCCGGGCCGGCCCTATTTCCGGTGTTACCAGGTTCCAGCTATGCAAATCTTTTTTCCCGGATCGGGCGTCATAATACATGGCCGCTTGTTCTCCGTCGAACGGTGCGGAGAGGGAGTTCAAGACAAATTGTGCCATTTTAGATATATGCTCTGTAGCCATTCGTTTTTTACCGTCGCGATAATGTTCGAGCAAATATGAAGCGCGTGAAGCAGGCCTCAATGCCGCCCATAGATAGGTACCCGTATTTTCCGTCCAACGCCCGCCTTTTGCATCCCATCGCTCTACATCCGGACGGACATGATAGCGGTAGTTCAGTTCGACGTGTTTTTCAAACAAATCCGCCCAGTAAGCAGCCTGCGGATGTTTGGGGAAAAGAAAGGCTGCGTATCCCGGAACGGATTTTACATCTGCAAGGAAATTAGGATGTCCGCCAAGCATATTTTTCATGGGCATATATTCTTCTCCTGCTGCGATATATGCGTGAACAAGGTAAATAGCCGTCATTCGTTTGCGTTGATCGTCGGTCATCGCCCCGTACAGGAAGTTCATCATCGGCGTCCATTTTTCATAAAAAAACCGGGAACTTGTCGGCCCGTAACCGCTGTTCTGGCAGATTCCACCTACCGGCAAATCGTTGGTAAAACTGCCGTAAAAAAAGGCCTGTTCAAATTGATCCGGCGTCATATTGTCCGGATTATCGAACAGCACATCCGGCCGGGTCAGCGAATCCGGATACGTCAATATCCAGTTTTTCACCTCGTTAAGACACAAGGTGCTGTAACGATTCTGCAGAAAATGATTGTACGACAATTGTGCCGTATTTACCCGATACGTCATGCCTTTATCATTGGCCGCTATCGGAACAGTCAATTCCTCCAACTTATCCATCACTGTTTTATCTTTTTGATGGTCATAGATACTGACTCCCGTCGTCCGGGTTCCATTCATTATGGGATATCGCCAGCTCAATAACGAATCACGATAATAAAATTTTACGCTGAGTTCGCGTGCGTCCAACCAGATTGGGTATGTTCGGCTGTTCCAATTCCCGATACCCCGGGTGAAAACACCGATGGAACAATTGCTGTTTTCGTCCCAAAAAACCGATGAGGTCACGCTTAACTCTGCCTGCCAATTTCCATATATACCTACTTCGTACGGTATTTTCCCATCCGCTCCCGCTCTCGTTATGCCATGCTGTGACTCCATTAGTTGCTGGTCGATCTTTTCCCAGTTATAACGTTCAATACCTTTCGTATCACGATTGGGCATTCCATACGGATGATTAGGCGCCTGACGGTGAGTCGGTGCAAAATCCGTCCATAAAAATTCAGCACAGACATCCGCCCCTTGGGGAAAACCGTCCATCTGTTCGGTCATTTCCACAAAATCATATCCGTTAATACACCGTAGCCATACCGTATATTTCGCATCTTGCGGAAATTCATAATCCAACCTGAACTCCGTAAATAAAGTACCTTGTCCGGTGATGGTTGTTGTCAACCTCTCCGGCTTCACCACTCCCGCAAAACGGGATTGCCCGAATGCTTTATCGCCTTTCCGCGCCAGTGCACAAAACGGCCCCGGAATAGAGGATGTGCTGTCCGGCATGCCGGATTCATGCAAAACTCGGTTCTCCGAAGCAGGAATCCTGATGGACAGTTTATCCGTTTCGACATGATATGCTCCGTCCGCATGCCGCACTTTCATCGTTTCAAATTGTCCGAAAATACGCCCGTCCAATTCGTCCGGACGAATACGGTTCCCGGATGAACGATCCGTTCCTGTGCCGGATTTTTTCTGCAACACAAAAGAACGTTTCCCTCCCGACGGCAAGTCACTGATAAGATATAACGTTTCGGCAACGAAGCCGTCGGCTGTTTCAGCGGTGGATGCGGCATCAGTTCCGGTATGAGATTCGACAACCGTATCATCATGTCCCCTTAACGCCATTCTCAATTGAAACGGGTGTTGCGCACCGGTTTCCTCGTTTATCAATACCAGATCATCCGACTTCACATCGGCAGGAAGGAGTATCTCAAATTCAAGCAAGGTCTTCGGCCACCAGTAAAGCGGATGGGAGATCAGATCTTCTACTGTAATACGGAGCTTCCCGTCTTTAAATACCGGCGGAGTGTCTGCAGCATTTACGTAAAAGCACGACAGGCTACACAGCAATAATATGTGCACGACTATAAGGAATCTTCTTTTGATCATTGTGCGGTAAGATTCGATGAAAACGATCCTGTTACCTTCATCATAAAACATTAATTTTCAATGTGACATCATTGAGTACGGAATAGACTCCGGCGACGTAGCCCACTCTTTATCAGGCGTATCACCCATCTCAAGAACAAGCGTTGATCCCGAAAGAATGTCTTCATGCGTAATAAAACTCTTATTGTATGGCTGATGGTTAAGCGTAGCCGACTGTATGTATTTATTCGTGTCGGAAACATTTTTGGATATTATCGTGAATTTCTTTCCATCGGACAGATGAATTTTCACTTCCGGAAACAACGGGCTTGCCAATGCATATTGCGGAACACCGGGACATACCGGATAAAATCCCATGGCGGCGAAAACATACCACGCCGACATTTGTCCCGCATCTTCATTACCACACAATCCGCCGGGGTCGGCATTGTATTCGACATGCATGATGTCCCGTACATATTGTTGCGTCTTCCAGGGTTGACCGGCATAATTAAACATAAAAGCAATCTGATGCGACGGTTCGTTGCCATGCCAGTAATAACCCTCGGTAAACATCGAATCCAGCCGGTTTACATATCTTTCGCGTCCACCCATCGCTTCCATCAATCCCAACGGATCGTGAGGCACATACCAGGTATAATGGCGCGGTGTTCCTTCTGTGATAAACGGTTCCTTCACCGACGGGTCGAATTTTTCAATGAAACGTCCGTCGGCGTATCGGCCCCGGCACCAGCCCGATTTGGGGTCGATCACATTCCGGTAGTTCGCGGCGCGTTGCCGTAGCGCCTGATAATCGTCCGTTTTCCCCAACGCCTGCGCTACCTGCGACAAGACAAAATCATCGTAGGCGTATTCCAGCGTGCGCGACACCTGTTCGCGACGGTGAAACGCATCCCAGACACTGTCTTCCAAGGGGATATAACCATATTTCATATACGAGAGCAGTCCTCTGCGCCCTTTGCCGTCCTTGTATTCTTCGGGATAGCTTTTTTCCATTGATTCAAATGCGTTTTTGCGCATCCCTTCCCAAGCTTTTTCCATGTCGAATCCCCGGATTCCTTTCATATAACAATCGCCGATGAATGCAGCGCCATGGTCGCCGATCATGGCCGCCGTATAGCTGTTCCATGACGGGAAAACAGGCATCCATCCGCCTATTTCGTATTTTTTAATCAGTGATTGCACCAGATCCCTGCTCCGGTCGGGATTGGTGATGACACCAAGCGGCAAGGCCGCCCGGTAGACATCCCACATCGAAAAATCACAATAATATTTGTACAGACTGTCCGTTTCCAATTCTCCGGTAACAAATGCCGGATATGTACCGTCGGCATCGCTGTATATTCGCGGCAATATATGGCTGTGATATAAGGCGGTATAGAATATCTTCTTTTGCTCGTCCGTACCTCCCGTTACCTCGATCACCGACAATTCTTTTTCCCAGGCCTGTTCGCTCTGCCTGCGCATACGGTCGAAGTTCCATCCCAAAGCTTCCGCTTTCATGTTTTTTCGCGCTCCTTCAATACCGGTAAACGATGTACCCATCTTAGCTACAACGACTTCCTGCTTTTTTACATCAAACTCAATATAGGCGCCTATATTTTTCCTGTTTGCAATGCTTGTCTGCTGCGGCATCGTCGTTTCACCCTCATAAGTTCCACAAGCAACAAACGGCTTATCAAACTGCAAGACAAAATATCCTTTGAAGCCTGCAGGCATGCCCCATCCCTGATAAATACGATGAACCGGATTATAGCCACGTACCTCTCCCCGGTCGGCATCTATTTCTATAAATCCTTCTCCCTCGTCACTATTCGGGTTGATCACCAAGTAGGCTTTACCGGCTTGATCGAAGGTGAAACGAAATAAAGCGGTATAACAAAGTCCGGTCATTTCAACAAGTATCCGGTGTGTTTCCAGGTATGCCGAATAATATGCAGGTGTGGAAACCTCACGATCGTGACGGAACAACGAAGCACGCTTTTCGGGTAAACAGGCAAGCGTTCCCGTTACAGGCATCAGCGTCACACTGCCGTAATCCTGCGTACAGGAGCCATCCATCCAGCGGCCGGCACGAAAACCCTGCATCAGGGAATCGGCGTAATAATAGGGGGAGAGGCATTTTTGTTCACTGTCGCGGGTTTGCGGTGTCCAGTTCGTTAAGCCATGAGGAACACCTACGGCGGGAAATGTATTGCCCAGCAATTCTGTATGTTCCCCGAATTTCTGCGCACTAATCGTTGTCGTATTGGCTGTTCCAATCAGCGGATCAACATAGTGCAAAACACTTTTCGGTTGTCCGCAGGATGAAACAAACAATAGGAGAATTGTGGTTAAATAATAAAATTTTTTCATTTCCCGGATAAATAATCGTCGTTTTTATTTTTGCAATCACGCTGGAGTTATAACGTTTATATCCATAATAAATTGTTTAATATCCTCTATTCTGTTCAAGGTAACGATTTGCTTTTATTTCCGTTTCAGGAATGGGCATATAGTAGGAATTATCGCTATACTGGGGAGCGCCTACTCCGGTGTCTTTATACAGAGCTATTTCGTCCTGTAATGTACCCCAACGGCAAAGGTCAAACCAGCGGTGATTTTCAAAGAATAATTCTTTAAAACGCTCATGAGATAGAATAGCCATATCTACTGTTGCAAGATCGTTTGCGCCGGGAGTGTTATAGTCGGTTTGCCCCCATGCACGACGGCGTACTTTATTTACATATTCGGTTGCGGTTGCAATATCCGGGCTTGATTTTCTGAGGCTACATTCGGCATACATCAGATATATATCTGCCAGGCGGATAATATCCAAGTTTTTAGAACAGTCGCGCGGAGTAGATATATTGAAGAAATCAGTAGGTTTACGCGCCCAACATCTGAACCCGGGCGCATCGGCATCGAGGGTGGCAAAAACGGGATAATCGGTAGCCGTAGCCCATGTTCCCGGAGATGTTTCCCAGTCATGATCGTAGAGAGTCGCTTCATAAAGTCGGGGGTCGTTACCAAAGCGGTCGCAGGTTTGTTTGGTTATAAAATAATTTTTCCATCCGCCCGGACTGCTTCCGAATATCCTGACTAACTGGTGTGACGGCGTATCGTCGTAGGAAGAACCTGAAGCAAGATAGTACTGAAGAGAAAATATACATTCTTCATTGTTATCCCTGTGTTGCAGATAATCTGTGAAGTTCACCGGTTTATCAAGTTTGAATCTTGAATCGTTTATGATTTTTTCAAAACAGGACTTGGCTTCATCAAAATTTTGCATATAGAGATAGACTTTTCCAAGAAGGGCATAGACGGCCGGTTTTTGCGCCCATCTGGTATCTTCCATGAAATCCGTATCCGTATAGCCGGGAGAGGGAGTTACCGTATTTGCAGGAATCTGGTTGTCGGCGATTATTTTTTCGGCTTCCAACAAATCATTCAGGATCGACTGATAAGTTTCCTCCACAGTAGAACGGCCTTTAAGAATCTGTCCGGGATCCAGCGGGCCGTCTATAAGAATAATACCCTTGGCGTCCTTATTAGCCGGATAGTCGCCGCTAAAATTAGGGCCTTTTTCTCCATAGCACCGCAGTAAGTCGAAGTGTACCAAGGCTCGCATAAAAAGAGCTTCACCTTTAATGTTGAGAACCATATCCGCATCCGAGTTGCTTAATTTGGCAAGATCGATGAAATCGACCATGTCCAGAACAAGATTTAATGAAGATAAGGTGCTGTAGTATTTAGCATAGATGTCTTTGACGTAGCTATTTACTGAAGTCATCGAGTTTTTCACGAACTCATTACGCCCTTCTTCGCCTAACCAGTCTATATCTATTTCATGGGACATGGTAGCTAATGCTTGCGGCAAGTAGCGAGCATACAGGGTTAATCCGCCATAGCTCCGGTATCCGCCGGCAAGAAATTCTTTGAGTTTGGCGGGATCTTTCTGTAAAATTTCGCCTATATTATCGTCCGAAACCGACCCTGTAAGCGGATGGTCAAGGAAATCTTCGCACGAAAGTGCTGAAAACAGTATGAGTGATAAGAAAAATGCTTTTATGTTCATGACTTTAATTATTTGTTGTTTAGAATCCTATATTAATACCTACGGCATAAGATCGCGACTGGGGATAAATATTGATCATATTGTAAACCCCACGACTATAATTGTTTCCGGACATAAATTCCGGATCGAAGCCACTGAAATTAGTGATGGTAAAGACGTTTATCACAGAAGCATAGATCCTTAAAGTGGACAGGCCGATCTTTTGGGACAGTTGCGGAGTGAAATTATAACCTACCTGCAGATTTTTAAGTTTAAGGTATGAAGCATCTTCTACCATGTATGAATTTGCCAGACCGTAATTATGGGATGAATTACCCATACGCGGTTGCGAGGAAGCGGGGTTGGCGGATGACCATGCATCAAAAACTTTGGAGGTTGAATTCCAGTCGCTGTTCATGTTTTCCATAAATTGCTTCGTCGTATTGTATACATCAATGTCTTGAACTCCCTGAAAGTTCATATTCAGATCCAATCCCTTATAACCGAAGTTTATGTTGAATCCATAGACCCATTTGGGCCATGGGTCACCGATTGCGGTATAATCGTCTTCATTGATGGTATGGTCGTTGTTGATATCTTTGAATTTCAGATCTCCGGGTTTAACGGCGCCATCGTAATTTTCAAAACCGTTTGTTACCGCTAAAGCATTCAGCGCGTCAATTTCGGTCTGAGTCTGATAAATCCCGTCTGCAATGAAGCCGGTAATAGCGGATACGGGCCCACCTGCATAGGTGCGGTTATAATTGCCTCCGGAAAGATATTCGTCTTCATGCAGTCCGAGGGTGACCATCTTGTTTTTGTTGTATGCGGCATTTGCGCTTACGGCATAACTGAAATCGCCGGATGTGTTCTTGTAGGACACGATCGCTTCAACACCCCGGTTACGAATCTTCCCCTGATTTACATACATTTCGCTAAAACCTGTGGATCGCGGTATTGCTACGCGCAACAGGGCGTCGTATGTATCTTTATTGTACCAGTCTAATTGTAACTGAAATCGATTATCCCATGCGCTGAAGTCGGCCCCGATGTTAAAGGTTTCCGTCTTTTCCCATGTGATGTTTTCATTTACGACTTTTGACGCTACCCATGCTCCATTTGTTTGTTGTTTATATTCCTGTCGCCATAGATTGCTTGGTACGCCGGCATTACCCGATTCTCCGATTCCGAGGCGAAGTTTTAATTCATCAATTACCCCGGATGTGAAGAAATCTTCATTAGCAAGATTCCATCCGACTGATAACGAAGGGAAGAAAGCGCTTCTTTTCCGGGGAGCAAAATTAGTAGACCAGTCGTTACGGAAGTTGGCGGTCAAGAGATAACGATTGGCATAAGCATAGGTTGCACGTCCGAAAACAGATATACTGCTGCCTGTTCCCCAAGTGTTATTCCCTTCTTTATTGTTGCGGGCCACAAGAGAGGATGTTCGTAAATCTTCGGACGGAATGCCCCATTCTACATAACCGTTGGCACCTTCACTGCGGCTTTGCCCCATCTCAAGACCACCCATGACGCCTACTTCGTGGAGATTGAAAGCTTTGTCGTAGTTCAGATAGGTCATTAATTGATAGGAACGGCCATGCCCCTGGTTCCACTCAAACTGGCGGCCCTGCAGATTTGTGCCCAAAACATAGTCGATTGTGTTCACCGATACACCTCCATATGTGTTGTAATTGAATCTTTGAGTTTCATTGGTGCTTATCGAGCCGGAGAGATTGGTTGTCCACAGCAAGCCGTCGAAAGGTGTAATAATAGCCTGCAAATTGGCCCATATGTTATCCGAAGCGTTCCAATGATCCTTCATCTCGGCTGCTTCTAACGGATTCCCGCCCTGCCAGTCTACAATATCTTCAATTGACTTGGGCAGGAAGCCGTATCCTGTGCCCATCGGGTTGGTTGTGGCTGCGCTTGAGGGATCGTCGTAAACGTTCATGAATGGGATACTTCTTATTATGTGACTCCAGTTAACATCGTTTTGTATCCTTTTATTATGGCTGTAAGTGAGTGTTTCGCTGAACTTCAACCATTTGAAAGGCTGCTGTGTGAAAACGGTTTTAAGTGATTGCTTTTTATGCGAGGAATTGACGTAGGTGCCTTTGTCGTATTCGATGATACCTGAAAGATAGTATGAGGTCTTTTCCGTAGCCCCGGAAATGTCGATGGTGTGTACATTTTCAAATCCTGTATCAAACATCCGGTCGATCCAGTTTGTGTTTGGAAATCCGTTAATCTCGGCGTCGCTGAGAAAATAAAAATCCTTGATATAGTTGGGCATATCACTTTCATTCAATTCGGGATTGTTGGATAGCCAACGCATTTTGTACATCTTAATGTAATCTGCCGTACCTAATGTTGTCGGTAAATTCATTGCTTCATTGAACCGGATGTAAGTGCCGTAATTTACCCGCATTTTACCTTGTGCCCCGCGTTTGGTCGTGACCAATATTACGCCGTTGGCTCCCGCTACGCCATAAATAGCGGTCGAGGCGGCATCTTTAAGAATTTGCATGGATTCTACTTCATTAAAGTTATTGAGAGGCAGACCTCTAACTCCGTCAATGATCCAGAGTGGGCCCGAATTATCCGTCATCGTATTGACCCCTCTTATGAAAAGAGTACTGCTTGAGCCCGGCTGTCCACTGCTGCGAGATACATAAATCGGCGCTTTCCCCTGAAGTGCAAGCCCGTAATCGTTCGTTGCAGACATGGAATGTAAATCTCCGGAAGTTATCGAAGTGATGGCTCCGGATACATTCGTTTTCTTTTGTACACCATAGCCTACGACAATAACTTCATCAAGAAACTGTGTATCTTCCTTAAGAATCACATGTATCTGTGTCGCGGAAGTTACGTCAATATTCCCGGTCACATATCCGATGTGTCTGAAAATTAAAGTTGCCTTGTCGCTTGATTGTAAATTAATAGAGAAGGCTCCGTTGGCATCTGTTATAACACCATTGTAAGTGCCTTCCTCGTTGACCGTTGCCCCTGCAAGGGGTTCATTCTGTTCGGAAACTACAGTTCCGGTAACTGTACGCTGCTGAGCGAACAAGTGAATGGTTCCCGTTAGAGATACCATTAATAATAACGCAATTTTCAAATGACGATGTTTTTTCATTTTGTTTGATTTTAATTAAAAGTTTGAAATGAAGATTGTATTTTTTTTTGCTCAAAAGTACAGGATATTGTCGTTTTCCCCTGAATAAAAACAATGACAAAACACGAACAAAAGCAGAACAAAATAAATTATACGGTTTTCAGCTTCTAAAGTAACATTTTTTTGTCATTTCTCTACCCCAAACGCCACCTCGTTAGCCCAATGCTCTTTCCAGTCGGGATGGAATGCCCGGCTGTTCTTTTTTGAAACGCTTCGTCCACGTGCTGTTTCCATGCAAGCCGCACCGGCTCCGTCGTCATTGATTCTGGCTGAGAATTTTATGGTTTTCCCGCTGTCAATTGCCTTTTTTACATCAGGAATTTCACTCCATGGAACGGCACATTCCGTATATAAGGTATTTTCGTCCCTTACGATAACCAGTTTTCCGTCTTTCACCGCTCCATCGTAGGGCGATGCCGGTTGACGCGGATAAAAATGTTTTCGCGGCATTCCGGGTACAAGCATGCGCCATATTTCAAAACCCCCTCCATATTCGGAAGCAACGGAGTTTAGCGCGTATTCGTAATCGGTACATTTATAGCCGGTATAACGAGGCATTGTTCCTTTCGGATATGCTTCCATTCCGTCTTCACCCAAAGGGATGACATTGAATGCGATTTGTATATTGTCGCATCGTTCGCCGGTAGTTCCGTCAGGCAAAACGCCGGTTTTCCGGTAAGTGAAATTTCGGACTCCTTCGGGCCATACAAGAGGTACAAGATCATTTTCGGATATCATGTTACAGGAAATATTTTCCGGCAATTCAGGTTCCAGTCCCGCCATAAAATATCCGGTTTTTCCGTAATTTCCGTTCCAATCACCCAATGTATCAAAATCTTTTCGAATCAATACGGCCGACGACCGATTTTTTCCTGTAGAAGCCGGACGGTTTGATGAGTCGAAAAAAACAGCGCCTAATTTGGCGGTATACCACCATCCGTATGCCGAACAGCGCACGCGGATATTACCGCAAAGATCCAAAACAAGGTAGACGCCATTCCACAAGTTATCTATCCGGGTATCAAGCAATTCCTTTCCGGTATCATTATCATAAACCGTAACGGATACACCACGCCGGTCTACGCCGGGGAAATAAAATGAGGTTTGCGTGAAGCGGTCTTTCGGCAAGTTGATATCCATACCGACGGACTGTGTTGTTTTCGTATTCTCATAATAATTCATTTGTCTGCCCTTGCCGGAGGGATTCGATAAAGCGTTTCTATCATTTTCCGACGCACTGCCGGTAACAAGAACCGACTGCATGGCATAGATTGTTTGCATATACGCCGTATCGGGATAGAAATATGAATCATCGTCCCGCATTTCGAACCGCAGCGTACCTTTATGCGGTGTTTTGTCTGCAACCTTAGCTGCAAAATAGAAATAATCATCGTCGCAGGCAAGATAAGTATGTGCCGTTCCTCCCACACTTGCGTCAAACTGTTGATAAGGAAACCATGCGGCTTCCGTCAGTGAAACAGTCCCATCCGAAGTCCCTTCAATTATTTGCGGAATAACATGATCCCAATCATTTAATTTCCCGTCCACATGAATTGTTTTCCGGGCGATATAATTCACATGCATGGGTTCATAATGAAACGCCTTACCGTCCCTGCCCCCATCGAAAAGAACCGTAAGTGGATAATTATTCTCCGGATTGTTTTGCCCTTCGACAACTTCCACCCATACCGTTTTGGTTTCATGGGCTTTTAATGAAACCTGTTCCGGATGATTTACCGTCAAATTTTCTATCTTTATTTTAAGCGAACCCTTCAGCGGACGATTCAGCATATTGGTTATCTCAATTTCCATTTTTGCCCCTTTTGATACAGGCGTGATAAAATCTTTTGCAATGATTTCCAGCGGCTGATATCCCTCAATACGAGCATTTCGCACAGCGCTTATCAAGCGGTTGTAAGTTCCCTTTTCACCATTTGTCCGCATAAAATATCCCTGATAATTCAGGGGTATTTCGTATCTCCCACCTTGCGGAGATATCGTATTACCATAGAAATCGAATAAGATAAAAGACGGATCGGCCTTTATAATCATTTTCCCATCCGTTATGGGATTATATGTATTTAATTCCTTTTCAAGCCGTTTTCTTTCCTTATTTCCCGCAGGAAGATTTTTCATTTCGTTGTAAAGATTTATCTTTCTCCCGGTTTCCGTAAGGCTTCTTACGTTCCTGAAAAGTATATTTTCGGCGCCGAAGGCTTCACCCAAATCGCCCGCAATAACCACCGTTCCGTCATCCTTATTTCCATGATAGCCGTCGAACAACATAACCCATGGAAGGCCTTTTTTGAAAAGGATTTCATTAAAATCACGTTCCCCGATAAGATTTTGAACAGCCGCCATTGCGGCGGCAGGCGCCCATGAACTATGTTTTACGGGTATCGTTTCCGGCCCGTTTTCCGTCATAACCGTCATGTTCTTTTCCGAACGGTGCGGATCGCCCGAATACATATATCCTCCGAAAATTCCCATAGAACGATCATAACCGGCAGACCTGTTGGCCGCAACTACCAACCCGATACGGTCGTCCGTATTTCCGACCCAACTTTCCGTATCCCAGATAAGCACCCGTCCCTTGTAGTCCCGGCGGTTGTTCCATTCGGGATACAATACCGGAGATTCCATTCCCTGATAATGAATAGAAAGGAAATCAAAATAAGGAAGCATACTCATCGTGCCGTCGGAAAAAAATTTATCCCAGGCATTGGAATTGGAGTCACCTCCCCCAACCAACACATCTCTGCCGTCCTTGCGGGTTTCCATAACAGCCTCCGCCATTTTCATATAAATCTCTCTGTAACGGATCATATCCGACTGCCAGCCGGATATAGACGTACCTTCCCATGGCTCGTTCCAGAGGCAGACGGCCGTTACCGGCCCCTCCGGCCATCCGAAACGCAGACACAATTCTTTCACAAACATCTTAAAATCATCATCCCGTTCGGGAAGCCAAACAAAATCCTGCTTGGTTCGAAGAAACACCCCCTTTTCATCCAGATGCGGACGTGTTGTTCCCAACGGCATCGAAGAAGCCGCTCTCCCCTCGCCAAACATCAGCATGACGGTAATATCATTATCCATATAATTCTTCATCTCCCGGGCAAAATTCTGCATAAAATCCTGATAATCCGGAGCCGTTGTAGAAATATAGGCCACTCCTTTCCGGATGGATTGTATGCCGATGCGGCTCAGAAAATCCACACCCAAATCATCAAGGGACTGTTTCGGATACTGCATCTTTACCGGCGAAGGCTTCATGCTGTAGACGAAACTTGTTCCCGGACGACGACCCTTATTCTCCAGATCAAAAACAACGGCATATCCCCCGTATTCCGTAATATCATCTATCTCAACCGGGATATTCATATATCCGTCGGGCGCTATTTTCACACGACAGGGGATTTTTTTCTCATAATCCAGTTTCACCATTTCAGGCAGCCAGATATCGTCGGGTATACCGCAAACTCCGTAACGAATCACATGTATATACCCATTTTCATCTATCGCAGAGGAGGTGTTGTTCCTCAACTGAAAAGTGAACCGGATGTCATCATCAGGCCGGAACACATTGGCCGGAGCATACGAGTCGATCAGCAATACATCATATTCGTACATACGCAAGCCGTTCTCCACACCCAGAACTTTTTCATAACCGAGCCAGTTTTCCGGCGCCTTCATCTGCGCCGCAGACGGAAACATCAGGCACCACGCCGAAAACAGGCAAATTACAGATTTTTTTTTCATATATTTCTATTTACCGAATTATTGTCAACTGCCGATTTGTTATAATCCGTCGGGAGATGATTTTCCGGGTTTAAAACCCGACGGATACCCAACCCTTCCCGCAATTTCCGCTTTCGTACCGGGTTGCCATCAATCATCCATTGCGTTAATCATATTCTGAACTTCCATGCCTGCGAAAATCACAGCAAATGAGCCATGCGTATCATCATCATAAAACGGACGGTTGATATAATGGTTTACATCCTCAGAACACATTGTCCCGACGCATATTTTGTGCACAGTACCATCCTCCTCTATTTCCGAAGCGACAGCTTTCCATCCTTTCATGACAATGGGTACAAATTTTTTCCTCTCGAGCCACCCATAACGTACGCCTCGTGCCATCGCCATTGTAAAAATAGCAGTTCCCGAAACTTCTGCCGGAGAATCGGGACGGTCAATAACATTATGCCAGAAACCATTCTCATTCTGGAATCGAACAAGGGAATTTACGAACCTGCGGTATTGTTTGAGTATCCTCTTATAGTCGGGATGATTGCGCGGCAAAGCCGTCAAAACATCCGACATGGCCCATATAGCCCAGCCGTTGGCACGCGACCAGTGCGGCAGTTTCACCTCCGGATGCGACGTATAATGAGCGTGCATATAAAGTTGCGCATCTTTATCCCAAACATGCTTATCGAAGTCCAGGATCTGCTGCGCGGCATCATCATATAAATAGTCCCGTTCTTCCTCCGAATCCGCATACTGAGCTGCCTGCATGAGATAAGGTATTCCCATAAACATATCATCTACCCAGACCGTATATTTTTCCGGTGTATTGCGCGTATAATTGCGCATGCCCTCAGTCCGTATCTGACCATACTTTGCATATTCCGTCATGCCGTTGATATAGTTCTCGTAGATTTCTCTGTTTTTAAAATCATCCTCTTTCCGTAATCGATAAATAAGCGGAAGCGAAGGAGCCAATGTAAAATCCAGCAATGTGGAACCGATAACCAAAGCATTTGCCGAATTATAAGCTTTCAATTCATGAACCTGATGATCGACAAAGGGTAGCCCTTCCATGTGATAATCACAAAACTTATTTCCCCATTCCGTATATTTTTCTTCCTTCGTCAATTCTCCCAGCAATTGCATTGACCATGCAACACCTCCGTTATGATAATTCCACTGATAGGCTGTTCCCCATTCCGCCGCGCCGATCACATCTCCCAATATTTCAATCTTGGGGATTGTCCATGTTACCGACTTTGTTAACCCCTGATACATTCGTCCGAAACGGAACTCTTTTTCCGGTTCCCTCACCCTATCAATACCCGGTTCAAACGGCCCGATAACCAGCCAGGGACTCAAATCCGCTACTTTTGTATCAACATGTTCCAAATTTTTCAATCCGATAGCAGGATATTCACGTGCCACCTTCAGAACGGCGCCATTCTCACTCGGCGGTTGAATAAACACACACCATTCATCGCCTTGTATTTCCGATTTAATCAAAATATTATTACTTCCTTTTCGCAGAGGCAGTTCAAATTTTGAAGACATTTCCATACTGCGTTCTTCGCGACTTATTTGAATTTTCTTTTTTCCTTTTTTCTCATACACCAATTGTCCGTTGCACCAAAGTTTACAGCCGTCATTATGGTCGATTTTTACCGGAAAAATAGTATCCTTCGAGAAGGTTAACTGTGTATATGCATAGGCTACAGCCTCTTTGTCGACGCCAAAAGTATGTCCGAAATCCACAACCATTAAATCATTAAACTGTTTTTTCTCTTTCGGAAGGATTAACCGATATGCAAAAACCGTTTCCCGAATCAGTTTATCTCCTATTCTCTTAACTGTTTCGATCGGTTGTTCCCGAAAAATAGAAATTGCAGACACTGCATTTGACAGAAGAAACAAACTGCATGTTATACCTATAATTTTTTTCATGCCCTTAGAACTTATTTATTCCTCACAAAAATAGCCAAGGCATCTCTAATAACAGGAAACAAAAGGTGTATAAAACAGCATCAAAATATATACAAAATTCCGTCAAACGGCCATTAAGCCCTAATTATTCGTTAAAAAGATCATCAAAATGTTCCGAATAAACTATTTCTCCATCAAGTTTTGAAACTTTCGCATAGTCAACAGCGCCACATCCTTTAAATCGTAAAATCAATTCATTGGCCATTCCCAGCGATTCATTATATGAAATATTCAATATTTCTTCTCCATCTACATAGAAAGTTGTTTTTTTATTTACAACTTTTATACTCATCACATGCCATTCTGATGAATTGAAATTAATGTGGCTCAAATCGTGCTCATCTCCCTTGATATTTTTTTCTCCGCTGATAAATTTGACATAAGCATATCCATTCTCATTCATGGCAAATCCATGCTGATGAGTGTCCGAACTTATATACATGATGATATCGGAAAGAGGTATGGCGTGTTCTTTCTCGGAGTTACGCATCTTCGCTTCAAAAATAAAATTATCGCCATCCACCATATTTTTGCAATAGAACACATAACTTACAAATAAATGACTTGCACGAGCTTCCTCCGGAACCTTTTCTATTGGAAGACTAACATAACCATCTGAAGTATAAGCGTCTTCGATCGGAAGTGTCTGGAAAAACCTTTTCCTTTCTTCTCTCACATACACAGACCATCCCGGACGCAAAACCGTAATCGGAATTGTGCGGATGATTTCATCTTTGTATTTCAGATAACAATAAGCCTCACCTTCATATATATAAGTGGCGTTCATCTTATTTATCCCTTTATTGAGTTTTTTCCCGGTAGCATCCCCATTTGCTTCCTCATAGACAATAGTGATATCTTCGAATAAATTAGACGGAATATCGTAGGAAAATGTTACTGTCAAAGGAGCCTGTCCCCTAACCTTCGAGGCGAAGAACTCTATTTTTGAAATCTGATATTGAATATGCCAATCCTTCAATATAAACACATACAGGAAATAAAATAAGATAGTCGTAATTAAAAACATAATTACGTATATATACTTTTGATTTCTCTTTACCCCCTTCGCCACTTTCTCGATAGAAATATCCGGTTTTTTATGAGTGTCTTCTTCCGCAACGTTTTTTTTGTCTTCAATTGATTCTTCCTTCTTAATAGCTTCTTTGACGGACTTTTCCGTTTTTTCCGTTATTTCCGTTTTTTCCGTTATTTCCGTTTTTTTCTCCGGCTCCGTCATTTTCAGAACAAAATCCGTATAACCGGAATAACCTAAAAATTTACACAGTGCATCTTTTGTTGCTAACTGAGGATTGTCGGTTTTTTGCTGAAAAAAACGCCTTAACGTATTCGTATTGATTTGTATTTTGGTCGCTTCAAATATCATATCCTCCAAAGTTTTAAACTGACTTTGGCTCCAATTATCCGAATGTCCCCATGTTTTTAAAAAGACATTGTATCCTTCGATAATCTTTTTTACATAATTTTTATCTTTTGATTTATCCATTACTAATGTTTCGCACATAAATTAATATTAAAAAGGCGGTTTTACATAAAAAAGCATCCTATTTCTTCTAATATATCATTAAAATTTAATTGATTAGCAGTTAAATCACAACATATGCAACACGACAAAAGTATAAAAAGGATAGAAAAAATCCAAACGGATTTCAAACCAAATGCATTAAGTATAGAAGAAACATTCGGAAGTACGTTCCCAACGCGGATCGCGGGATTACCGCAGTAACAATATACTTGGCAATATCCACCAACCATTTTCCAAATTTTCAAATTTAAACAATGCATGTGGAATCATCCATGCCGGAATGATCAAGTGAAATTTTTCAGGCGTACATGCGCCGTCAACTCAGCAATCCCAATGCCGATGCGTACTTGATGGCCTCCATCGCGTTGTCCGCGTCTAACTTTTCCAATATCCGCTGGCGGTGCGTGTTGACGGTGTGAACGCTGATACATAAGCGTTCGGAGATTTCTTTGCTCAATAAACCCTCTTTCACTAATTGCAGGATCTCTATCTCCCGCGGCGACAGCCCGGCGCTGTTTTTTTCGGAGAGAGATCGTATCGGAAACAAATGGTTATCGCTCTTGCTGAACACGCCGCATTTCAGCGGCTTCCAGGTGTTCTGGTCGGGCGACAGGTCTAAAACACTTAACGCCAGCCGGACATTTCCTGCTTTATCCTGTTCCAATACGGATTGCTGCTCAATCACCCGCACATACTTGCCGGCGGCATTGCAGACCCGGTAATCGGCAATAAATTTGTAATTGTGCATCGTTTCCTTATTGGAAAAGACGTATTGAAACGCCGTTATCGCATGTTGCGTCAGCGCTTGCAGGTCGTCGGCATGTATTTTTCCTTCCATTCCCTCGATGTCGGTGTTGGCGCCGAACAGGTCGAAAAAATTCGGAGAAATAAAAACATGCCTTCTGACGCACAGGTCAAAAACGGTTATCACACTGTTGGAAACCTTTGCCAACTGTTTCAGCAGGGGTTTGTGCTGTGTTTCCGGCAGGTTGTAATTCCGGTCGGTTTCGTCGAAAACCTGCTGCGAGAGTGCCCGCTCATATTCAAGTAACCATTCATTCATCGCATCAAAATAATGATATTTCAGTATTGCGGCAATGCTGTGTACAAGGTAATTTTGCCGTTGTAAAGATAGCATAAAATCCTCAATTATACGCAAAACGTATAAAAATGCCCTGCAAAATTTACGGAAGAGAAATACATAATTTATAAGCAAAGTACGATTTATGAAACGAAGTGCGCTATTTTTTCTTTTAAATATCTTGTTCGCCTACACACTGTGGGGGCAATACGTCCAAAACATACGCGGAACGGTCAGGGATAAGTCCTCCGGCATACCGCTCGAATATGCCGCAATTACGGTTTTGGGAACCGATCCGGTTTCAGGCACAACGACCGACAGTCTCGGACGATTCGTCATCCGGGATGTGCCGGTCGGACGCTACGACCTGCAGATACGATTCATGGGATACGAGCCGGTCGTGATGAAAGAAGTGTTGCTGTCGGCGGCCAAAGAAGCGTACCTCGACATCCGGATGACGGAAAACGTGAACCTGCTGGGCGAGATCATGGTAAGGCCGAAAATCAACAAAGCGCAACCGCTCAACGCAATGGCTCTGGGTAGCGCACGTATGTTCAGTGTGGAAGAAACCGGTCGTTACGCCGGCGGGTTCGACGATCCGGCGCGGCTGGCTTCCGCCTTTGCCGGCGTTGCGGGTAGCGTCGGAAACAACGGGATCGTGATTCGCGGCAATGCGCCGCACTTCCTGCAATGGCGGCTGGAAGACATCGAAATACCCAATCCCAACCACTTTGCCGAAGTGACCACTTTCGGCGGCGGCGGACTGACGGCTTTCAGCAGTCAGATGATGGGTAATTCGGATTTCTTCACCGGCGCTTTCCCCGCCGAATACGGGAATGCGCTTTCGGGTGTGTTCGACATGAAACTGCGCAACGGAAATAACCAAAAGCGGGAACATACGTTCCAACTCGGTGCCGTCGGCATTGATTTTGCGTCCGAAGGCCCGTTCCGCAAAGCGGGTAATTCGTCTTATCTCTTTAATTACCGCTATTCTACGATGGCGCTTCTGTCGTCTATCCTGCCCGAAAATGCCGGCGGCGTCCGTTATCAGGATCTTTCTTTTAAGTTGAATTTCCCGACTGTCCATGCCGGTGTTTTTTCCCTCTGGGGCATTGGCCTTATTGACCGTTCGGGACAAAAGGCAAAAACCGACAGCCTGCAATGGACATATGAGGCCGACCGGCAGGATCAGGACATCAAACAGTCGATGGGAGCCGTCGGTGCACATCACAGGATAAACATCTCAAACGACGCTTTTCTGAAAACATCGCTGGCCGTCACAGTCAGTCGACTCGATTTTTACACAGACCGGCTGGACGACGCCCTCCGGTTTGCTCCGCACAGCGTTATCCGGAATACAAACCGGCATTTCATTTTTTCATCCGTCCTGACTAAAAAATTCAATGCCGTACACACTCACAAAACGGGCGTCCGCATAACCGGACTGCACTATGACTTGCTGCTAAAGAACGCCTCCAACCGGCAAGGTTTCGAAACCATCGCGGACGAGTCGGGTTTCAGCGCCCTGTTCTCCGCCCATTCGGGTTCGTCGTTCAACCTGTCGGACGTATGGACGCTGAATCTCGGCCTCCACGCGCAACTGTTCGACCTGAACCGTCGTTATGCCGTAGAGCCTCGCGCCGGCATACGTTGGCGGTTCAGGCCCCATCATTCCGCGGGGCTGTCCTACGGACTGCACAGCCGGCTGGAGATGCTTCACTGCTATTTTACAAAATCGGCTGCGGGGACGCTCATCAATAAAAACCTTGACTTCACGCGGGCGCATCATTTAGTCGCCACTTACGACCGGAGCTTTTCCGGCGATTATCACTTGCGGATCGAGCCGTATGTTCAGTATCTGTTCCGGCTACCCGTCGCGGCAGACCGTTCGTTTGCGCTGCTCAACCTGCAACGCGACTGGTTTATCACCGACAAATTAGAAAATACCGGAGATGGCCTCAATTATGGGATTGAGGGTACGTTCGAGAAATATATGTCGCAGGGCTATTATTACCTGTTTACGGCTTCGCTGTTCGATTCGCGTTACCGGGCGGGGGATGGAATCCGGCGCAATACGCGCTATAACCGCGGTTATGTGTTCAATCTCTTAGGTGGAAAAGAGTGGATGTTCGGCCGTCGCAGGCAAAATATCTTTCAGGCCAACGTCCGCCTGTCGTATCAGGGCGGCGAGCGATATACGCCGGTCGATTGGGCGGCTTCGCAGCAGGCGGAAGATGTAGTGTACCTCGAAGCAAGCGCGTTCTCCGAACAGTACCGTCCGGCATTTGTCTGCCATTTCACGATTGCCTGCAAAATCAATGGAAAAAACCGCGCACACGAATTTGCCCTGAAAGTAATCAATGCCACTATGACGAAAGAATATTCCGGACATAAATACAACCTCAAAACCCGGCAAGCGGATGTAGACGGGGAATACATTATGATCCCGAACGTTAGCTACAAAGTGGAGTTTTGAGAGGCTGAACCGGAAGATAGAGTCAAGCCTCCTTTTTGTGGAATCACTCGGTCTTCAAACAGCGCCGTTTATTTTACGTATCGCAACTTCCTACGCATAATCTCATCTTCCACAAAGCCGAACAAACCCAATAAAGAAATAGCCGACATAATCAATGACGCCACAATGATCGAATCACGAAATAGTTTTTCATCCCGGTAAAAATGATCGTATTCTTCCTTAAACGACAGGAATACACTTTCTTCATATACTGTAATATAAGACATTATCAGTTTCGTCACACC
This sequence comes from Tannerella sp., assembly GCA_031255595.1. Lineage (GTDB taxonomy): Bacteria > Bacteroidota > Bacteroidia > Bacteroidales > Tannerellaceae > Tannerella. The sequence continues at coordinate 22,564 of JAIRSF010000031.1, forward strand.
TCGTAACTGTCTAAAATTTTGCTTTCCTGTAAAGAAATTAGACACTTATGTGTGCAAAAATTATTTTACCTGTGTATGGGGTAAATTATCGGATATTTTATACCATATACAGGTAAAATTATCCGATATTTTTACCCATACGATTATTTGTTTGGGAAAAATAATTATCTTTGCCGTTGCAAAAATGTAAAATAATTATGGTACGCAACTTATTTCAACCGCTGCTCAACCATTTGAGTAAAAAGGAATTTACAATCATTACCGGAGCACGGCAAACAGGCAAATCCACACTGATGCGGGAATTGGAACGTTATTGCAAGGCGGAAAGCATCCCTTCGATATTTTTCAACCTTGAAAACAAGGCTGTTTTGTCGGAACTCGATGAAACGCCGTTGAACGTTTTGCGCTATCTGCCTGCAACCGAACAGCGGACGGTGATTTTCGTCGATGAGGTGCAATACCTCGACAATCCGTCAAATTTTTTGAAACTGCTATACGACGACTATTCCGACCGTATCAAGATTGTGGCAACCGGCAGTAGCGCCTTCTATCTTGACAAGTCGTTTACCGATTCGCTTGCGGGCAGGAAACGTATATTCAATCTGCCTACCTGCAATTTTGATGAGTATCTCGCTTTGCGTTCCCGCACCGACTTGCTCGACGAGGTACGGCGTATTCGTTCCGACAAGAAAGCGAAATCGCTTGTGAACACACTGTTAAAGCACGAATACGAACAGTTTTTGCTCTATGGCGGTTATCCGGCTGTAATTGTCGAATCCGACATGGAAGAAAAGAAGTCCATACTCGCTGAAATTCGTGATTCATTTGTCCGTAAGGACATTCTTGAATCGGGCGTTCGCAACGAGAAAGAATTTTACAACCTTTTCAGAATTTTAGCCTCACAATCCGGTAGTATGCTTAATATAAACGAACTGTCGAATACACTTGGCATCAAAAATGAAACAGTCGGCCATTATCTCTATATTTTGCAAAAATGCTTTTATATCGCCCTTGTCAGCCCCTTTTACCGCAATCTGCGCAAGGAACTGACGAAAACCCCCAAGGTATACTTGCTCGACACCGGTTTGATGAATAGGCTATTGAACTCGTTTCAACCTGTTGACGAAAGAATTAACAAGGGCGAAATATGGGAAACAGCCTATTATAAAATGCTTTATGAACGCTATCATCAGGACGAAATCCTCTATTGGCGCACAACGGACGGCAACGAAATTGATTTTGTGTTACCGACGCTCGAACAGCCTTTTGCCGTCGAGATAAAGTACAATCATAAGGCTATCAAGGAAAGCAAATACAGGAAATTTGCCGAAACATATCCCGACATTCCGCTAAAATACAATTATCTACAGCCATTCGACGAAGACTTTTTCCGAAGAATACCACAGGTTTCGTAATAACGGACACCGCCAAAAACAGTCCCTGTTCGCGAGGCACGTCGCCCTGTGCTTTCTCTCTTTGCCGACGTAGAAGTGTCGTAGACGTTCTTTTACTTCAAACTCACTTCCTTTCTGCGCTGCATATACTTGAACAACAAGAACAACAGCCATCCGATCAGCGCCCCCACCAACATACCCGGAATCACATCCGTAATAAAATGGGCGCCAAGATACAACCTGGAATACACCATAACGACGGCCCATACGAATATGGCAACCGTATACCATTTATTTTTCACAATCAGCGCCGACAGCATGGCAAAGGCAAACGCATTCGTCGAATGTCCCGAAATAAACCCGTAATCCCCGCCGGCGATGTAGCCGTTCAAAATCCTCACACTATCCATAAACAACGGATGATTCGTAGGACGAAAACGCTTAAACAGCTCCTTAATAATCAACGACGTAACAATGCCGTTCATAATACTCGTCAACAAGGTGCAGACCAGCATCGACAACCATTCTCTTCGCCTTTTAAAAACAAAATACAGGGGCACCAGCACCAAAGGAAACCATGCCCACATAGTGCTAAAAGCATACATGATGCCATCAAGCCACCATGTATGCATTCCATTTATAGCAAAAAACCATTCCTTTTCTATTTCCAATAAGTGTTCCAACATTATCGGGCCTTTTTCATTTTTTCGGTAAGCTTCTCAAGCATATCCCCGGTCATCATATCCAAATCGTATACCGGATTCCAACCCCACTCCTCTCTGGCGCAGGTATCATCCAGCGAATTGGGCCATGATTCGGCAATTTTCTGGCGCAACGGATCCACATCATATTCCATCTCAAACCCGGGAACATATTTTTTTATCCGGCGATAAATAATTTCCGGGTCAAAACTCATAGACGTCACATTAAAAGCATTACGATGCTTCAACCGGGAAGGATCGGCTTCCATCAGTTGGATGGCGGCATGAACGCCATCGGGCATATACATCATATCCATAAACGTACCGGCAGCTATCGGGCAAATAAACTTCTCGCCCTTAACAGCCGAATAAAATATATCCACCGCATAATCCGTCGTGCCCCCTCCCGGAGGTGCCACATACGATATGAGTCCCGGAAAACGCACCGACCGCGTATCCACTTCATACCGCCTGAAATAATAATCACTCAGCAACTCTCCCGTCACCTTCGTTACGCCATACATAGTATGGGGAGTACGTACCGTATCCTGCGGCGTCTTGTTTTTCGGAGCGTCAGGGCCAAACGCCCCGATAGAACTCGGCGTAAAAACAGCGCAATGCATCGTCCTTGCCACCTCTAATACATTAAACAACCCTCCGATACCAATATTCCACGCAAGAAGGGGCTTCGCTTCGGCTACGGCCGAGAGCAAAGCCGCCAGGTTATAAATCGTATCGATAGAATAACGCGACACAGCTTCTGCAATCTGTTGTTCACTCGTTATATCCACAATAGCGCTGGGGCCCGACTCCAACAATTCACCCTGAGGTTTTGCCCCGGGAATATACCCGGCAACAATATTACCTTTCGGATAACGTTTTCTCAATTCCAAAGTAAGTTCCGAACCAATCTGTCCGGTAGAACCTATGATCAATACATTTTTCATTTCAGTACACAATTATTTTATAAAAAATCGGGGGCAAAGGTAGTGCAAGCCGAGTGAAACACAAAATAAACCGATTCATTTTTACCCCTGCCGTCCGTTGAAAAGCGGATGAGCCGATCCCCACCCGAAAGCCGGCCCAAAAACAGGCGGCCGGGAGCCGGACGGCCCCAAATTACGCATGGAAAAACAAAGACGACATAAATAGAAAAGCTTTTGTTTTTATTCCCGATTTGCGTTATCTTTGTGACCTCAATCATTCAAAAAATACAAATATTATGTACGGTAGATATCAACAATTTCTGAAAAATGAACTGACAAACATCGAGTCAGCCGGATTATATAAAAACGAGCGCATCATCAAAACCCCGCAAAAAGCGGACATACGTATAAACGACGATAAGGAGGCGCTGAACTTTTGTGCAAACAACTACTTAGGCCTGTCGGACAACCCCCGTCTGATAGAAGCTGCAAAAAAAGCAATGGATTCGCGCGGATTCGGCATGTCGTCCGTACGCTTCATCTGCGGCACACAAGACCTTCACAAACAACTCGAAGCCGTAATATCCGCATACTTCAAAACAGAAGATACGATTCTTTACAGCTCATGCTTCGACGCAAACGGAGGATTATTCGAACCCCTGCTCACCGAAGAAGACGCCATCATATCGGACGCCCTCAACCACGCCTCCATTATTGACGGAGTGCGCCTGTGCAAAGCAAAACGCTACCGTTATGCAAATGCCGACATGAGCGAACTCGAAAAATGCCTGCAGGAAGCCCAGGCACAACGCTATCGCATCATTGCTACGGACGGCGTATTTTCAATGGACGGAAACGTGGCGCCGATGGATAAAATATGCACTCTGGCCGAAAAATATGATGCACTTGTGATGGTCGACGAATCACACTCCGCCGGGGTAGTCGGCCCTACCGGGCGAGGCGTAGCCGAACTATATAATGTATACGGCAAGATTGACATCTTCACCGGAACACTCGGCAAATCGTTCGGCGGAGCCATGGGAGGCTTCACTACCGGGCACAAAGAAATCATAGACTTACTGCGTCAACGTTCGCGCCCTTACCTGTTCTCCAACTCCCTCGCCCCGGCCATCGCAGGCGCAAGCATAGAGATGTTCGGAATGCTCAATGAAAGCGACGAACTGCACACAAAATTAATGGACAACGTGAACTATTTCCGCACCAAAATGCTGGAAGCAGGATTCGACATGAAACCAACCCAGTCCGCCATATGCGCCGTAATGTTATACGACGCAAAACTGTCGCAGGACTTCGCCCGGCGCATGCAGGAAGAAGGCATCTATGTGACCGGCTTCTACTATCCGGTTGTCCCCAAAGAACAGGCGCGCATCCGCGTACAATTATCCGCAGGACACGAAAAAGCGCACGTAGACAAAGCTATTCAGGCATTTATCAAAGTAGGGAAAGAACTGAACGTAATCAAATAAATTATTTTTATCCGCATTTCATAACAGGTTTATCTGCATACAAGTGTCATCCGATCATTTGAACCGACAGCCCCATGAAGGGAGTGTTAATATGGGAAAAAACAGTAATTTCCATAGTCATTGCACCTTTTGCGACGGACGAAGCCATCCGGAAAAATTTGTTTCATTTGCGATAAAAAACAAGTTTCGGGCATACGGCTTTTCATCCCACTCTCCGCTTCCGTTCGAAACATTCTGGAACATGTCGAAAGACGACTTGCCGGAATATATCGATGAAATCAACCGGTTGAAAAAAAAGTATGCCGGACGCCTGGAGATTTACCTCGCTCTCGAAATAGACTATCTGGACAAAACCTATAACGCTTCTATCGACTACTTTCAATCTATGCCGCTTGATTACCGGATAAGTTCCATTCACTTTCTACCCCGGCGAAAGCCTCTGCTGGAAAAAAACATGGTATGTATTGACGGCGGCTATAAAGATTTTGAAGACGGCGTCAACAAATTTTACGGCGGGAGTATCCGCCGCATGACCGAACATTTTTTTGAATCATCCATGTCGATGGTCGAAGCCGGAGGATTTGATATCGTCGGGCATGTAGATAAAATATATATGAACGGAAGCCGGCACCCCGATTTCGACCTGCAAGCCGATTGGTACCAAAAGCCGTTTCTGGAACTGCTTGACCTCATTGCCGAAAAGGAATTGATCGTCGAAGTAAACTGTAAGAATAAAACAAGAAAAGAACAAACGTATCCGCACATCCATTCGTACAAAGAATTGAAAAAACGAAAGATCCCGGTAATGGTCAATTCGGACTGTCATTTTCCGGAACTTGTGAACGACGGACGGGAAAGTACGCTGACCATACTTAAAGAGGCCGGTTACCGGGTAACACGTGAACTTGTAAACGGGAAATGGGCGGATGTTGAAATATAAACGGATGTATCGCTTTTTTACGAAATAAGGTAATTAACATATTAACAAAAAACAATGCTTGCATTCAAACCGATAACCATAGAAGATAAAGAAGCCATTACAACATTCACGCTTCAGGGAAACCTTCCCAATTGCGATTATGCATTCGCAAACATGTGCAGTTGGCGTTTTCTGTACGAAAGCGAATATGCAATTGCGGATGGATTTCTTTTCGTTCGTTTTTATGTAGAAGAAAAAGGGAGAAAGCATCTGGCATACATGTTTCCCGTTGGCGGCGGAAACCTGGAAAAGGCGGTTGAAACACTCGAAGCGGATGCCGAAAAAATGGGATACATATTATTAATACTCGGAGTAACGCCGGATTCGAAAAATAAAATAGATACCCTCTTTCCCGACCGTTTCACCTATATCGTCGAACGCAACTATTTTGATTATATCTATCTGCGCGAAGACCTGGCCACACTCAAAGGTAAAAAATTCCAACCCAAACGGAATCACATCAACAAATTCAAAAAGCAATATGAATATACCTACCTGCCCATCACACCTGAAATTGTTTGCCAGTGCATGGAAGTAGAACGGATCTGGTGTAAGGCAAACCTGAACGAAAACGACAAAGAGGCCCTCGCCCACGAAAACCGCTCCATGATTTTCGCCATGCAACATTTCCAAGAACTGGGACTTTCCGGCGGAGCGATCCTTGTAGACGGCAACATAATCGCATTCACCTACGGTTCGCCGATAAACAATCGGATATTCGGAATCCATGTCGAAAAAGCAGATGTCGGTTATGAAGGCATATTCAGTGTAATAAATCAGGAATTTGCGTCCCGTATTCCACAACAATATACTTACATAAACAGGGAAGAAGATCTGGGCATACCGGGACTCCGTAAATCCAAACTGTCTTATAACCCCGTTATACTCCTCGAAAAAAGCTCCGCTTTCAAAAGAAGATAATTCAATCGCCCCCATTATTTAACGCATACTCGCCGATGTCCCGTTCCGGTATCCGACACAACAGCATCTCACAAGCTCCTCACTCCGACGACAAGCAGGAAGTTGCCGCTTTGTGGCAGGAGATATTCCAGGATTCCGACGAATTTGTGAACCTGTTTTTCAATCGTGTCTACAAACCGGAAAACACACTCGTCATAAAACGCGACAACCGGATCATATCCGCCCTGCACATGGTTCCTTACCGGATAAAAATAGGCCATGACATTTTCCCTTCCGCATACGTATGCGGCGTCTGCACACTCCCGTCGGAACGCGGAAAAGGAATCATGAACACATTAATGACGGAAGCGATGGAAACCATGCGCCAAAAAGGATATTTAATCTCAACACTCATTCCGGCGGAACCCTGGTTGTTCGATTTCTATAAAAAATTCGGCTATATACATCCGGTAAATTATAAAACCGAAACATACCTTTCCGGCGCCCAGCCCATCATCACCCGAAGTGCATCCACACCCCCAAACACCTATTCCCTTATTCCGCAGGCAAACCTTACCGGTTGTTACACCTTCGCCGAATGTACATCCGACAAATATTTTCCGTTTTTCGAGCGGAAACAGCACGAACGCCGGTGTGCGGTATTACATAATGCCCATGACTTCGAAACGATCATTCGTGATCTAAAATATGAGAAAGGCAGTGCATGGATCCTATTCAACGAAAACAACCCGGTCGGTATCGCATTCGCAAAACCCGAAAACAGAACGACAATCCACATAAAAGAAATACTTTACGACAATCTTTCCGTAAAAGAAGCGCTCATCGGTCATATACTCACCCAATACAACGCCCGGACGGCAAAAGTCCGTACCCCTGTTCATTCGGAGGAAGATACACTCCGGCCCGGTTGCGAACAGATCCGCCCCTACGGACTGGCATGTACGCTAACCCAACACGACAAGAACATCTCCGACTTATACATGACACTGATGCTCGACTAACACCGTAAGCCCCTCCCTATTCCTCAAACCCACATTCCACCCGGGCAGAATTGCAGATAAACCCATTCGGCAAAATTACGCCGGAAAATATTATTTAATTCTTGAATCGCTGTGAGAGGGGAAAATAACTTTCAACCTTCGACTGTTATTTGCATCTATATGTCGTAATTTTGAGTCTCCTCCAAAAACCTTTAATTTCGAAAAGTCGAAAAAAGAGGCATCGGAGAGTAAATTTTAAAATTATTTTTAAAAACTAAATTGAATATGACTATAAAAGTCGAACAG
>JAIRSF010000062.1 GCA_031255595.1 Tannerella sp.
TGTTTGAGCGAAGCGAGTTACACAGATTTCAGCCGACCGGAGCGTTAAGCTTAACGGGGCGAAGCGGACGAAGCCTTGATTTTTTGGTACTTTTTTATCAAGAAAAAAGTACGAACCCCTCCTTTTATCAAAAGGAAGCACGAAAAGCAACAATATCAGCCCAACGAGCAGATTCCTCCGCTCCGCTCGGAATAACAGTGTGGACGGCGGCTCTCCACTTGCAATGACGCGACAGGCAGCGGAGGCGAAAATCCGCTCCGGCGCGGGGGAAGGAACTTTTTCATCTTCATGCGCTTGGAAATCACAGTGTTTTCATGTAGCTTTGTAGCACGAAAAAACCGGTGTGCGGACAACGAAACAGTGAACAATAAAATAATTAACAAACGATGAAAGATCTATTTGAATTTCTGAGAGAATTGCGGGCGAATAATAACCGCGAATGGTTTAAAGAAAATAAACCGCGTTATGAGGTATTGCATAAAGAATTTATCCACATCGTGGGGCAGTTGATCGACAGGATCGCCGCCTTCGATGCGGAAATTGCGGGACTCGACGCCAAGAGCTGTATCTACAGGATCTACCGCGACATACGTTTTTCGCCGGACAAGACACCTTACAAAACGCATTTCGGCGCATATATGACTGCTTATGGCGGGCGAACCAGCTCCTATGGCGGCTATTACCTGCACCTGGAACCCGGCGAATCGTTTGTTTCGGGCGGCGTCTGGTGTCCGGAGCCTGCGATGCTGAAACAGCTCCGGCATGATATCTATGATAACATAGACGAATTTATTACGATCATCAACAACAAAAAGTTCAAGAGTGTGTACGGTCAACTGGAAGGCGAAATGTTGAAGCGTATGCCGGACGGTTTTCCGAAGGACACACCACACGAGGAAATATTGAAGCATAAGAGCTTTGTGGTATCCTCGGTGAAGCCGGAAACATTTTTCCATGCAAAGAACTGGATGGACGAGGTGGTCGAAGAGTTCAAACTTTTGTATCCCTTTAACAAGTTTCTGAACTATACGATCGGCGAATATTTCGGTAAGGTGTAAAAGATGCGTTCATTCTTCAACAGGTTCTATCGTATGTTGTTTTGCCGCGGCGGGTATGGTGTTCATTCGCCGTTTGCGTTTGATTTGATTACGGCTGTCATCGAAGAACGCCGGGTGTACTACTGCTATGAAACGCTGGAAGGGATCCGGCGGCAGTTGCGGCAGGAAAAGCGGAAGATCAGCTATGGCGCAGATCGTTCGACGCTTCGGAAGATCTTGCGGAAAGAAGGTTTTTCGCTGCAAGGTTACCGGTTGTTGTTCCGCCTGACGAATTATTTCCGTCCGCAGCAAACGCTTGTGATCGGTAGCGGATTAGGACTGACGCCGCTCTACGTAACCGCATATTCCGGAAAAACAACATGCCTTGTTTTCGAGCCTGAGCCGTCGTTGGCGGTTATTGCGCGTAATGTCGTCGGGAAATATGCCCATGCTCCGATACATGTTTATGATAAAATATTTGACGGATCCGAGTTATTGGGAAAGGTCGATTTTATCGTCTGGAGGAACATTTCGTCCGCTTCTTCCGGCGACGAGGCGCGGCAAACAGACCATTCGTTTGCTTTCTTTGAGCAACTCTTACCGTACGTCACCGAAAAAAGCCTCTTAGTGGTCGGCGATATTTACGCTTCTTCCGCAAAAAAACAGTTGTGGAAAAAAATCTGCGCCCATCCTGCCGTTTCCGTCACCTTCGATCTTTATTCTTTCGGCCTCGTTTTCTTCAACTCAAAGCTCTACCGGCAGAGGTATAAAAATATTTTCATGTGATGCGCGGGGCCGCACACAATTTTTAACGTATTTGTATACGTTTAGTTTCGAGCTATTTAAAAAAAAATTTGTTTCAAAGTATAATTTGGGATATTATGCATGTATTTGAATGATACATTTGCCGCAAAGCAGCTGTGATGTTCTATAGATTAATGGAATCATTTTTTATAAATGATGTTGTGTGGATGAAGAACACAGCGGCAGTAGAGACTTGGCACGCCAAGTCTCTACAAATCGACGTCCGGGGCTATATCTCGACGGTGTAAACCATTTGATTCGTGACATAGTATGGGATGCCCGGTTCGGCTGTACTGAATTCAAAGTTCTTTTGCATGTTATACGGAGAAATACAGGATGAGGCGAAAAATCATTCATTATTAAACAGTCGGATAAGATTGATGTAAGAGAAAGATGGTCGGTAAGATGCTTTATCGTGTGCAAAAGACGGAAGGCGAGGCCTTGTTCGACTTGAACCCTTTGCCGCGCGGTGTACTGATCGTACGCAGCGATAGCGGTTGGACGCAGAAAAAAGTAACCCCCCCTCTGTGTCCGGTTGTAACGCGGACTTCCTCTCCGAGAACCTGTTTAAACTTTCCGGCGGGACATTTGAACAGGTTCTTTTCTCCACTGCATCCGGAATGACGGGAAGGGGATCGTTTCATTACTCAAATAAATGTAACGTTATCAAACAGTCGGATAAGATTCCGGAAAAGAAAAAAAACAACCCCACGAAGCAACTTAATTTAACAATAAAACCTATGGAAATGATGAAAATGTTATTCTTGCTATTTGTGCTGACCTGGCTCCCCTAGCCGGGTTTGCACAAGACGTAGTAGCCTCCGGTTCGACCGGAGGCTGTACGTGGACACTTACCGGCGATCCCGGTGAGTACACTCTCATCATTAACGGTGATGGCGAGGTAGCGGCCGGACGCAGAAGATTGTGAGGTAAACCGTAACGCAGACCTCCCCCTCCGAGAACCTGTTTAAATTTTTCCATGAAAAATTTAAACAGGTTCTTTATTAAGTTATATATTTGCTGCGATAATTCTATGTTGATTATGAAAATATATAATGTTCTCTTTTTGACGGTTTTTATATTCGTGAATATGAAAATCCATGCACAATCGGAAAAAACTCTTTCCGATCTGTTACGCGAAGACCGTACGGCCTCTGTTGATTCCGCTTCCGTTATGACGGATTCTTTAGGGATGGCAACCCTGCGAAACGAACTGGAAGAAGCTCGCCGGAATGAGATGAATCTTCGGCTGGAACTGGAGACTGTCCGAATGGAAACGATTGTGCAGGATTCCATCAAACGACGGGAACAGCGTGACCGGATTGATTCGTTGAAAAATATTACAAAAGGTTATCCGGTGGTTGTCGACGAAGATACGCTCTTTTGTTTATATGCCAAACGGGGAGGCCTCCTCCCGGAAGTGCGTGCCGGAAATATAAGCGACGCGATCCTCCGTTTGGGGAAACGTTTTATGGTGCAACCGGATTCCGTTTATTTGGAAAGTACGGATATTACGACCGATATCATGTATGGCAATGAGGTGATCGCTTCGTTTACGGATCAGGATGCCCTCTGGGAAAATACAACACGCGACGAACTGGCCCATGCGGCAAATATAAAGGTGTGCGACAAAATCAGGGATTTACAAAAGCAGTACGGCCTCGAACAGTTTATAAAACGGTGCGCTTTGTTCCTGTTCCTGTTCATCGTGCAGGTAGCGCTCATTTTGCTTACAAACTGGCTGTACCGCAAAGGTGTACGAAAAATTGCCCGGCTACGGGA
>JAIRSF010000092.1 GCA_031255595.1 Tannerella sp.
AGGAATCGTATGCCTGGGATTTCGGCAAGTACAACCGGGAGGGAAGACACGCCGGTTTTTCAAGTGGATCGAAGAATAATCCCTACCAGATGTTCGAAGAAGCCAAAGCCAAATTTCCCTGTCGGATGATTGCCTCAGGGCAAAACAATCGTTATGTGATCGCACTGATCCAGTTCAAGGGGGAGCTTATTAATGCGATATACGACAAGTCCTCCGGTGCGTGTAAATACATTCCTCACTTTACGGAACAGGTACTCTTTGTCCCGATCATCATAACCAACGACTACGTATTGGGTTACTGCAATCCGGGTGAACTGGAACAGTACGTCACGGAAGGCATGTTGGATGAAGAAAGCCTAAAGGAATACAAGCAACTGATTCATCTGGACGCCAATCCTATCATCCTCAAATACCATTTCAAATGAAACGTTTATTTCTTTTTCCTGTTTTTATTTGGCCGCTTGGAACGAATATGTTACTTTTGCTGTGTCGGATGAGCGCGTTTTTTTGTTTAACGAACTTTGTTTTGACATGAAATTTTCAGAATTGTATCGATTACTGGAAGAAAACGGATGGCAAAAAAAAGAAGGAAAAAAACATACAAAATATGTCCATCCCGATTTTGACAGACCGGTTCCGGTCGGTCGCCATCCGGGAAAAGAAGTCCCGAAAGGGACACTGGAAGCGATCATGAAAGAAGCGGGGCTAAAATGACTCATCTTCTTCTTATTTTGACTTTTAAAATTTAATAAATATGCAGATGAAAAAAACGGTTGCAATTATTGAGAAAGCGTCAGACGGGGGGTATGGTATCTATTGTCCCGATTTGACGGGGGTTGCTTTGTATGGATACGGATTGACGGAAAAAGAAGCAAAGGAAAATCTTCATGAAAATTTGGAATCTATACTGGAATATTACGAAGAAGAAAAACGTCCGGTTCCGGATCTTTTGCATAAGGGGAAAATAGAATTTGAATACAAGTACGATTTTTCCGGTTTTTTTAAAACATATCCCTTTTTCAATGTCTCTGAACTGGCTTTAGAGATCGGGGTAAATTCATCCCTGTTGCGTAAATATAAATCCGGGCTGGCTTTTGCCTCCGGAGAACAACGAAAAAAAATAGAATCAGGTATTCGCGCGATATCCAAAAAATTAGGTACGGTGCGATTCTGAAAAGAGCGCTTATTTGACACATTCCTCCTTTTATTTAAATAATTTAAAAGAGGTTTTTCCGGATTACGCGGAAAACGAAAATATCCTGTTTGTAGCTGATATTGAACAGCGTCTGAAAGAGAATTATCATCATATAACTTATTATTTTTCAAGCTGTTCCGAAGAGTTGTCATCGGCAAGTAAGCAAAAGGCATAACTTGTCGACAAATCCGGTACAAAATAATGCAAAATGGTAAATATTTTGTATTATCTTTGGGGCATGTTTTAGAAAATGGAGATACTGTGGAAAATTAATGAAAAATATGGATATTAAAGTAATTTCTTTTTGTTGTTTTGTGGTTCTATTCTTACATTCGTGTAAGCAAAATACGGCAAGTATTGTTTGTATAGAACCCTGTCTGACTGTTGAAGAATTGAACGACAGCACTTTTTTCAAGGATGTTTACGGTATCATCCATGATACCAAACATATATACGCATCGGATACATACAATGGCAGAGTGTTGAAATTTGATTTGGATATGAATTATCAGGGAAGTATCGGTACTCGTGGACAGGGCCCCGGAGAATTTCCCGCTCTGGGTGGAATTGTCTGCCTGAACGATACATTGTATGCCTTAAACTGCAATAACGGAGATTTGAGCGTCCTTACGACGGGCGGCAAATTCGTCGAAACGGTGAGAAAAGAAGAGATAATTACTTTCCCGGACAGATATTGTATGGATGAATCAAAATGTATCTATGTGTGCTCCCCTATAGATCCATTTCCGCTGGTCAAATATGATGCCGGCATGAATCGCCGGTTTGGGTTTGGAACCCGCCGGGAAAGTGGTGATAACATGCTATCCGCCGAGAGGTTGCTGTATCTTTTCGGAAACAACATCCTGTCGATAAAAGCGGACGAGCCGTTGCTTGCGTTGTACGACCGTCAAGGCAAAATATTGTTGGACAGGCGTATTGACAACCATTTGTTCAGTAGTCGCCTTTTATTCAAAAAACAGGAACAGGAAAAAAATCCGGCAAACGGAAAAAAAGGCTATAAGTTATTTTATGATATCGCGGTTTCCGGAGATATTGTGTATCTGTTGCACATCTATCATGATTCGGATAATCGACCATACTGCAACCGTATTGCAAGGCTGGTGTTTGAAAACGGCAATTTCCGTTTCATCGACGCGTATCAACTTCCGGACGCTTGGTACACTTCGATCTGTCTTGTGGGTAACAGGCTTGTATGTTACTGTTCAGTAAAACAGGAATTTCAAATATATGAGTTATGACATTGATTGGTATTTTTCATTTGCCGAATTGAAGTTTCAATGAATGTTTGCCCGATGTTAACCGCATCGTTTTTTCTCCTTTTATATAATCGGGCAAATAGAGTGTTGCCGTACTATTCGCCGGAATTTCAATGTTGTATACGATGTTTTTTCCTTTTATTTCCCATTTGGAAACAATCATGCCGTAGGGAGATTTGCGTTTCGCTTCAAACCGGTTCAAGCCTTTGATGAAATTCGGCTGTAAGATAATATGTTTAAATCCGGGTTGTTTCGGGTCGGGGTAAAGGCCGCCAAGCCCTTTGAAAAACCAACCGCCTATTTCACCGAACATCATGTGGTTGTCCGAAATATCACGTTTTGCCTGCAAGTCCCAGTTCTCCAGCAGGGTAGTCGCCCCGTTTACAATCCACCAGCCCCACGACGGATATTTGTCCTGTACCGCCACCTTATAGGCGGTTTCAATATGTCCGTTCCGGCTTAACGCATTCAGCAGCGCCTTGGCACCCAATACGCCTACATCCAGATGAAACCCTGCTTCTTTCACTTTCCCGGCTAAGTTGTCGGCCACTTTTTGTACCAGATCATCCGGCACAACGCCCCAATGGAGGGCTACGCTCAATTCCGTCTGTGTTCCGCCGGCATAGATACCGGCAGACCTGTCGAGAAATTTGGCGTTAATGGCCTCTTTGATCTTTTCGGCTAATTCGGAATAATAGTTGTAATCATCGGGTTTGTTGAATAACCCGGCAGCCTGCGCCAGTATTTTTGTGTCTACATAGAAATAAACGGAAGACGTCAGCTCCTTGTTGGAACGCGATTTTACGGGAACCCAATCTCCGCGTCCCCACGTTGTCAGATGTCCGGGGTTTGTGCGGTCTACGTAATCCACATAACGCTTGATGCTTTCATAACAGTCGGCCAGTAACCTGCTGTCGCCGTAAAACATGTAAATTTCCCATGGGATGACGGCAATCGTACTCGTCCAGTCCAGCCCGTTGTCCGTACCGTAGCCCCATCCTCCCGTCGGGATAATATCGGGAAGCACACCATTCGGTTGTTGTTCGTCCCGATGATCTGCCAGCCATTTTTCATAGACGGTTATCCCGTCAAAATTATACAGGGCCGTTTCGATGGCAAAATGCCCGTCGCCCGTCCAGCCGTTCTTTTCGCGTTGGGGACAATCTGTCGGGTATCCCATCAGGTTCGATAAATACGCATTATTCGTAGCCTGCCACAAGCGGTCTATCAGCGGATCAGACGTTTTGATCTCCCCAACGGCAGGCACATCACTGTGCATAAAATAGGCGGTCAGGCTGTTTATATCCAGGTTCAACGGCTTGCTGCTAATTACTTCGGCATAACGGAAACCTTTATAATTAAATCTGGCCATAAATTCATCTTCTTTCTTTCCGCTCAGGATCAGGATATCCGTCTGGAACGGATCGGCCTCCCGATCACCCCGGTAATACACGTCAATATTCGTCATATCGATATATCCGTTGTCATACAGCCGTTCTCCATGTTTTATCTTAACGATTGTACCCTCATCGCCTGACACTTTAATTTTCGTAACACCTGCTATGTTGCGTCCAAAATCGAACAAATAAGTGGAGTCGTCCATCTTTTTAACCGTTTTGGCCGGAATCGTTTCGACATTTCGGATCGGATGCAGTTGTTGTGCCGAAATAACATCCGAAGGAACGGATCGGTAGATGACGCGTCCCCATTTGGAATCATCGAAGGAGGGTTTGTTCCATCCGTCGTCTTCTAAGCGGGCGTCGTAATGTTCCGCCGTATAGATGCTGTTGAAGATAACCGGTCCCGAAGATACTCTCCAATCCAATCCGGTACTGATCGTTTCCACGCTTCCGTCGCTGTAAGTGACCTTCAGGTCAAGGCAGAAAGCCGGGCGGTTACGCCATGGCGCATTGTGAAAATTCCATACCCCTATGGATTGATGGTTATACCATCCGTTTCCCAACAACACGCCGATCGCATTGTTTCCGTTCTGCAACTGCGCCGTCACATCGTATGTCACGTACAGGTTGCGCCGGTCGAAACGGGTAAACATCGGGTCAAGCCGGTGATTACCGATTTTCTCGCCGTTGATGTAAAGTTCGTACAAACCGCCAACCGCTATATACGCCCTTGCCGATTTTATGTTTTTATCCGTTTTGAACTCTTTGCGGAAATAGGGCGCCGGTTTGTAGTTGAGATCATGCCTGTCCGATATCCATGCTCCCTGCCAGTTTTTTATGTCCATCATGCCTGTTTCAAACGAACTCACCGGAGATGAACTTTGCACCTGATCTTTGTCCCGGATATTGACTTTCCAGAAATAGCGCGTGAACGGTTTCAGCGCTTGTCCCGCATAGGTCGCCATGATCGCATCGGATTGCAGATTTCCCGAATCCCAGACATTCCCTTTTCCTCCCGCTACGGCAGCCGAGTCTGTTCCGACTATGATCTGGTAAGATGTTTGTTTTGCACCGTTGCGGGTATCGTTTAACATCCATGATAATCTGGGGTTGGGATCATCTATCCCGATAGGAGCCGAAAGATGATTACAGCAAAGATTTTCCGCTTTACACAATTCGCCGGTCTGGCTATAAGCGAAATTCACAAATAAAAAACCAATAAAAGCAATCAGATATGTTCTCATAGCATCTTCATTAAAAAAACAGTACTAAAAATGATTGCAAAAATATCTCATATCATAAAATATGGGATATAAAAAATGATTTTTAATATTCCATAAATGACATTTTTGGTGAGAAGGGCTTACACTATACAATTAGAGTAAAGTCTCTATAATCAAGGCAAACTATCTTTTATAGTTTATTAACTACAACTTTTAGTTGAATTACTAAAAGATATAGTTATATTTGCGACATAATTTTTGAAACGATGAAAAGATTGACGGCAAAAGAAGAAGAAATCATGTCCTTTTTTTGGGAGCGCGGGCCATTGTTCGTGAAACAGATTCATGACGGTTACTCTGAGCGAAAGCCTCATTACAACACGATTTCGAC
>JAIRSF010000232.1 GCA_031255595.1 Tannerella sp.
GGCAAAGCAGAATGAGGAATAACTTGCCGATTGCTCCGAATTTTCTATCTTTGGGGGCGCTTACAGGCGTCCGGCCTCTGCGACCATTCCGAACGACGGCAAAGGACGGCAGGCCCATCACAATACAGGCAATGAATAAAAAATAAAGAAATGAAAACAGGATTCATACAACAACACAATACGGCAGACACCGGTGATAATGTCAACAGGCTGGAGAACGGTATACGCAGATGTGCGGCAGAAGGTGCGGAGCTGATTGTATTACAGGAGTTACATAACAGCCTGTATTTTTGTCAAACGGAAGATACCGGACTCTTCGACCTGGCGGAAACGATTCCCGGCCCGTCGACCGAAAGGTTCGGAAAGCTGGCTAAGGAATTAGAACTTGTGATCACCGCATCTCTTTTCGAAAAACGTGCGCCCGGATTATATCATAATACAGCGGTTGTGTTCGAAAAAGACGGTTCCATAGCCGGTATATACCGGAAAATGCACATTCCTGATGATCCCGCATATTATGAAAAATTTTATTTTACGCCGGGGGATCTGGGGTTTGAACCGATCAAAACCTCCGTCGGCAATTTAGGCGTTCTTGTGTGTTGGGATCAGTGGTTTCCCGAAGCCGCACGTTTGATGGCCCTGAAAGGAGCCGACTTGCTGGTCTATCCAACCGCTATAGGCTGGGAAAGCAGCGACGGTGAGGATGAAAAACGGCGTCAGCAGGAGGCATGGCAGACCGTTCAACGCGGTCATGCCGTCGCGAACGGACTGCACCTGATCGCCGTAAACCGCATCGGACAGGAGGCCGACCCGTCCGGGCAAACGAACGGCATCCGCTTCTGGGGACACAGTTTCGTCTGCGGCCCGCAGGGAGAGATCATATCACAGGCTCCGGACGACAGGGAAGAAATCAAAGTAGTGGATATAAACCTGCAAAGAAGCGAACAGGTACGCCGCTGGTGGCCATTCCTGAGAGACCGGCGTATTGACGCATTCGAAGGAATAACCAAGCGTTTCCTTGATTAACCTCCTCCCCTTTTTTACGTATTGAAACAGCTCCGCTTCGCGAATATACATTTTCACGAAGCGAAGCTACAAAAGTCATTCTGCTTCCCAAAGAAAACGATCCTTAATTTCGTAAAGAAACCAAAAACTTTTCATGGTCAATTGTGCATTGTCAACTGCTTTTTGATTCTTCTCCTGTCATCAAAAATTGATATCATCAGAAAAAAGCCGCAGACCGAAGCGATCAGTATGACCGGAACAAAGAAGGTGACCGATTCCAGCGCACTTTTTCCTCCCGTAAGATAAACGCCTATTGCAACAATGGCAATCAGTGCATACATAATGCCCAAAACCGATACCATACTCCAAATCGAAGGCATTACACTTTTGCTCTTTGATTTCTTTCCGGCTAAGACACTTTCCGTTTCAATCTGTTGCATGATACGGAATTTAAGATTTACCCCCGCCTTTACTTTCGTACCGGAGAAAAACGCTCTTATCCGATCATCCTGCATATTTATACTTTTCTTATCCATCATCTTATTTTCTTTATTGTTTCATAAGCTCTGTCATCATATCATACATCCGTTTACGTGCGCGGTGTAATTTTACTTTAATATTGGATTCCGTAAGACCTGTAATTTTTGTAATATCCTTTATTGAATTTTCCTCCAGATAAAAAAGCGTAAGAATCAAACTTTCATCACGTGGCATTCTATCCAATGCCTTGTTTAATAACTCTTTTTTTTCATCTTCTTCTATCTGGGCCAACGTATCAAAATCAGCATACGAATCAGCAATTTCCATTTGTTCATAATCTATAAACCGAACATTATGTAAAAAATTTTTGATTTCCGTTATCGCTGTATTATATACAATCCGGTAAAACCATGTGGAGAATTTACTGTCTGATTTAAACGCATGAAGATTATGGAAGGCTTTTACAAAAGAATCCTGCACAATATCTTCGGCATCCTGCATATTACCGCAAACACGATAAGCTATCGTCATAGCCATATCCTGATATGTATCAACAAAGTAGCCGAAAGCGGAATGATCCCCTTTCAGCACTTTTTGTATCTGCAGTTTTTCGTCCATTATTCTGCTTCATTTTCCATATTCTTATCTTTCACGATCAAATAGAATACGATGTATGATAAACCAAGACACAAAATTGTCGAAGAACAGATAATCAGAAATTCCACATAATATTCACATCCTTTGCATGATGTAATAATAATACCGGCGACAAGACCAACAGCAATCCCAAGACAAAGGATTCCGTTCCGCAATGACCGGTATTTGTTTGGCGAAGGTTTTGCCTGTACCGGCGGTACAATTCCATGACGGGCCAACTCTAACCGTTCCTTGTTATTAGACGTAATCAATTTCACGAGTACAAATGCTACCGCTAAAATAGGCAAACCAAATATACAAATGATAGCCAATGCTCCTACTAAAAGACCTCCAACAGTTTCCATAATTTCATTTATTAAAATTGTTATTAATTTGTTTTCGGATATATGACTACAAAGTTCCCCGATAGGTTACATTTTGCTTGTCTTTTTTTTACAAATAACATATATCATCTTACAACAGATGCATATTCGGCATCCTATCACAATGTATCCCATTCGGCATACGGATGTTTAGCCAGCATCATATTATAATATCTCGGATCGCCGCTAACCTCGTCGGCCACCCAGGGGGGGAGTTCAAACACTTCCTCTTCGGATTCTAATTCGATCTCGGCCACAACAAGCCCTTCATTTGCTCCATGAAACACGTCGACTTCCCAGGTGTGACTACCCGCTTTCACATAGTGGCGAACCTTATCGATCACTCCCGGCAAACAAAGCTTCATCAGTTCTTCGGCGTCTTTCAATGCAATCGGTTGCTCAAATTCATAACGGCTCCAGCCCCGTCCGTTTGACGCGCTTTTTATTGTCAGGAAACCTTCTCCGCCACAGATACGAACACGTACCGAACGTTCCGCATCCGCACATATATACCCCTGAACAATACGCAACGCCTTAAACGCCTCCTCCGCAAAAGAGTTATTCCCGACCCGGAATTTACGTTCTATTTCCATTTTATCCCTGCTATTTTAATGGATAACAACCATTTTCGCCCCGAAACCATACTCCCGAAAAGAGGCGTCCTGAAAGCGGGAGTGATGCTTATAAGTGCTGTTAAGTTCCTTCTCCAATGCGGCACGCAGAACGCCTTCGCCTTTCCCATGGATAAAAACTATTTTCTGCCCTTTCTTTCCGATATTCGCTTTCATTACCTCATGAAACCGGGATAGCTGATAATTCAGGATATCCGCATTACTCATCCCCGAAGTAGTATCCATCAAATGGTTGATATGCAAATCTACTTCTATCACAGGGGCCTCCGCAGGCTTTGTTTTTTTGACAACCGGTTTCGGTGTGCGGACTTCCTCTTTGCCCCTTTCGTACATTGCTTCCCGAATATCGGTAGCGGAAACAAGCATTTGCCTTTCCGGCGCATCATTCGTTATAAGCGGAATAATCAATGCATCTTCATCGAAGAAATCATTCTTGGTGAAACAGTGCAATTTATAAAATTTCACCGTATCCGGACGCAGTTCGATCGACATTGCGTTTTTCAGCGAAAAAGGTTTCCCTTCTTTAAAAGCCATCACCTGCACACAGATATGCTCCAATTCGCCTAATGCCGATTTCTCAAATTCTTCGATGAAAATCTTCGTATCCGGCTCTATCAACCCATGATAACGGCTTGTCCAACTGCTGTTTTTACAACTCATATAGTTGACGTACAAATAGTAGTTACTCTCATTAACAAGATACGACTCGAAAGGGCTTTGCATAAAATTTTTCGGCTCCAGGGGCAAAAATGCAAAACTCACGTTCAGGCGTTCCCCCTGAAGTGTTTCTTCAAATGAGTAAGCCGTCCGGTCAGGAGTGTTTGCGGCTTCTTTCACCGGTTTATCGCCGGCCGGTACGGCTACTTTTTTCGGCGGAATATAAGGTTCCGCTTCCCTGTTCTCCATCCGGCGGTCGGCCTCCCCAACCACAACACATTCGACAATAAGTACCGGTACGTCAAATCCGTTTTCATCTTCTACCAGCACCTGGTCTTTTCCATGAAAAGCGGTTACAACCCCACCTCCCACATTATTCAGAAAACGCACCTTATCACCTATTTCCAGCCTCTTTTTTTGCGGTACGGAAGCATCCGTAAAATCTTCTTTTCTCATAAATTTATCACGATTAAGACGCAAAAATACGGTTTTTATCATAAAAAACGGAAAAAAAATGATGCGGATGAAAATCCGTAACAAAATAAATCCGATCCCGTTTCACAGCTTAACAAAAATGTTCGTATTTTTGCGGCAAAAAAAACTACATGCCTGAAAAAGAAAACGGAGTATTGAATTTTATACGGCAAACGAACATAAACAACTACAACTATCCGCTGCCCGACGAACGCATTGCTAAATTTCCGCTCAACAAGCGCGATCAATCGAAACTGCTGATATACAGAAACGGAGAAATCAAAGAAAGTGCCTTCAACCGGTTGCCGGATTTCCTGCCCGGGAAATCGCTCATCGTCTATAACAACACACGTGTGATCCAAGCAAGGCTTCTCTTTACAAAAGATACGGGGGCGCGTATCGAAGTGTTCTGCCTCGAACCGGAAGATCCCCGCGACTATGCCCTAAACTTTCAGTCGTCCGGGCAATGCCGTTGGACTTGCCTTGTAGGAAACCTCAAACGATGGAAAGAAGCTACGCTAAAACGCACTTTGGTTATCGGAAACACCCATGTCGTGCTGACGGCGGAACGCAAACAAACCTGCGGACAAACGCACAGCATCCTGTTCCGGTGGGAAATCCTGCCCGGCACAACGCCCTCCCCTCCCCTTTACACTTTTGCCGACATACTGGATGCAGCCGGCGTACTCCCTATCCCACCCTACCTGCACCGCGAAACGGAACCGTCCGATTTGCAGGCCTATCAAACCGTTTACTCCAGCATAAAGGGGTCGGTAGCCGCACCGACGGCAGGATTGCATTTCACGCCCGAAGTACTGGAGTCACTCGACCGGAAAGGATTCATCCGGGAAGAAGTAACCCTCCACGTCGGCGCCGGAACATTCAAACCCGTACAAACGGATACGATCGGCGAACATGAGATGCATACGGAATATATTTCGGTCAGGCGCTCAACCATCAGCCGACTGATCGATCATGCAGGCCACATCACCGCGGTCGGCACAACATCCGTACGCACCCTCGAGAGCCTGTATTACATCGGAGCCGCACTCGCGGCCGCTCCCGACGCACCGCCGGAAGTAAAACAATGGACGCCCTACGAAAACAAATACCCCCGGATATCCGCAAAAGAAGCCCTGCAAAATATCCTGCATTATATGGACAAAAAAAACTCGGACAAACTGACCGCCTCCACGCAGATCATCATCGTTCCCGGATACAAATTTCAGATCGTAAACCATATGATAACCAACTTCCACCAGCCTAAAAGTACGCTTCTGCTCCTTGTTTCCGCCTTTGTGAAAGGCGACTGGAAAAAGATCTACGACTATGCGTTGGAACATGATTTCAGATTTTTGAGCTATGGGGACAGCTCTCTATTGATTGAATAATACAACGTTCAAATCATAATAAAACAAACGTTTTCCCGTTTCTATGAGTATGCGCATCATTCGATATATAGTAATCATCGCGTTAGGCATACTGTCTTTCTCATGCAAGACGGTCAAACTCAGTGTGGCCGAAGAAAAACAACACATCGGGGAATACTACGAAGCGGCAGAGATGTATCGCAAGTTATATGCAAAAGCCAAAGCGACCGAACGTGATAAACGGGCCTACATAGCCTACCGCATGGGTTTATGTTATCAGAAAATCAACAATGTGCAACGCGCAACAAGCGCTTACTTAAACGCATTACGGTATAACTATCCGGACAGTTTGTTAAACCTGCGAATGGCGCAAGCCTATCATCAGGGAGGGAAATACAGCGAAGCTATCCTTTATTATAACGGATTTCTGGAACAAAATCCGGAAAGCACACCGGCGATAAACGGCCTCGAAGGGTGCCGGATTGCCGCAGAGATGAAAAATAACCCGACGCCGTATGAGGTAAAGAAAATGGATATTTTCAACTCCCGGCATGGAGAATTTAGCCCGATGCTTGCGGGAGAAGACTACAACAAACTGTATTTCGCCTCATCGCGGGCAAAAAAAGTCAGCAAAGACTCGGTCAGTAATATAACGGGACAATTAACCAACAACTTTTTCCTCTCTGAAAAAGATGAAAAAGGCGCCTGGAAAAAGCCCGTCGAACTCGAAGACGCCATCAATACGATATATGATGAAGGCGCCCCCTCCATATCCGCCGACGGAAACACGATGTACTACACCTATTGCGAAAGCGACCCGGTCAGTTCGCGTCCTTCGGAGATCCGCATCTCCACGCGCAGCGGAGCGTCGTGGGGACAGGGCGAGCGGGCAAACTTAGTAAAAGATTCCGTTACAAGCACAGGACACCCTTCCGTATCACCCGACGGGAAATACCTCTACTTCGTATCCGACGCGGGCAGCTACGGGGGCAAGGACATTTTTCGCGCAAGGCTGGTCGGCGCGAATGACTTCGGAGGAATTGAAAACCTGGGGCCGCAAATCAATACGGAAGGCGATGAAATGTTTCCCTACGTGCGCGACTCCGTCACCCTGTACTTCGCATCCAACGGACATCCGGGCCTGGGAGGACTCGACCTCTTCAAAGCCACAATGGACAGCCTGGGCGTATGGCACGTAGAAAATATGGGAAGCCCCATCAACTCAATGGGCGACGATTTCGGCATCACATTCGAAGGAGAACGGGAAAAGGGCTTTTTCTCATCAAACCGGAATGATGCACGCGGATACGATCACATCTATTCGTTGGAACGTCCGACCGTTACGATCTTCATCGAAGGATATGTATCCGATGCCGAAGAATATGCGATCGAAGGTGCGGTTGTGCGCATAGTCGGGAAAGACGGACTGAACGAAAAAGTATTGGCCAAACCGGACGGCTCATACAAGGTACAACTCGAACGCAACATCAGTTATGTCATGATGGCAAGCGCACCGGGCTACCTGAACCAGAATTTCGAATTGAAAACAGATCCCGATGAAAAAAACGAAACATACTACGTCGATTTTTACCTGTCGCCGATACACAAGCCGACAGTGGTAGAAAACATATTTTACGCCTTCGACAAAGCGACGCTTCGTCCCGAATCGAAAGACGCATTGGATGATATCATTAAAGTGTTAAACGACAATCCGAATGTGACATTAGAAATGGGAGCGCATACAGACCGGAAAGGATCCGAAAAATACAACGAAGGACTGGCACAGCGCCGGGCGCAATCGGTCGTTGACTACCTAATAGAAGCCGGCATTCCGAAAGACCGCCTGGCGGCCAAAGGTTACGGCAAGTCCGAACCTAAAACGGTGACAAAAAGGATGGCGGAAGATAATGATTTCCTGACGGAAGGCTCTGTCCTGACGGAAGAATTTGTCCTTACCCTGACGCCCGAACAACAGGAGATCGCCGACCAGTACAACCGGCGCACCGAGTTCAAAGTGACCGGAACAACGTACAACCTTTACTAAACGTGGAAAGAAAACAAACTCAAATATGGGAGATACATTATACTTTAGTCCGCTTTCTTTTCCGGTATATGTAATGGCAAAACCCGTCGGCCCGGCGTGCAACATGGATTGCGAATACTGCTATTACTTAGAAAAAAGCGAATTGTTTGCAGAACGCAAGGGATACAGGATGCCGGACGGGATACTCGAACGTTTCACGAATGAATACATCCATTGCCAGACGTCACCCTTTGTACAATTCACATGGCATGGAGGCGAAGCGTTGCTTCGCGGCATTGATTTTTACCGCAAAGCGGTACGCCTGCAACAACAATACGGACGCGGACGCGAAATATCAAACTGCATACAAACAAACGGCTTGCTGCTCAACGACGAATGGTGCCGTTTTTTTAAAGACAACAACTTTCTGGTCGGCATATCCATTGACGGCCCGGAAAAGATTCACGACTACTATCGCAAAGATTGCGGGGGAAGGGGCACGTTCAGGCGTGTCATGCGGGGCATTGAATTTTTGCAAAAGCATGGTGTCGAGTTCAATACATTATCCGTCGTCAACGACTACAACGTCGGTCATCCGATAGAGATCTACCGCTTTTTTAAGGAAATAGGAAGCCGCTATATGCAGTTTTCACCCATCGTCGAACGCTTGGGCACACGCGGCGACGGACTGGAGATGCTCACGCCCGAAGACCGACCGGCAGACGGCGAACTTGCCTCCTGGTCTGTAGATCCGGTTGCGTACGGGAATTTTTACATCCGCATGTTCAACGAATGGGTGCGCCATGACGTAGGCAAATATTATGTGCAACTGTTCGACGCCACATTAGCCGGAATGGTCAACGAACAACCGGGCGTATGCATCTACGCCAAGACATGCGGACACGCCCTCGCAATGGAGCATAACGGCGACGTTTACGCATGCGACCATTTTGTATATCCCGAATACCGCAGAGGAAACGTCCTGCACGATTCGCTTGTCGGCATTACGCTTTCCAATGAGCAGAAACGTTTCGGAAACGACAAACGCGACCGCCTGCCCCGGCAATGCCGTACCTGCCCGTTTCTGAACCTCTGCAACGGCGAATGTCCCAAAAACCGGATCGCCGTAACTCCCGACGGGGAATATGGGCTAAACTATCTCTGTCCCGGACTTAAACTGTATTTCAAACATGTGTATCCCTATATGGAATTTATGGCGGAAGAGTTACGAAACCAAAGGCCTCCGTCCAACATTATGCAATCGGAACTGTTAAAATCGAAAGATCACTGAGGCTGCCGCCCGCCCGGCCCACAACGCACACCCATAGCCGGGCAAACTTCATGAACCTTTCTTTCCTCTCAATATCTCCCGTTTTCCCGGCGGCCCGGGCAGGCGTTCCACTACAAAGCCGGCCGATTGCAGCGCCCTGCGGACGGATCCTTTTGCACAATATGTTGTCAGTACGGCTCCGGGAACCGAATGTGCATATATTTTTCGAAAACCGTCTTCCGTCCACAGTTCGGGTTGCTTTTCCGGAGAAAATGCATCAAAAAAAATCACATCATACCACCCCTGTAACTCATATTGCGTGAAATCCGCCTGCACCTTACACAATGTGAAATACGGCGTAATTACTTCGTCTGCGCCCCAGGGCGAATCATGTATTTTTTCAAACCAATGCCTGTCCGCCCGAAGCATTTCCGGATAATTCAACCGCATAGCTTCATCCGCCGCCAGCGGATATAATTCCAACGAAGTGTAGCGGATGGGACGTTTCGATTTTTCCGCCTCACACAACGCCAGATACGCGTTCAATCCCGTACCGAAACCTGTTTCCAGGACATTTGTCCCGCCGGATGCCTGTTGCGGAAAAGCAAGCAATCCGGCGCGAATAAAAATATGCATCGATTCCTGCACCGCGCCATGGGTCGAATGATAACATTCGTCAATCTCCGTCGCACGCAAGGTGTGCGAACCGTCTTCCGTCCGTACGATTTCCGTTTGCATCCCTCAAATTAAATGTTATCGGGAAGTTTACTTACCACAACAGGATGGACAAAATTTCCGCCTAACGAAATAAGGCCGTCTTTCACAGCCATATCTACAATATAGGTATTACGCGGATGTATCTCCGTCCGGCTTTTATGCGCATGAAGAACATAACGCATTTTCCCATCCTGATCGTAGAAAGGAGCGCCATGGCCTACCCCCACTAATCCGTCATTTTTATGCAGGACAGGATTCTTTTCATATTTTTTCCATGGGCCGAAAGGAGATTCGGAAACGGCAAAACCTACTGCATAATCCTGGCTTTTATAATCATTGGCCGAATACAGCATGTAATAGATGCCGTTTTGTTTAAAAACGGAAGGCCCTTCTACAACCTTAGGCGCTATCAACTCCCATGGTTCCTCTGCTTTGAAACATTGCACCAATGTTTCCTCCTTTATCTCCGTCAGGTTCTCTTTCAGTTCCGCACACCAGATGACATTGCCGTCGGTGAAACGGACAAAATACAGGTAGGCTTTGCCGTCTTCGTCAAAAAAGACGGACGTATCAATCCCCTTTTCTTCACGAATCGGTTTCTTCTCATCCTGACGGAAAGGGCCTAACGGAGAATCCGAGGTCGCGACACAGATGTGTTCTTCCGCCGAATAAAACATATAAAACCGCTTCTCTTTTTCCACATAATAGACCTCCGGCGCCCAAAACCTCGACTCACCGTAAGAATTTGTATGACTCAACGACAATGCGGAAGCTCGTTCCCAGTATTCGAGATCTTTCGAGCGGTAAACGTCGAAGCCGTTTCCTACATTCGTCCCGTAGATATAATACATATTGTCGAAAAACAAAATATAAGGATCCGCAAGAGGCAGGGTTTTCGACACGACCGCCGGTGAATTTTCCGTATCCGGCTTTTGATTTTTTTTGTCGGAGCCACTTTCTTTGCAACCCACCGGAACAATAAGAAGCCATAATAAGAACAATACAAACTTTTTTTTCATACGCATTATATTTTTTTTCACATTAAAGCATAAAATCACTTATTAAAAACAGGACGGAAAGCGCCATCGGAAGGTTGTTGTTTTTCCACATAAGGCCATCCTTCCTTATCCCATAAAACACGATCCAACAGAACCTGGCGCTGAGCATTCAGCCGTTCCAACTGATATGCATGATAAAGCATCCAGGTATTTTTTTCGTCATCTTCCTGTAAGACAGCATTATGTCCGGTTCCCACAAACTTATCGTTTCCTTTGATAAGCACTTCATGGGCGTTATCCGACATTTTTTCACCTTTCTTATTTACGTACGGGCCAAACAGGCTTTCGGAACGGGCCACAACCGTCGTATACGTACTTTCTCCTCCGTTGCAACAGGTGCCGATGGAACCGAACAAATAATAATAGCCGTTCCGTTTCCAAAGATTAATACCTTCATAAGCGGTTCCGGCTATCCTTTGTTTCGTTTCCAGTTTCGGCGTAATCAGCAAATCGTCCGTAATATCCAACTCCATGATATAAATACCGAAGAAACTGCCCCAAAGCATATAATATCTCCCATTTTCTTCATAAAAGAATTGATCGATCGAATTTTCCACATTCACATCGTGGCTATCGAAAACCTTTCCCTTCGCGGCAAACGGACCGGCAGGCGAATCGGAAACGGCATAACCGACCGTACTAACCCAATGATTTCCCCATTTGGCCAAAGAGTAAAACAACACATACTTACCTTTGACGTATCCGATCTCCGGCGCCCAGATACTGGCATGTATCCCTTCTTTGTTATCAATAAAATCAGGACGCGTAGCATTTGTAAACGCCGTCCCCACTTCTTCCCACCGAACCAGATCCTTCGACTTAAATATCGGCAGATTGCGTGTATCTTCGGTCGCATACAGGTAGAATGTTCCATCTTCCGTCCGGATAGCAGTAGGATCCGGAGCCGCCATTCTTATAACCGGATTATTGTAGCCGACCTGCGAATCGTCCATTTCGGGTGTTAACCGCTTTTTAGAATCGTCCGTTTTCCCGCAAGTCAAAAAAAGGACACAACCAATCCCCATAAAGAGAAATCTCATTTTCATAACAAATATATTTTTATTAAAACAAAAAGAACCGCAAAAATAGTATCCTGTAAAGAAGGCGGCTATTTTTGCGATTTTTAAACGCAAATTAATTCCAGCCGGGATTTTGTACCATATTCGGATTCATCTGAATCTCGTTTTCCGGTATGGGATACAACCAATAATGATCGCCCCCCCAACTATAATGGTAAGTCGCTTGTCCCCAGATCTGGCGCAAACCGTTTACTGCCGTCGTGCCGCCGTTGTTATAAGTAGCGAATTTTTTCTCCTTCCAGGTACCCCAACGCAATTCATCATAGTACATCAAATCTTCACCCAGCAACTCCCAATAACGTTCATTGCGAATACGTTCGCGCATGTCCGCCTGACCGGTTACGGTAGTCGGAGTATTCGAATTAAGCAACTGTGCACCGGCACGCGCACGAACCTGATTAACTACCGCGACAGCTTCATCCGTCTTGCCTTGCTCATTCAAAGCTTCAGCCAAATTCAGCAATATATCCGCGTAACGGATCAAAGGCACATCAATTGCCGTACCTTTCTGATTACCTTCACTGGTGCCTTCCGTCACAAACTTACGCATCAGATAATAGAACATCGCTTGTGTATCGGTTCGCAAATCATTCGGTTCACGTGTAACCGAACCATCTGGATTCGTTGTTTCCGTCCACTGACTACGGAACGGATAACGGCTGGTGAAATAATTGTCGGCGCCTCCATCGCCACCAAGATATCGGGCATACGGTGTGATAACAGTCATCTCCAAACGCGGATCGCGATTCTCATAGGCTTTACGAATACGTGCTTCGTTCCCATCCGGCAAATAATAATCCATATTAGCGCCCTGTTCTTTTGCACCGGCAATTTCGTCGGCCGTCAGATTGTCACGCAAGAAAAATACGCGGCGTTCCAATACGGTGAGTTTAGAATATTCGGGAACAATCTCTTCCCAGTTGAATTTGCTGCCATCGGCACATTCGTAAGAATCCACGAAATCCGGATTCACCAAATAGTTATTCCACATAGAACCATATGTACAACGGGTACCGTAACCACGGTTTTTGGAATTCCAATGGCCATCTTCCTCGATACATTGAATGGAAAAGATCATTTCATCACATTGTTCATTCACCTCTTTGAACAGTTTCTTGTAGGCATCGTCGCCATCGGCGAATAATCTGAAGCCACAATCACCCACCTTTTTGAAATCAGCTTCGGCAGCAGCCCAATTTTCCATCCATAGATAAATCTTGCCGCGCAACGCATAAGCAACCCCTTTGGTAACACGACCATAATTGGAATCTCCACCTGCATATTTATCAGGCAAATTAGATTCATTAATACAAGCCGTCAAATCTTCGATAATTCTTTCCCATGTTTCCATTTTCGTTAAACGGCTTCCTTTGGCATCATCGATATTTTTGACTGGATCCGTATAATACGGTATGCCACCGAACAACATATTCAGTTGATAATACCAATAAGCCCGCAAAATCTTACATTCGGCAACCAATCTGGCCTTAGTTGCATCAGTAATACCGTCTACCGTAGGCAAATTCGCGATCACATCATTTGCCCGGATAATATATTTGTAGTTATCATGCCAAATCCACCCCGGACCATCACCGGATGTAGTCTGCCAACCGAACAGCATACCGAAATTACGCCAATTGGCATCACGATCCATAACACTGGAGAAGCAATCGAACCACATATTATAATTATCGTTGTACAAGTGGTTCAAACCATTGTACACACCGGTAACGGATTGTTCCGCCATTGTTGCATCAATCCAGACTTCTCCTTCACTCGGTTGATTTTTGGGGGTAAGATCCATATCAACACATCCGAAAAGGAACAAACCGGACAAAACGGTTGTCGAAAAAAGTTTTACTGCATTTTTCATTGCTCCCAATTTATTTTTATTCATAATCTTCATGTTTTTTAGAATGTTACATTTACTCCTATCGCGAACTGACGCATCGGCATATATCCGTCGCCACTCATTCTCTCCGGATCAGAGCCTCCAAATTTAGTAATTGTCAGCAAATTTTCGCCGGATGCATATACACGTGCATTTTGTATATAAGCAACCTTCATCCGGTTTTTCGGGAAAGTATAACCAAATGTCAGATTCTTCAACTTCATATAGTTCCCCTTTTGTAAATGCCAGGTACTATTCGCATTCGCCTGTCCACTATTTTGCGTACCGACTAAACGGGGTGTTTTCGAATAAATATCCGTACGCGGATCACTCGGATTTTCCGGATTATAAAAATAATGGTCATAAGCCACATCTTTGCCGATGCCGTACCCATGTGTGATATTTACGCTGTTTTGAGTTTGTTTGTAATAATCGATTTTGAATCCGGCCGCACCCGCCCAGTTCATCGATAAATCAAATCCCTTCCAGGTCATATTGGCCTGCCAACCAAAATAATACTTCGGAGTATTGGAAGTTCCCTGAAAGTCGTAATCATTGTCGTTACCATAAATACCATCGCCATTATAATCCGCATAGATCATATCGCCATACCAGATCTTATCTCTACCGATACCCTGGTTCGGATAAAACGAATGACCGGCCGCAAACATTGCCTGTAACCAGGTCATATCATCCTCCGTACGGATTACACCGTCTTTCGGGCCGCCATCGATATTAACGGAACCATCGCCATTGAAGTAAGAACCGGTACCTTTATATACGTTAAGCATATAAAATTCATTCATCTGATGCCCTTCCAGAATACGCGTTGTACCTCCATTCGATACGGTTCCTACATTCTGATACCAAACCTTATTTCCGTTTTCGTCCGTTCTCCATTCACGAATAAGCTCACCTTTATATTTTGTAACCTCATTCTTGTTGTATGTGAAATTTCCGGAAACCGAGTAGGTAAAATCGCCGACACGATCATTCCAGTTTAATGTTAATTCAATACCTTTGTTATTTACGTCGGCCAGATTTTGTAAAGGAGAGGTGAACTGATTCAATGACTCCGGAAGTGTCGGACGATACAAAATACCGGTCGTATTTTTGTCATATACTTCAACAGTACCACTCAAGCGGCTTCTTAACACACTGAAATCCACTCCAATATTTGTGATTGCGGTTTCTTCCCATTCCAGACTATAATTGGAAAAAGTGGTCATGGCAAGACCGTTTGTTTTATTGTTATTGTATACATAATTGAAACCGGATCCATAAAGAGCCTGCCATTCATAGTTTCCAATGGCATTGTTTCCCAATTTACCCCAAGATCCACGAATCTTCAGGTTATTCAACCAATCGGCGCCTTCCATGAAAGCTTCTTCCGAAATACGCCATCCTCCCGACAAAGACGGGAAAAGCCCCCAACGGGAATCGGGAGAGAAACGGGAAGATCCGTCATAACGCATATTCAATTCCAACAGATAACGATCGTCATAAGCATAGTTGACACGCCCAAAAAACGAACGGGAAGAATATTCGAAAGAATAGCCTCTGATATAATAAGGATCCGTCATAGCATTGAAGTCCGTCAGATTGATACTGGACATACCTTCTTTACTGATATCCACTTCATCGCCCCATTTACGGTATTCCTCATAACCAATCAATACGTTCACATCATGCGTACCGAACTTATGCCCCCAATTCAACAAGAAGTTGGTTTTCCAACTTTTATCTCGAGATTCCCAATCATATACTCTAAAAGTAGCCATATCTGTTGAGGTAGGAGGAGTATTGAGTGTCATGGAACGGTTAAAGCTGTACTGCTGTTTGTACTCGGCCGGTACATATTTATGATGATTGGTGAAATGATCATAATAGAAGTTTGCCGAAAATTTGAAATCTTTCAGAAATTTTATTTCGACATACGGATTGACATAATATTTGCTCTGTTTGTAGTAACCACGAGAGTTGCTCATGTTCAGCAACGGGTTACCAACCACGCCATCTTCTTCATTTGTTTCAGGACCACCGTACATGCCGTTGTAATAAGGATATACACCGGGAGTCACCTTCTGCATGTTCAAGCCCCACAAATCGCTGAGAGCATTACGGTCATGATCGGAATTATATCCCCAGGCACGCATTCCGACCGCCAGAAAATCAGTAACTTTTGATTCGATATCACTACGGAAGTAATATTTTTTCACGCCGGATTCCAGCACCAATCCGGGATTGTCTAAATAAGTGCCGGACAAGGCATAAGACGTGCGTTTTTCAGCCCCCTTCAGACTGACCGTATGTTCCTGCATCCATTTGGGGCGGTAAACGGCATCGTACCAATCCGTATTCGGATGGGTCACATAATTGGGGTAGCCGTCCGAACTCAAAGCATTCGGATTATTGGAAGCTTCGCGCCATCCGTTGATGGTAGACTGTGAAAATTTCGCAGCCTGACCTGAATTCGTATAACCTTCGTTTACAAACTCCATGTAATCGGCATAATCGGTCACCTGACGGATCAATTTGGCCGGCGTGTTGTAAGAGAATTTACCGGAATAAGAAACATTGATCTGTCCATCGGAACCGCGTTTGGTCGTCACAAGGATAACGCCATTCGCGCCCCGGTTCCCATAAATAGAACAGGACGCAGCATCCTTCAAAATCGAAACGGAAGCCACATCATTCGGGTTTATTTCGTTCAAACTCATTTCCATTCCGTCAACCAAAATCAGCGGACTGGCATTATTGATCGTACCTATACCACGAATGAGCACAGAAGATCCTTCAGCATTGGGCTGGCTGCTGGTGTTCATCACATTCACACCGGCTGCCATACCGGACAAAGAGGCGGCAATGGTGGTAACCGGACGTGCCAATTTTTCGTTATTAAAGTCGATACTGGCAACCGATCCGGTTAAATTCACCTTCTTCTGGGCCGCATAACCGACAACGACAATATCACCCAACGCCTGAACATCTTCTCTCAACACAATATTGAAAGAGCTTACATTCCCTACCTGAACTTCCTGAGTGATATATCCGATATAAGAAATTTTCAAAACGGCGTTTTCCGCTACGGAAAGGTCAAAATTTCCATCCGTATCAGTTGTAGTACCGTTTGTCGTTTCTTCTTCAACCACATTGACTCCAACAATCGGATCACCATATGTATCGACTACCGTACCGGTAATCTGACGTTTAGCTTGCCGGGGCTGTGGCTGCGAAATAACCGATGCCTCCTTTCGTTTGCTGATTAGAATGTATCGGTCACTGATTTTGTAGGTGTACTGAGTAGGTAACGTATTATCCAAGATGTCCGTAATGTCGGCGCCTTCCGCCTGGACACTGACCTTTATAGAGGTGTCTATCAGATCGTTGTTGTAAAAAAAATCAAATTCGCTCTGATTGCGGATAGCATCAAAGACTTCTTCCAATGTCACATTTTTCAGGTTTAAATCGAAAGTTGTTACCTGAGCATAGGATAGATTAGCCAAGAGCATATTTGTTCCTGCAAACAGACATATTAATGATAATTTCATAATACGCAATAACTTTTTATAATCCTTATCCGGAATTATTCGTTTGTTTTTTTTCTTTTCCATATATTTGTATGTTTTATTTATAGATTGTAACTCTTTTGATTTGTTGGAGCAATCAAAAAAACAGTTTGTTTTAAAACGGTGAGGTTATCCGGAGCGCGAAAACCGGATGACCTTTTTTTACTTGTATAATACTATGGTCCCATCTTCGTTTCTGTATTTAATGTCCGTTACCGATTCAATTAAGCCGAGCAGATAGTCCAGCGTTCTGGCTTTCTCGGCGCTTCCCGTAAACGTCAGGTTACGAATGGAAGGATCTTCGTATCTGACGCTGAAATCATACCATCTTGACAACTGGCTCAGGATATCACCCAACGGATGCTTTCGAAAAATAAATTCGCCTCGTATCCAGGCTGTGTAAATGGATGTGTCGACGGTCTTTATCGAAATTTCCTGAGTTTCTTTGTCGAAGTTCAATTTTTTTCCCGGCATTAATGAGATTGTATCCGGCATGCCGGATGCACATACCCGGACAGCTCCCTCCACCAATGTAGCAGTAGTAAACACGTTATCCTCGTAGGCATTCACATTAAACGATGTGCCAAGCACTTCGATATGTACATCCGTAGTCTGTACAATAAATGGTTTTTTATCTTTTTTTATTTCAAAATAGGCTTCACCCGTTAGCTCCACCCTTCGCTCATCGCTCTCGAAAAAGGAAGGAAAAATAAGCGTCGTTTCCGAATTAAGATAAACAATGGAACTATCAGCCAGGATCAAAGTGTATTCACCTCCTTTGGGAACATAAATGGTTTGGTTTTCAACCTTTTTCGCCTCTTCTTTTTTTGCTTGTATACAAACAACACCTTCCGCTTTGTTCGAAATAACAATTCCGTCTTCTTTTTTCACCTCAAACGATTCTGATAAATCAATGGATTTTCCGCTGGAAGAAAACAGGTATGCCTTTTTTGTTCCGGGACTAAAGATGTCAACCTCCTCTATCCCGGCGACTTGCTCCGCTCTATCTTCTTTATGCGTTATAAAGAACAGTGTCAAACCCGAAACAAACACGAGCAGAACAACTGCTACATAATAGAACGATCTTTTCCGGAAAAAGGGTATTCCTCTGGAGGAAAATGATAGTGCGTCGGCAATATGATCAAACATCCGGTCTTTATCCGGAAGGGTTTCATCATCGGAAACGCCGGTTTTCAGCGACCGATAAAGTTTGAAGTTTGCCTCATCTTCTTTTAACCAAACCTGAAACATAAGATCATTTTCCGAAAGATCTTTCGATAAGACCCGCATCAGTAATTTCCATTTGTCGGTATTGTTGTTTTTTATAGTCAGCATGTTTTTCCTTTTTCGTTTAACACAGAACTTAGCAAAAAGTATTATCCGTAAATGATATTTATCCTATCTTTTCTTTTAACAACCGGTATGCTTTCGACACCTGAACCTTTACCGTATTGACGGATATACCCAGTTGATCTGCTACTTCCGAATATTTTTTCTTCTCCAGTGTGGCCATCACAAAAATTTTCTTGCATCGTTCGGGAAGTTCATTGATCGCCTTTTGCAGCAATCGTTGTAATTCATATAAATCTTCCTCTTCCACATCGGTATCCACCAGATCGATTGTAATTTCATAACCATGCACAAAACGCTCGTTATCGCGAAGATAATTAAGTGATGCATTATATATAGATTTGTACGCATACGCGCTAAAAGAGGGGAAAAAAGAAAGAATTTCTCTTTTTTCCCAATAGCGAACAAAAAAGTCCTGCACAAGATCTTCTGCCGCAGAAGCATTCCCGATCAACTTAAAAGCCCATAAATAAAGCTTATCTCCATGTAGATAAAAGAGTTTCTTAAAGGCATTTTCGTTCCCTGCTTTAATTTGTGTAAGTAGTTTCTGTTCTGTGTTGTCCATAGCAATCAAATAAGACTTTCTCCAAAAGTAATACTTTTTCTTCATAACACAACAATCATCAAAAAGTATTATCCTAATTATATTTTTAATATTTGTCAATCGGTTATTTGAGCAAAATACATTTATGAAGTACTATTTCAAAAAACATAAAGACAACATATAAATTGTGAATATATCATTTTTGTATATTATTAACATTTTAGATTTGAGTTATTCATTTTTTTATTCCTATGTTTGCCAACAAATAGATGGGGATTATGAACGATGAAGATCATTTCTTTTTAGCGCCGGGTATTCATGATATGAGCTGGGATGAATTTTCAGCACAATTCTCCTTTTCACAGAAACGAAGAGATCTACTAATCGGATTAAAAAAGACAATTGAAATACTCAAACAAGTAAATTGTCCGGTTATTTACATTGACGGAAGCTTTGTTTCACAAAAAAATAATCCGGGAGATTGGGATGCATGTATTGATTGTTCCACTCAAGTTGTGACAGCATTATTTAAAGTGTTTCCATTTGCCGACATAGACGAACAAATAAGAATATATGGAGGGGAGCTTTATCATGCAAGAACAGAAGCGGATGAATACGGAACGATCTTTTTGGATTTTTTCCAACAAATAAAAACTGATAGTGCAAAAAAGAAAGGGATAGTAAGAATAAATTTAGAAGAAAAATGATACACAACAAAAAACAATTAACACAAGCAGAAAAAACGATTGAAGAATTGAGAAAAAAAATTGCAGGATTAGGTACTGTTCTTCCCGAATCGCTTGAATTATTGCAAAAAGTGGCCTGGGAGAAAAGAATGAATGATTTGGATAAAGAAATTGCCGAATTCAATTTTCTCAAACAACAATCCGTGCTGACGTTTTCTTCCGAAAACCTGGAAAAGTTAATCATGTCATTGAGAATTGCAGCCGGCTTCACGCAAAAAAAATTAGCGGAAGCGATCGAAGTAAAAGAACAACAAATTCAACGATATGAACAAACACAATACTTAACGGCAAGTTTTGATCGAATCATTCAAATTTTAAAGAAATTGAGTGAGGATTTTGAACTGAAAATTTTCTTAAAAAAGAATGTTAGAAGAAATACTTTTTCGAACATACGTAAACTATATCCAAATATCCACCAAATTCAAGACGAAGTGAAAAAGCGCCATGGCTTATTTATTTAATCACTTATTTATCTACTATTTATGAAAACAATAACATTTTATTCATATAAAGGCGGGGTCGGACGAACGCTATCTTTGATAAACATGGCCAACTTATTGACGAAATTCGATAAAAAGGTTTGTATCGTGGATTTTGACTTAGAAGCTCCGGGTATACATTACAAATGCCAAAATCAGATTACTCAAGAGATCGAAAAAGGCCTGGTCGATTATATTTATGAATTTTCGGCAAATAATAAAGTGATGCCATTTATCGCGGACTATACAATTACATTGGATCAAAAAAAAGACAAATACAATCCGGTTTTTATTCCGGCAGGTAATTGCAAAAGCGAATCATATTGGAAGAAACTATCACACATTAATTGGTGGAATCTTTTTTATGAAGAGAATAGTGAAGGTATATCCTTTTTTTTGGATCTGAAGGAAAAAATAAAACAGGAACTGAAGTGCGATTATCTATTAATTGACACACGCACCGGCATCACCGAAATAGCAGCCGTCACAATGTCTATTTTAGCGGATGCTATCGTTTTATTTGCGGTGAACAATGACGAAAACATAAACGGTGCCGAACGCGTTATCAAGTCTATCATAAAAGAAGAGAACAACCTCTTCGGTGTAAAAAAAGACATTCATTTTGTTTTATCCCGAATTCCTTTTGCCACAAATTCCGAAGAGCGAAGCAGAGAAAATGAGATCAAAAATCTTGTTAAAGATAAAATAAAAAAGGCATTTAAAACAAGTGATCAAATGCTAAAAAGCTTCAATCTCATTCATTCGGACCGGGAAGTCGAATTATTCGGCAACACCAATTCGTCCTACTCCCTTACGAAAGAATACAAAAAGGAAACGCAGACTTTCATTATTACAGAATATATCTCTCTTTTCGAATCATTAGCCATATCCCATTTTTCGCCGAAAGAAAAAGAAACTTTCAACAGTTATAAGCAAGCAAACGACCTGCTACAAGTCGCTTACAGCACTTTCAAAAACAATTTATTCGATCTGCCGTCTAAACTGGACGAAATTGACAAATTAGTACCCAAACTCCCGGAAAGCTCTTTCTTAAGAGGGTATTATTATTATAAAATAAATGACTTTAAAAATGCCCTGAACTGTTTCGGCAAAGGAGAAAAGGACGGGGATGACTCCGGAAAATGTCTATTCTTCATGGCTCAAACCTATTTCAAACAGGGAGATTTTGAAAATGCACTCCCAAAACTTGAAACATACATAAAACTTAAACATCGCGAATATCGCACAAATGCATACAGAAACCTTCTCATAACAAAAGAAAAACTAAAAAAAGATAGAGATAAACTTATAGACGAAGCAACCGAACTCATCGAAAAATACCCTTATTATGCCCATTTTTACAATATAAGAAGTTGCCTGTATTTAAGAAACGGATTATACGAAAAAGCATTAAATGATATTGACAAAGCTATTCAACTGGACTCAAATCCTCTTTTTACAGTCACTTTAGCTGAAATCAATTATTACAGTGGTAACAAGGAAGGGTTTTACCGCTTCTTTGATTTAGCTCTAAACGCAGGTTACAACATAGACGATATTATAAATGAAGATGATAAAACAAAAGAGATCTACATAAACCTTCTGCATGACGACAAATTTGAGCATATCTTGCAACGACACAATAAACTTTATTTTTTAGATCTTCTGGCAAAAGAAAGGTATCGCTCCTGATATTTACGGAATATATTTCAGGTATACCTTCCCTCGTAGCGGCGATGCATGCCCCGAACTCTGGAAATAATTCCGCTGACTTTGCGGCCCCAGGTCTTCGGCTTGCCTGAACTTGGTTCCGACAGGGCTAACGGCATTCAGGATGGACAATTGACCGTCCGGAAATTTCCCTAAGGTATTATCGTTATTTCGTCCGACCGGATTGTCCGGCGTAAACAAATGCAGGTATAAATCGTCGGAAGCCGCCACGAACCGGATCACTCCTTCATCGGTCGTCAGGTCGGCGGCATACAGGTTGGAATGGTATCCTTTAAATTCGGGATAGTCCCAGGATTCGCCGGTAACGGTGTTATTGTAATCTTTTTCCCAGATATTGAAGGTCACACCTTTCAGCCTGTTTTTCCATACACGGTACGGGCCGTTTCCCAGCCATTTGATGCGTTTTACCTTGTTTTCCGGATAGTCGAACGTTATGCCGATATAGTCGTAATAGCCTCCCACATCGAATGTATAATCGATTTCCACCCATTCCGACGGCAGGAGCGCCAGTTGGATGATATTGCGTTTACCCGGGCGGCGGCTGTCTTTTCGGATAAAGGAAAAGCGTATTTTTTCAATCCCGTCTTCCACCAGGTTTTTCACGTCGTCAAGCGCCATCCCTTCACAGGTATAACGAGGCCCGTTAGCGAGAGACAGGCGTTTCCCGCCGACCGATATTTCACGTATTACAGCTTGGGTTTTGTCTATGGTCACTTGGGTTCTGCCGGCATTCAGCACAAGGTCATTCCCCCGCTCCTCTTTTTGAATCGTTCCACTGCCCGTTTCCACGATTGAAGAAACATATTGATGCGCAGGAGTGACCGTCCGCGTCCAGGTGTATATCTCTTTACCGTACACATCTTTTGCCGTCAAGCGCAAAGCGTCGTAATCCGCCATATCGGACGGCAACTCCACCTTCAACAAGCCGTTGAAGCCCGGCGGGATGTCCGGAGCCGTCACCGGGGTTTCCGTTGCCGGGGCCTTGCCGGATAAATAATCGAATTTCACCCACAGGGCCGTAAAGCTGCATTGGTTCAGGTTGGTGAAGTTATAACGGTTTTCCACTTTAAACGTCCCGTCGAAGGTAGGCGGCAAAAAAGATGTCCCCTCGATGTATATGGGCGACCATATTTCTTTGACGGTATAGAAACTTCCTTCTTTTTCGCGGTACGGGCCTACGATTCCGTCGGCGCCATGGTCGCCGTCGGTGTCTATTTCATTATTTTTGTCGTTGCGTACAACACCCGCATCGGCAAAATCCCACAGGAAACAACCGGCGCTGAGGGGGTTGCTTTGCATCAGGTTCCAGAAATCATTCAACCCGGCGCCATGCCCGCCGTCGTACAGGCCATGAATCGTTTCCGTAGGGAAAAAGACCTTATTTCCGTTGAACAAAAATTGCGTCCCGACTCCGTAAGACGGATAGTGGTAGGTATTGGTCTGCTCCTCTTCCAACCAGGGATGGATCACATGCCGGTTCTGGATGTCGTGTTTGGAATATTCGGGAAGCAGTTCGAAATTGAAGCCTCCTTCGTTTCCGTTGGCCCACATGACGACGGAAGGATGGTTTACGTCGCGTGTAATCAATTGTTTTACCTTTTCTTTGCCTACCGGCGTATCGTATGGCGGATATTGCCAGGCGGTCAGTTCGTCGATGACATACAGACCAAGCGAATCACAGGTATAAAGAAAATCCCTGTCCGGCGGATAATGCGACATTCGAACGGCATTCATATTCATCTCTTTGATCAGTTCAACGTCCTTCAGGTTGAGCGTATAATTGCTCGCCCTGCCGCTTGTCGGCCAATGGGTATGGCGATCCACGCCCTTGAACTTGACTTTGCTTCCGTTCACATAAAACCCGTCACCCGGACGCAGCTCCACCGTCCGGAATCCAAACGTTTCACAGACCGTATGCCATATTTTCCCTTCTTTATGCAAAGACACTTCAACCTGATACCGGTTAGGAAACTCAGCAGACCACAACGCCGGATTTTCAAACGTTCCGGATAACCGGGCCACCGGCTCACCCTCCCTAACGAGGCTTTGGGCTGAAACCGGAACTCCATACGCTTTTCCATCCATCGTTTTAACCTGCGCGCTTACTTCCGTATTTTTGCTGTTTCCGCTCAAAAAGACGTCCATCCGAAACAATCCGCCGCATGTGGCATCGATGGCGACCCGTTCTATATGTACCGGAGGAAGCGCTTCCAGCCACACCGGGCGATAAATTCCGCCATAGACCCAGAAATCGGCTTTCCGCTCGGCCGCCTCAACAGTTTCATTGGCCGACGATTTATGTACCGTCACTTCCAGCAGGTTTTCTTTCCCATATTTCAAAAGCTTACCAATATCATACCTGAAACAGTAATATCCTCCCTGATGCATTTTTCCGGCGCTACGGCCGTTTACCTTTACTTCCGTATCGGTCATAGAACCTTCGAATACGATATTTACCTTTTTGTTTTTCCAGTCCTCCGGAACCGTAAAACGATAGCGGTACATGCCGCTTTCGTTGATCCGTTTCTCGTCGTGCCCGTAGGTAAATTGCCCGAACCCATGAAACTCCCAGTTGGAAGGTACCGGAATCTGCGTCCATTCCCCACTGCCACGTCCTGCCGTACAAAAGAAATCCCACAAAACCGTATCGTCACTACCCGTCCCGGATAAGTATAACGTTTCCGTCCGCTGGGCATAAGAAGACAACACACAAAAACCGAATAATAATAAAATCGCTTGTTTCATCATGATATTAAATTTCTCTTTTCTATTTTACATCCCGTATATCAAGCATATACATCTGGCGGCCATCCCAATTGGGAGCGTCAACGATCACAAAATTGCCGTCCGGCGTACTACGGGGATGTGTGTCGCAACGCCACTCGCTTTTCACCGGCACATAAAACCGGCTATGTGTATCTACAGACGCAATCTTGTCATTATCCGAATTTTCAAACAAATTCATCTTTTTTTGCCGGGAACAGGCGGGCACTATCAAAAGCAAAATAAATACGACGTTTATATAATTTTTCATGACATA
>JAIRSF010000138.1 GCA_031255595.1 Tannerella sp.
CACATATATGAGCAAGCTCATCGGATTTGTAAATCACAGTATCAAAAATCTCTTCATCGGTCACATTAAAAAGATGGGCGAAAGGTATGTCGCTTAAAGGGGATTTGTCAAACTTATAAGGATTACGAATCATGAAACAGGGATATAATAATAACGCCTGGATGACGTGCAAGAGCGAGTACGGTTGGTCACACTTGCTCTTGACACCCAAAAGGACAGTTTCCGACATTTTTATTCCTTTTATCAGATCCATTAATGTGTACATTGCATGGGTTGCATTATCTTTTTTGAAAAATCGGCTGATTCCTGAAAGAAATTCCGTAACTTTGTGCATTGGCATAGGGCAGAGCATTTTGTTTGTTTGCTACTACAAATGTACTAATTTTCTGCGAAATACGAAAACTACTACGCCATTTTTTATTGCATTTTTTTAATTTGTGGAAGAGCTTGCGAAACTTGAATAACTTATGATTTTTATAAATGACATAGATGATATGAAACGGTTTTTGCTGAAGAAGTTGAAGCAAAAACATGCCTTTTGGTCTTATGATGCACAAAAAATCAACTACAAAAATATTCCTGATGAAATTCTGATTGCAAAGACATTATTTCATTTAGATATGGAATATATTAACCTTTTGTTTTGCTATTATAAAGCGGATTTTATCAAAAAGGCGTGGAGGGAAGAACTTGCTCCCCAAGGTGATTATATGCGAAATTTAAACAAATTTATCGCATGGTATTACTTTGGAATAAAGAACCCAAATAAGTATTTAAAAACAATAGAAACCAAGTTTATTAATCGTTATGATTAAAGGTGTTACATCCAAGACAGGAGAGGTTTTTGAAGCATTGTCTAATTTAGATATTATTAAAGACTATGTTTTAGTTGGAGGAACGGCTCTATCCTTACAGTTGAATACTCGACTAAGTGAAGATTTAGACTTTATGAAGTGGAAAAAGACCAAAAATGATAAGCCGGAAATACCTTGGGATAAGATAAATAAAGAATTGTCTAATTTAGGCTTAGGTAAAGTAAAAGTTGAAGTTTTAGGATTTGAACAGGCTCTTTTTGAAGTTGCTGATGTGAAACTTTCTTTTTACTCCAGGGATTCTTATTCCCCTAAAGGTTTACAAAGAGTTCCATTTCATAATAATGTTGCTGTTGCTGATATTAATTCTATTGGCGTTATGAAAATTGATGCAATGCTACGAAGAAACTCATTCAGGGATTACTATGACCTTTATTCCATATTAAAGAATGGAACAGATATAAATGATTTGTTAGATAAAGCAAATGATTACTCCGGTCATGTTACAAAACGAACAAATTTGATTTCGATTATATCTAACGGAGATAAATTTTTTCGAGATAAAGGCTTTGAAAAATTGAATCCTATATATAATATATCAAATGAAGAAATAGCGGATTTTATCAAAAAAAGGATAGAAAGCATAAAACTTTTTACCGAACAAGAAATACCCCAAAGTGAATTAGCTAAATTAGGCTTGTCATTAAGTGATATTACTCCTGAAAATAAAGAATTATTGCTTATGGGAAAGCAGACAAATGCCATTTCCATAGATAAACTAAAGGGGAAAAGTGTTCGACTTTCATTAAGTAATGAAAATAATTCTATTAATTTAGTTTGTTGCTTATGCCGGGAATCTTTTGAAATTACCTAAAATCCGCAACCAAGTAATTTGGCGGTTTTCAGTAAAAATTCAGGAGAGGCTCGGAAAATTTCCCGAACGATTTTTATACGGATTTTGAGTTTTCTGTTGAAATTTTGATGTCTGCAAGGAACATTCATCGGCACCCAAAGCGAAAAAAGGTGGCAAAAGAGACGTCAGGATACATCCGGGCACAATTTTCTCTGCCCGTTTGTTTCTCAAGCAGGCAATTTAGTCCAGGAATAAATCATGTAATCATCCGAATCTCACCATGTGATAGGGTCTGTCGGTATAAAGTCGCAGTTTGTGCTGCCGGCTTTGCCGTATCCATGTCCCGGCTACGCAGATGAAGCGGAAGATAAACCGCTTGAGGCGGGTGGTGGGCTGTATGTCGTCAAACGGCACATACAACATGTTCCGTTTTTTCCAAATGGGACAATAATTGGGCATTGCGGGTAGTGATTGTCCGGATCATATCGCCGGAATAGGCATACACGATATATTAAAAAGAAAAAGGATATGCCTGAAATGACATATCCTTTTTCTTTTTAATGATTTTTTTTAATTTTTGCGTTTACTTATAATCTCGGACAACTTGTCGGGCGTAATATCTATGGCGATAATAACCCCCTTGTCGTCAATAAGAAAGTTCCGCAGACCTTTCTTCAGTCCGTACTTTCTGTATACTTCAGAACGTTCGCCAAGCTTCTCATGCACCTGATACGTGCCTTCCAGCTTATCTATTTTTACCGTCCCGGCAAAAACAGAGGCTAATTCGTCCATAGAAACAGAAACCATTTTAACCT
The DNA here is from genome assembly GCA_031255595.1 of Tannerella sp. GTDB lineage: Bacteria > Bacteroidota > Bacteroidia > Bacteroidales > Tannerellaceae > Tannerella. The sequence goes on from JAIRSF010000138.1 coordinate 2,481, forward strand.
GCGACGAAATATCGTCGTAATTTAACCTATTCCACAATTGTACATTCCTCATACGCGATTCCGCATCGTATGCAGCCCAGAAATGTAACAATGTACAACTGCCGGAATTGTTTGAGAACGTGATATCCGCATCAGTTCCCAATGACTTTATTCCCGGAGCAAGATTACCGAGGCGATAACCCTTCGTAAGACTTGCCTTATCTGTTCCCGCAGAAAGAAAAACAATTCCTGCCGTAACAGAGAGAACATAAGTTCTAATCTTCATAATGTGAGTTTTCGTTAAACAATACCGGATTATTCATCAACACCGTTGTCCTTTCACATCCGGTCCTCCGATTTTCAGAGGCCTATATATAAAAAACAGCCTACGCTTAGGCTCTCTTGTATACAATTAACAGCGACAAAAGTAATTTATTTTGCCGGCATTCTAAAAGATTTTACAATTAATTAAGCAAAAAACATGTTGGAAAAGTATGTTTTTCAACTGCAAATCTTCTGTTGATCGAGGTTTTACCGGATAAGGCCCGGAAGATCCGTCGTCGTTAATCAAGATCTTTTAACTCGGTATATAACTTCAGAAAAAACCACAGCCCCGCACTCGTATGTGTTCCGCCCGTTACGTTAAAGGATACGCTGCCTCCATATTGTTCCTGTTCCAAAGCAAAATCTCTTGCCTGATCATAATATACGGTCTGATCGCTTTCTCCATGGGTCATGATGAACGTACAGTTATTTTTCCAGGGAGTCACGCGATTATCCGCCAGTATCTTGTTGATCTCATCCTGCCGTTCGTTTTTCATGAAGTTTGCGGTAAATAAATCTTGTGTTTTATTCGTAAAAAAACTACCGAAGTCTTCATGCAAACCATCCAAGCGGGTAGCCGCCTCCGAAGCATAGGGTTCCCTCAGGTAATCGCCCATCACAAGATGCGGATAACCGTTTTTCTTATATCCCAACAAAGCCAAAGGGAGCAAATAAGGTTGCGGTATACTTTCCGAGGCGCGAATCAGATTCGCCTCCTGAAGCAGGTTGCAGGGCGAACCCCCGGTAAAAAGAAGATCCACCGGCATCTCTTTGTATATATTATTTGTTTCAAATTCACGCGCCAGTTGCAACGATACATAAGCGCCAAGCGAGTATCCGGATATGATGAAACCGCCTTTTTTTTCATATTTCTCTTTTTTGAGTACGGACTGAGCGGCTTTTACATATTCAATCGTTGTACGAACCATCGGTTCCTTTTCCACATAAGGGATATAACACTGTCCGAACGAATCGCCAAAGCCCGGATAGTCCGGAATCATTACCGCATATCCATGATTATACGCTGCAATCAGCCAAAACAGGATATGAGGCTCCAGGTTGCCGTCGGCTATACGCAATGTCGGCGCTTCACGTTTCAAAACATACGTGTACGGTGGCGCAATTACCTGACGATACGCACGTCCCTTTTCAAATGGAGGCGTAATCAACAATCCGGAAAGATTTACTTTTGCACCCGTTTTACCGGGATGATCCGATTCCACAACCACTTTGTAAACGCACATCCGGACTTCGCCTTCATACTTCACGCTCCCGTCGACAAGGCTCAAAAATTCAAGCGCACTGCCGATATATTCTTTCTTAAATTCATTTTCCAGTCCTTTCAAGTCTTTAAACGAATAGTCTTTCAGTATTTCATATTTGACATGATCCTGCAAAACCGGTGTTTCAGGCGTTTCCTGATGATCGGCATCCGAACAGCCGGCCATAAAAGCCATAAAACATACGGCCGCAAACCGTATGAAATACAATTTTCCATATTTTTTTTCCATTATCGTTTTCCTCCTTTATCTAATTTTACTTCCGTTGTATAGGGATAAATTAATGATGTATATGCAAACAGGCTTTTGCAACGCAGCACTTTCAGTGACGGCATAGGGGCCAGTTCTACAATTTTCAATGACGGATGTGTACGTATATCGATCTCTTTCATCGGATTATTCATGCATTTCAAATGCTTCATTGAAGGGATTTCGTTTACGTCAATACTTTCCATCCGGTTGCCGTAGCAATAATAATTTTCTATCAGCCGGTTTTTCGTCAGATCAACATAAGTAAGCATATTATTGCCACAATCAAGGGTGACCAGGCCCGGATTCTGCGATACGTCTATCGACGCGATCCGGTTATTACTGCAATTCAACTCTTTCAACGCCTTATTCCGGGAAACCGCCACATGATCCATCAGGTTCCCGCTGCAATCCAGTTTAGCTAATCGGGCCAGATGTTCTACGGCAATGTTTTTCAGCTTATTATCGTTGCATACCAGGCTGTCAAGCGAAAGGTTCCGGCTCAGATCGAGTGTTTCCAGATGATTATACCCACATTCTAAGGTTGTGAGTTTTGTGTTCCGGCTGACATCCAGTTCGATCAGGCGTATCGCACTGCAACGCAACTCCGTCAATTCGGTGTTTTTGCCGACGTCTATCACCACCAGATTATTTACGGTACAACACAACGCCGTAAGAAGCCGGTTCTCTCCTATATCCAACCGATTCAGTTTATTCCGGCTGCAATCCAGCGTTTTAAGCGAAAGATTGAAGCTCAGGTCAAGCTCCGTAATTTTATTTCTGCGACATATCAACGTTTCGAGTGAAGTGAAATATTGTATTCCTTCAAGCGACTGAATTTCCATTTCCGAACAATCGACCGACCGGACGACTCCAGCTTCGGGGCCGGATAAAAAGCCGTCGCCATTCGTGTCAAAATGAGAAATAACATACGCATGAAAAGCCGAATCGGGAATAGATATATGGCCGGCAAACGAACGCAGCTCTTCGCGTTTTTTCTCTTTTTCCGCACGCTTGGTTTCCGCATAATGACGGTTTGATTCCGCCATACGGCGCACTTCCCGTTTCTTCCGTTCCGACTCGCTTATCTCCGCATCGGTATAGGCACGCCGTTCCGTTTTTCCGCGTTCCGCACGCTTTGCTCCGGAGACCGGCTCGTCGTCCCTCCGGTGTCTCCGTTTCGATACCGCCGTTTCCGGGGTAACCAGCGTCAACGCTTCTTCTTCCCGTTCAAAAGTAGTGACTTCCGCCATACCGGCTTCATTGATTGCATAAAGAACCGTCGTTTCCTTTGAGTAACTGATTTTACGGATATCATTCTCTTGATTGAAATAGACCGACTTCAACGTCGGCATCGCATTGCAATACAGGTTTATCAGGCTGCCGTTACGGCTGACATCCAGCGTCGCCAGCCTGTTGATGCTACATTCCAGTTCGCTCAATGCCACATTTTGAGTAACGTCCAATGTGTCGATCCGGTTACTCCCGCAGTCAAGGTCGCTAAGCTTCGTATTACGGCTCACATCCAGTTTTGTCAACCGGTTATGCGAACAGTTTATTCTCCACAAAACAGTATTACCGGCAATATCCAGCTCCGTCAGATGATTTCCCGAACAATCCAGGAAACGCAGTATGGAACAGGCACCGACGTTCAACGATGTAAGCGCATTGCGGCTACAGTTAAGGTAAGTTAGGGCGCCGCACCGGCCGACGTCTAATGAATCGATTTTATTATTATCGCATATCAACTCTTCCAACATCGGATTATGGCCGACATTCAGCGTTTTTATCCGGTTATTCCTGCAATTCAAATCCGTTAAGGATACATTACCGCTTATATCGATCGTATCCAACCGGTTATTATAACAATATAATCTCTTCAGGGAAATATTACGGCTGATATCGAATGACGTCAACAACCCTTCCCCGAACGGATTGGAAGGCGTACAATCCAATTCCTCCAAAGCAGTAAAATGTTCTATACCTTCAATGGAGGAGATCTTTTCCGTCGAAAATTTCATGCGTGTAACCGCTTTCGCTTCTATCTCCGAAATTTCACCATCGCCATCGGAGTCAAAATGCTCTACAAGAAAAGCTTTAAATTCCTTATCCGGAATATGAATATGTTGCGCCCAAATCCCGGCGCCCGACCCGAAAACCCAAAACAAACTTATAATAATCTTTCTCATTCACATCTAAATTAGTTCATTCTTTTTCCCGATGAAAAGAACCAAAAACAACTTCGTTGAGCTTAGCGCTCCCCTACTCCGGCCGTCCGGCCAAAGTTTCCCTGTGTGATCCGCTACGCGTCGCCGTTATCGTCAATCCGCACCAAGCGCGCCGACAAGTTCGCCCGAAGACTTAAAACCATGCCGGTTACAGTAATCATCTATACCGTCGATTACTTTCACCGAAATCTCCGGGTCTATAAAATTACAGGTGCCGATCTGTACGGCCGCGGCTCCGGCCAGCATAAACTCAACCGCGTCTTTCCATGAAGCGATTCCGCCAAGTCCTATCACAGGGATGTTCACCGCGCGAGCCGTCTGCCATACCATACGTAAAGCAACCGGTTTTACGCAAGGGCCCGACAATCCGCCCGTTACGGTCGACAGCACAGGTGTGCGCTTCTCTACATCGATCGCCATTCCCAACAGGGTATTGATGAGTGAAACGGAATCGGCGCCTTCCGCCTCTACCGCGCGGGCAATCTCCGTTATATCGGTCACGTTAGGAGATAATTTTACGATCAATACTTTTGGATATACCTTTCGAACGGCGCGAACCACTTCCGCCGCCGACGAAGCGCATACGCCAAAAGCCATTCCGCCCTGTTTCACGTTCGGACATGATATGTTCAATTCGATCGCCGGTATGCGTTCGAGCGCCGCCATTTTTTCGGCGCACGCCACGTATGTATTAATAGACGAACCGCTCACATTTACGATCATATTCGTATCTATATTGCGCAGGAAAGGATATATCTCCCGCACAAAATAATCGGCTCCTTTATTTTGCAATCCGACCGCGTTCAACATGCCCGACGGCGTTTCCGCCATACGGGGATACGGATTTCCTTCACGCGGTTCTGCCGTCGTACCTTTGACGATAATCCCTCCGATTCGTGAGATATCTATAAAATCGGCATACTCCGTCCCGTACCCGAATGTGCCGGACGCAGTCATAACCGGGTTTTTCAGCGTCATCGCTCCTATTTTCACAGTCAAATCCGCCATGTCAGTTGATTTATGTTAAACACAGGCCCTTCCGTACATACACATACATTTCCTTTTACCGTAGGCTCAACACAACACAGGCATGCTCCGATTCCACATGCCATCCTGTTTTCAAGGGATACTTCGCAGGAGATGCCCGACATTTTTGCATATTTCGCAACAGCCATCATCATCGGTTTGGGGCCGCATGTATAGATCCGTTCAAACCGTTCTTCCTTCAGGATGGAATGATGGGTCACAAACCCTTTTTCACCCATAGAGCCATCTTCCGTTGTTATACAGGTTTTGCCTATCTTTTCAAACTCGGCAAACTGCAGGATATCGGCTTTCGAACGCGCACCCAGCAAAAATACGGGTTTAAATCCCAGCGTTTTCAACATATCACCCCAAAAAAGCATCGGGGCGGCGCCAACCCCGCCGCCAATAAGAAGCAGGCTCGAACCGGGAGGTAGTTGAGGGACGGAAAAACCATTCCCCAACGGAAGCATGAGATTGATGGTATCGCCGGGCCGGTATTCCGACATACGGCGGGTACCCTCACCTATTATCCGAATCAGAAGCCAAAGTTCGTTTGCCTCTCTGTCTACATAATTAATGGAGATCGGACGACGCAGGAATGTCTGCGGAGAATCGTCCACACGCACCTGTACAAATTGTCCGGGAATCATTTCCGGCAATTTATCGCCGGAACCGGAAGTCAGCTTCAGCAAACAATATTCAGGGTGAAGACGCACATTCTCCACCACTTTCATATCCATCAGATGTTTTTTCATTTGCCTCATTAACTTTTTTGAAATAAAAACACTTTTATTTCAAAATGCGAATGGATAACGGATAGAGCCAGTTCTCACCGTTAATCGCTTTGACCATGGCTATCACGATAAACACCGTCATCGTAATTCCAACAAGAGGAAGCAAGGCGATCCCGACACATGTGATACACAACGCAAGACAATAGAGTAGAAAACTCAGTTCAAAATTCAGTATGTTCTTTCCCGCCTCATCCACGAACCGGCTTCTATCTTTAAACAAAAGCCACATGATCAGAGGAACGATAAAAAAAGACAAAAACTGAGATGCATGCATAAGCGTCACAAAAGATTTTTCATCAATTCCCAGGTTCCACCCTGTCGAATTAACGGTATATTGTGAAGCCAGGATACGCGCTTTTTCACGTTCATATTCTTCCTGCGAAAGGATGTTTTCATCTAAAAGTCTTTTCAACTTTTCCAATTCTTCATAAATATTCATGCCCGATTATGATATTAAAGTTTAACACTTATGAAACGCAACACCTCGAATTATTCGCCCTTTCAGGCCGAACCACCGGATATACCACATTTCATCTTGCTGCAATCAAGGTGCAATATTACAAAATATTTACGATATGAACAATTTAATAGCGAAGATTACCGGATGCACGACAAAATTTATCGAACGGAGCGACCGGCCATAAAATACAGGCTTAAAAATCAAACGGTTTTATAGCAGGTTTGCCTCAGGTTTTTACGAATTGTTTCGCCGTCGACGGTACACAGTTCGTCTAAAAAACCGACCTGCAAGCTTCCGTTCCCCCGCGAATGGGATGCTGCGATCTCGCCGGCTATCCCCATAATCGCCATAGCATGGGCCGAAGCATACAACATATCGGAATTTATAGCGGCAAAAGCAGCGACCAAAGCCGTTGCCGTACACCCCATACCGGTAACCCGCGCCATCAGGGGACTGCCGTTCTCCACCGTTTCCACGTCTTCGCCATTCGTGATATAATCCGTTTCCCCGCTGACAACCACAACGGCGCCGGTCTGCCGGGCCAGCGTTTTTGCCGGGATCAGGGCCGACTCCGAACTATCGGTCGCGTCTACCCCTTTCGTCTGCACACCGGCATGGTACAAGGCGATAATCTCCGATGCGTTCCCCCTGATGACGGAAGGTTTACATTCCTCCATTATTCGCCGGCTAACCTTTGTCCGGTAGGTTGTAGCGCCGGCGCCCACCGGGTCAAATACCACCGGAATCCGTCCGGCTAACGCCCTCTTGCCTGCTATCAACATAGCCTCAACCCATTCGGCATCCAACGTACCGATATTGATGACCAATGCCGAAGCCATGCCCGTCATTTCAGCCACTTCATCCACAGCATGCGCCATAACCGGAGATGCCCCGATCGCCAACAATGCATTAGCCGTATTATTCATCACCACATAATTGGTGATACTATGAATCAATGGCGACTTCTCCCTCACAAGGGCCACATCCCTCTCTATACAATCAATCTTTATCATTTTTCTTTTTTATCTAAAAATCCGGTTCGATACCAATCCGGCTTTACAACAATGCAAAGATAGAAAATACCGGTAAAATCGCCTGCATTTTGAACTCTTTCCCGCAATAATTCCGTTGCGCGGCTGAACTTGCTGGCCTTGAAAAACATATTGGGATTATTGTCCGTCAGCCCCTCGACGACAGAACCTCCGTCTACTGCCCTCTTTCGAG
>JAIRSF010000257.1 GCA_031255595.1 Tannerella sp.
TAACGCTCCGGTCGGCTGAAATCTGTGTAACTCGCTTCGCTCAAACAGCACAGATTTCTTGACGCCTCCCTCCGCTACTTAACGGCTCACCGCACGAGGCCGATCCTAAATCGGCGGGACTTTTTTGCTTTATTGAATATTGAAAATTGAATGTTGAAGTTTGAATGTTGAAAACTCATGTCAACTCTTCACTAAAAACCGCGTACCGGATTATTCACTATTCACTATTAACTATTCACTAACAACATTCACTATTAACTATTCACTAAAATTAACAGCTCACCGCACGAGGCCGAGCCTAAACCCCTTAACTTTGCTTTTTATTAAAGATTGAATGTTAAATATTGAAAACTCAACCAAAAACCGCGTACCGGATTATTCACTATTAACTATTCACTATTCACTAATTACATTCTCTACCAAAAAACGTGTACCGGATTATTCACTATTCACTATTAACTATTAATTATTCACTATCAGATCTTTATCGCTATGACTTGTTTATTTCAAACAATGCGATCAGTTTCGGAAGAAAAAGAATCAATCCGGTGATAGCGGCGGTAATAGCCATCAGTAACACTCCGCCGGCAGAGAGATCTTTTATTTTCTTTATCGCTTCGTTATATTCCGGTGATACCACATCCGCCAGCTTTTCTATGGCTGTATTCAACGCTTCGGCAGCAAATACGCCTCCGCAGACAATAACGACAACCACCCATTCCATAGCGGATATATCTAATAAAAAACCGGCAACTACAACACACAGGCCGATTATACCATGCAACCATACATTGTGTTCGTTGCACAACAAGCCGATGCCATGAAAAGCATATTTGAAACCGGCGATCCGTTTGCGAAAGGTAAAACCTTTATTATTCATATTTTTACATTTGCCCGTCAAAGTAACTGCAAATATACGGAAATCCTTCCGTTTTTTTTATGATTTCCCCCCGCAACTTTCTTCAATAATTTTCATGTATTTATGTATGCCTAAGAAGGAGGGCGTATCAATAACCCTTTAGATTAGACGGATGAACTTATTAACATGCAATTTTAAAATTATCTAAAAGGACTTTTTGACACACCCTCCAAACAGATACATTTATCTTAGTCGACCTGTTTTATACATACAACGGATTAATCACACTTACAACTTTGCTTTTCGTGATTTATAAGGCATATAAATCTGGAAACCGAGGCTCCACATAAGATCGTGCCGATACGCCGTATCGCCGAATCCCACAATTCCCTGATATTTAAGCATCGTTTCGAGAGCAATATTCGAGTTCAGAAAATAAGCGAAACCCGGCCCGAAACCTAACCCTAATCCGTTTGTTTTATTACCTCCTTTCAATTGATTTCGTCCTTCAACTCCAACATTCGCTTCAAAAAAGAATTTACCGCGTTCAACGATTTCAATATTTTTATCCGTTATATAATAACGTCCGAAAGCTCCTACTCCATAATCAATTATATTTATGTTGCCTTCTTTTCCTATATGCTCTATACCAAACAAAGTCGTTAAACCGATAAGCAAACCGTCTTTAACAAAAAAACCTGCTTTGGGAGTCAGATTGAATTTTATATTAGCCTTGGACGTCAAACCGACATCCAGCGCACTAAGACCGCCTCCAACCATGACATTCCTCTTTTGAGTCTGCGCATTTACATTCACACTAAATACCGTCACTACGGCCATTAATAACAATTTTGTAATCTTAGTTTTCATTTTAACTTCTTTTTAAATTAATAATAACCTGTAAACCTAAATAAACACCTATAATAATACAATCGCTAAACAACCAAAATATTATCTATATCAGATATTTAAACTAACCTAATCAAAAAGCGCGCACACAAATATAGATGAAAATATTAATACGCCAAATTATTTTTCACAGGAAAATATATACTGCTATAATATTTGTCGGAAAAATCGCATCAGCGGCTTTTATATTCGAATAACAGGCATCTGTAAGCAGCGGTCGTAAAATGCAACAAACGCGTGATAAAAATAATCGTTAATCAAACGGAAAATTTATTTTGATTTTCCTCCGGTTTGTGTTATCTTTGGCGGATTATTTTTAACTTAAAAATGCTATGAATACAAGACGTGATTTTCTAAAAAAGGCGACATTTGCAGGGCTTGGCGTATCAATGATCCCTACTATTGCCGAAGCGACAATTAACAAACAATACGCAGTAAGCGTAAAAAAGATTACATTAAAAAAGGATCCGGTGATTCTTTTTCAGGGCGATTCCATTACGGACTGCGGACGCAAGAGGGATTCTATTACCTGTAATAATACGGATCAGTTAGGTTTGGGATATGCTCTTTTTACGGCTACGTCTATTTTGAATAAACAAGCGGATAAGCAACCTAAAATATATAATCGCGGCATAAGCGGAAACAAAGTATACCAGTTACGCGAGCGTTGGGAAATAGATGCGCTTGCTTTTATGCCGGATGTGCTGAGTATCCTGATTGGCGTGAATGATTACTGGCATACGCTGAACGGTAGTTATAAGGGTACGGTCGAAGTTTATGAAAATGACTTGCGCAATTTATTGAAATATACAAAAGAAAAATTGCCGAAACTACAGCTTGTACTTTGTGAACCTTTCGCATTAAAAGGCGGTTCGGCCATCAATGACGGGGCATGGTTTCCTATGTTCAATGATTACAGGACGTCACTTAAAAAGCTTGCAGGAGAATTTGACGCGGTTTTTGTTCCGTTTCAATCCGCATTTGACGAAGCGATGAAAGTAGCTCCCGCCACCTACTGGTCTGCCGACGGAGTGCATCCCGATCTTCCGGGACGTCAGTTGATGGCCGAAGTCTGGATGAAAGCTACCGGATTATAAAGAAGCACCTCACAACCTTCCCCGTTCCGAACTCGGAACGGCTATACACCCGATTGGAATATTTTTTGAACGGCCTCCTCGGGTGTTTGCGCTATCTGCCATAGGCGCAGGTGCTTTTCGCGTATGAAATTATCCGTTTCCGCACGATGGAACATTTCCAGCAGCGGATCATAATAATTGTTGGTGTTCAGAACGACAAGCGGTTTTTGGTACAGCCCTAATTGTTTCCAGGTGATGACCTCGAGCAGTTCTTCGAGGGTGCCGTACCCGCCCGGAAGTGCAACGGCGGCATCCGACAGCTTGGCCATCAACTGTTTTCGTTCGTGCATCGTTTCGGTCTGAATAAGTTCGGTAAGGGACGGATGGCACCAACTGCGCTCAACCATAAAACGAGGAATAACGCCGGTCACAACGCCGCCGGCTTCGAGTGTCGCGTCCGAAACGACGCGCATCAGCCCGGCATTCCCGGCCCCATTGACGACACGCAGTCCGCGTTGTCCCAGTAAGCGGCCCAACTCCCGCGCATCTTCTGTGTAGGCAATATCAATGTCGGCGCTTGAAGCGCAATACACACAAACGGATTGTATCATACCTTATTCTTTTTGAAATAATAACGTCCTTTGTCGCGCGTCACTTTTCCGTATTCTATCGCCCTTGTCGGGCAACGGTGTATACACGACAGGCATTGCACGCAATGGTTGCCCCATACCGGTTTATGATCTTTCATCGACAGGTTCTTCGTCGGACAAAATTTTTCGCAAAGTCCGCACGATATACAGGTATCGGTCACGTAAAACGGACGGCTATTCATCGCATGTTTAATAAACTGCGGATAGATGATGCGCGATTTTAAGAATGACAGGCTTCCTTTCCGGTATTCGTCAATCGGTTTATCGTCGTTTATCGCTTTTACGATAGACGGGAGCAAAAGCCGGGCCTTTTCAATCTTACCCGTTTCAATCTCCTTGCCGTCGACGTCGAATCCCGGAAACACAATATACGTATTGGGCATTTGCACAGAATAGGCATGATGACAATCCCAGCCTTTTTCCCTTATCATTTTAACGAACATCTCCCGCGTGTACCCGCACTCGTCGCCACACGTAAACACGCCGTATATCAACTGTCCGCTATACGTTTTCAGTTGAAGCCGTTCGATGAATTTGCATACCGACGGAGGGACTCCCCAGGCATGAACGGGAAAAACAAAGCCCAGCCGTTCGTCGGCACGAACCGTAAACTCCGGTATTTCAACATGGCCGCCATTAAAAAAATCGGACATAGCGACCGGCCTATCCGAAAAAGCGCCGGCTATAATCTCTGCAACCCATTGGGAATTTCCTGTACCTGTAAAATAGAATACCATAACAAGTGCAAATTTACATGAAAATCTTTAATTTTCCAAGCACATACGAGATTTCACGTAGAAAAGGCAGGCAGGAATCTTACCCTATGTTTCCGTTGAACAGATCGAGCAATTCGTTTGTGATGGCTTGCTGACGCGATTTGTTGTATTCGACGGTCAGCTCGGAGATAAGATCGTCGGCATTATCCGTTGCCGTCTGCATAGCGATCATACGGGCGGCATGTTCGGAGGCATTTGAATCCAAAAGCGCCGTATACAGTTGCAGTTTAATACTTTTGGGGATAATCACCCGGAGGATTTCTTCGCGCGACGGTTCATAAATATACTCGGTAAGAATACGACTATCCGCATCTTTCTTCCGAGGGAGCGCAACCGGTAACAGCGCTTCATGAACAAGCTCCTGAACGCCTGCGCTTTTAAAGTGATGATAGATCATATCCACACGATCCGTTTCACCATTCTCAAATTGTGCAATCAACGATTCCGCAAGATCTGCAATCGCCTGGTAATCGGCTTTCCCGGCAAGGTCTTCAAAGTTTTTTGTGACCTTTATATCCGTTTTGCCGACCGCATCATATATTTTTCTGCCGATCGTATAGACGGCAATCCGGTCGGCCGGCAACGATTTTCCGTATATCCCGACAGCCTTTTGCAGTTCACGCGCTATATTGGAATTAAAAGCTCCGCAGAGAGATGAATCGGACGAAAAGGCAATGATTGCCACATTATTAACGGGACGTTCCCGGCTCAGGTCACTCACCTCATCGCCGGTCAGCAGCGATTCCATCACATGATGCAATGCCGCCGAATAGGGCAGCATGTTTGATATAACACTCTCGGCTTTCCGCAATTTGGACGACGAAACCATTTTCATGGCCGCCGTCGTCTTCCGGGTGTTTTTAATAGAATTAATCCGTTTTTTTATTTCTTTGAACGCCGTCATAAAAATTTCAGGATTTACCGTCGCCGGTTATTGTTGCCGCACATGCCTCGATCGCAGCAACCACACGATCGTCTAATATACCTTTCCGCAGAGGCTCCAGCACATCCTCCTGATGGCTGCTTTTCAAAAGATGCAGGAAAGCTTGTTCAAACTCATGCACTTTGTTCACTTCCACATTTTTGAGAAGTCCATGTGTGCCGCAATAAAGAACGGCAACCTGTTCTTCTACGGGCATAGGAGCATATTGTTCCTGTATCAGGAGTTGCGTATTTTTCCGTCCCTTATCGATCGTAAAGGCGGTCATTTTATCCAGGTCGCTGCCGAATTTCGTGAAAGCTTCCAACTCGCGGTATTGCGCCTGATCGATCTTCAGTGTTCCGGCGACCTGTTTCATGGCTTTTATCTGTGCGCTTCCTCCTACGCGCGATACGGAGATCCCCACGTTTATAGCCGGACGCACTCCCTGATTAAACAAATCATTTTCGAGGAATATCTGTCCGTCGGTAATAGATATTACATTTGTCGGGATATACGCCGACACATCTCCCGCCTGCGTTTCGATAAGAGGGAGCGCCGTCAGGGAACCCCCTCCTTTCACCTTACCCTTCAGGCTTTCGGGCAGATCATTCATGTTTTCGGCGACGTCCTGCCGGTTTATTATTTTAGCCGCACGTTCCAGCAGCCTGGAATGAAGATAAAAAATGTCGCCCGGATAGGCTTCGCGGCCCGAGGGACGGCGCAGCACGAGGGATACTTCCCGGTACGATACGGCCTGTTTGGATAAATCGTCGTAAACGACCAGCGCATGACGGCCGGTATCGCGGAAATACTCGCCGATCGCCGCGCCGGCAAAAGGGGCAAAATATTGCATCGCCGCCGGATCGGAAGCCGTGGCCGCAACTACAATCGTGTAATCCATCGCGCCTTTTTCGTGCAGCGTATTTACTACCGACGCAACGGTAGAACCCTTTTGTCCTACGGCAACATAAATGCAATAAACCGGATCTCCCTGTTCAAAGTTGGAACGTTGATTGATGATCGTATCCAGCGCAAGGGCCGTTTTTCCAGTCTGGCGGTCGCCGATAATCAGTTCGCGTTGTCCCCGTCCTATGGGTATCATAGCGTCAATGGCTTTGATGCCGGTTTGCAACGGCTGACTCACCGGCTGGCGGAAGATGACCTCAGGCGCTTTCCGTTCGAGCGGCATCCGGTAGCGTTCGCCTTCTATCAATCCTTTGCCGTCGAGCGGCTCGCCTAACGGGTCGATAACGCGTCCGAGCATACCTTCGCCCACATCGATCGACGAGATTTCTTTTGTCCGTTTCACTGTGAAACCTTCTTTTATCTTATCCGTAGCGCCCAGAAGAACGGCGCCGACATTATCTTCTTCAAGATTCATGACGACCCCCCGGATACCGTTTTCAAATTCCAGTAACTCGTTCGCCTCGGCATTGTGCAGCCCGTAGATACGAACAACTCCGTCGCTGACCTGCAAAACCGTACCGACTTCGTCGAACGACATCTTGACATTTATTTTATCAAGCTGCATCCTGAGTACTTCGGAAACTTCGCTGATTTTTATATTATCCGTCATCATAAAATGTATTCTTTTCGATTTTTTTTCGTAATCACATGCTAAATAATTGATTTGTTGATTTGCGCTAAGCGTCTTCCGATCCGGTTGAGCTGTCCCTTTACCGAAGCGTCTATACGGAGGTCGTTCAACTGAAAAATGAAGCCTCCGTCTATGGAGGGATCTATACGGGTGGAAAATTCCACTTTTCCTCGTGTCTGCCGTTCGGTCAGGCGACGGACGCGTTCGATGGTTCTGCCGGACATTTCCTTTGCGGAGATAAGATGAACGATGCTTATATTTTTCTTCCGGCGATAAATTTTCTGATAGCTCAACGCAATCATATACAGGGCGTCTTCGCGGCGGTTCGTAATCACGAGGTTCACAAAGTCGAGATACGATTGTTCCGGGTTTTTACCCGTTGCGTTTTTAAGCAGGTCGTGTTTGTCGCTTGCCGGGATCATAGGCGATTTCAGGCCGGCCCTAAATTCCGGCATTTTACGCAGTATAGCTTCCAGCATCTGCATCCGGTGGTACAGCAGCGTTTCTTCGCCCATGCTCAAAGCATGAACGTACAGGGCTTTGGCATATCTTTTGGAAATCAAACCTTCGTTCATTATCTCAATATCATTTTGACGGTCAAACCTTCAATTCTTTAATATATCGGAATCTTCTATTTCGTCGAGAAACTGCGTAATCAACCGATCGTGATTTTCCGTATCGTCGAGCCGGCGCCGCAATATTTTTTCCGCTATATCAACGGATAAGGCGGCGATCTGCAAACGAATCTCTCCGATAGCTTTCTGCTTCTGCACGTCGATAAGCCTGATCGCTTCGTCCAATTTCTGTTTTCCTGCCGCGGCGGCTTCTTCTTCGGCTTTTTGCATGATCCGGGCGGCATGAGCGGTTGCCTGCCTGATGATCTCCGCCTGACGCTTTTGGGCTTCTTCGATCAATTCACCGGATTTCAATTTGATATTTTCCAGTGTGCGGTTTGCTTCGTCCGCTTTGGCTAAAGATTGTTGTATGTAATCCCGCCGCTCGTTCACCATCTTTGTGATCACAGGAAATCCGAATTTTGCCAAAATGCCGAAGACGAAGCCAAAGGAGAGGATCATCCAGAACAAAAGTCCAAAGTCGGGTAGTAATAATGACATAACGGTTTATCCTAATGTCATCAGACACACTACGATTGCAAATAATGCAGCGCCTTCAATCAATGCGGCAACGATGATCATCGACATGCGGATATCGCCGGCGGCTTCCGGTTGACGGGCGATCGCCTCCATTGCACCGGCGCCGATTTTTCCGATACCCAAACCGGCTCCTAATATTACGATTCCCGCTCCGATGGGAGCAGCCAGAGAACCCAAATTTGCTGTCGCTTGCAGCAGAACATTTAATAGTGTCATAATTTTAATGTATTAAGTTTGTAATTTTTTATGTTGTTTTATATTGTTTCTACCGGGTCGGTTTTTCCGTTGTCCGTTTCCCGGCCATGATGATTCTCAAGACGCGAAA
Source organism: Tannerella sp. (assembly GCA_031255595.1). GTDB lineage: Bacteria > Bacteroidota > Bacteroidia > Bacteroidales > Tannerellaceae > Tannerella. The sequence continues at coordinate 8,269 of JAIRSF010000257.1, forward strand.
GCCCAATAAACACAGCGGACAGCATGGTGAATACATAGGCCTGAATGTAAGCGACCAGAATTTCCAGAAAACTCATAAAGACGGACAGTATGACCGAAAAAACGGTCATGCCCGTATTCATGACTACGCCCATTTTGGCCGTTATAAAAACAAGGCACGTCAGGGCGAGTATCACCGCGTGTCCGGCTGTAATGTTGGCAAAAAGACGTATAGTCAGGGCAAACGGCTTGGATATAACGCCGAACAGCTCAATGACCGGCATTAACGGCAGGGGAACTTTCATCCATAACGGCACATCCGGCCAGAATATTTCTTTCCGGTACTCCTTATTCCCGAACACATTAATCGCCAGCATGGTACACAAAGCCAAAACAAGCGTTACGGATATATTGCCGGTCACATTGGCGCCTCCGGGGAAAAACGGTATAAGTCCCATCAGGTTATTGATGAAGATGAAGAAAAACGCCGTCAGCAGGTAAGGTGAATAACGGGCATAGTCCTTGCCGATGCTTTTCCGGATAATATCGTCCTCGACGCTCATCACCAACATCTCGACCGCTCCCGGAAATCCTCCGGGTACGGAATGTTTGGGTTTTCGTTTATACCGGCGCGCAACAAACAAAAACAGGATCAGCATGATTGTCGAATTTATGATAATCGCCAGGGCTATCTTGGTGATGGACAAATCGAGCGGACGTACTTCTTCGCCCACGGCATTCAATTTTACTATTTTCCCCGCATATCTCCCTTCCCCGGATATATAAAAACCGCGGTATCGATTACCATGATCCACCCGCGAGGACGAAAAGATATGCAATCCGCTGTCCGGCGAATAGACAATAACCGGCAGATAGATGGAAACATGCTGTTCGCGGATCGTTGTGATATGCCACCAGTAGGCGTCGCGTATATGCTCAAATATGATCTCTTTCGGATTAATCTTATCCCCGGCGGAATCACCACCACCTCCTCCGGGAGAAGACGCTTTCAGGTCGACGTACCCCATCGCCGCCATCACCACCGCCAGAGCGATTATCCTGTATTTACTTCCCATTCGCAGCATTCTGAAGACGTTTCGTTTCTATTTTGTGCAACTTATCAATGTTATACAGTATGAACATTTTTATACCCATGAAATAGATATAAAAAACGCTGAATGCGATCACGATGGTATGTTCCTGTATATCAACAAAATAATAATAACAGAACAGCAGGAAGAACGATAGCGTCATTTGCGCTACATTGAACAGCATCAATCGCCCGATGGCGCGCGCCGGATGAAGCCGGCTACGCTTCATGCGCGACAAGATGAGCAGGACAACGATCCCCAACACCAGAAAATAGGCCGGGATAAACAGCAGGCGATCCGTATAATGGGAAGGAAATGCCAGACGGATAAATCCCATTTCCAGAATACTGAAAATAAGTATTCCGAATAAAACGAGTTTTCCGGTTTCTTTTGCTTTGTATGCTTTATCCATGATTATGATTTTTATGATTTTGTTCCGTTAATTGTTCGACGCATACGGTAATATGGTCGTTTTTCACTTCCACAAATCCGCTTTGTACGGTGATCTTTTCCACTTCGCCGGCAGAAGGATAACAGACGATATCGCCCTTTACCAGGGTCGACAGGATGGGAGCATGAAGCGGATACACCGAAAACGAACCTGCCTGACCGGGGAAAGTTACATGCGCAACCTCTCCGTAGTAGACCATACCGGCAGGTGAAAGGATTTTTATCTTCAAAGCCATTGCGCGTTCGTTAAATTATTTCATTTGATTTTTCAATTTATCCGCCTTCTCTATGGCGTCTTCTATCGTACCTACATTCAGGAAAGCCTGTTCGGGCAGTTCGTCCACTTCGCCGTCCAAGATCATGCGGAAACCTTTGATCGTGTCTTCAATAGAAACCATCACACCGGGAACGCCCGTAAACTGTTCGGCTACGAAAAACGGCTGCGAAAGAAAACGTTGTACGCGCCGGGCACGATTCACCGTTATGCGGTCTTCGTCCGACAGCTCCTCCATGCCCAGTATGGAGATGATGTCCTGCAACTCTTTGTTGCGTTGCAGGATCTGCTTGATTCGTTGCGCCGTATCGTAATGCTCTTTTCCTACTATATGGGGATCCAGGATGCGCGAGGTGGATTCCAGCGGGTCGACGGCCGGATAGATTCCCAACTCTGTGATCTTACGGCTCAGCACAGTCGTGGCGTCGAGATAGGAGAAGGTAGTTGCCGGAGCGGGATCCGTCAGGTCGTCGGCCGGCACATAGACGGCCTGTACGGAAGTGATGGAGCCGTTTTTAGTCGATGTGATCCGCTCCTGTAAAGCGCCCATCTCGGTGGCAAGGGTCGGCTGGTAACCTACGGCGGAAGGCATACGGCCCAGGAGGGCGGATACTTCGCTGCCGGCCTGCGTGAAACGGAAGATGTTATCAATGAAAAATAAAATGTCCTTCGATCCGCCGTCGGCGTCGCGGAACGATTCCGCCATCGTAAGCCCCGACAGTGCGACGGAGGCGCGTGCCCCCGGAGGCTCGTTCATCTGTCCGAAGACAAGCGTCGCCTGCGACTTTTTCAACTCCTCGTAATCGATTACAGACAAGTTCCAGTCGCCATTCTCCATAGATTCTTCAAACGCTTTGCCGTAACGTATGACGCCGGATTCGATCATCTCGCGAAGCAGGTCGTTCCCTTCGCGCGTGCGTTCGCCCACGCCGGCGAAAACGGAAAAGCCGTCGTGCCGCTTGGCAATATTATTGATAAGCTCTTTGATAAGCACAGTCTTGCCGACGCCGGCGCCGCCGAACAGTCCGATCTTGCCGCCTTTCAGGTAAGGTTCCAGCAGGTCGATCACCTTGATACCGGTGAAAAGTATCTCCTGCCGGGTAGAGAGATCCTCAAATTTAGGCGCGTCGCGGTGAATGGGCAGCGTACGGGTTTTATCCAAGGGTTTCATTCCGTCGATCGTGTCGCCCGTCACGTTCAGCAGCCGTCCTTTCGTCTGTTCGCCCACCGGCATACCGATCGGCAAATAGTTGGACACAGCTTCCATGCCGCGACGCAGTCCGTCCGTAGAATCCATCGCAACCGAACGTACGCAATTTTCTCCGATATGTTGTTGAATCTCGGCAATCAGCACGCGCCCGTCCGGCCGGAATATTTTGATTGCATCGTGTATGGAAGGTAAGGTAATCTTTTGGGCGTCATCCTCGTCCGTTTCAAAACTCACATCAATTACCGGCCCTATAATCTGGGAGATATGTCCTTTTATTTCCTGCTGCTGCATATATACATTGTTTTTTTCCGTTTGCAAAGATATTTCATTTTATCCGTTTTTAAAAAGAAATGATTCGTTTCACCCCTGTTTACCGTCACAAATGCCCACTTTAATAATTTTTTAATACCATCAAATTTGATTTTGCAAACGAATGATTGCTCTGTCAAATCGCGGTAAAAGTACGACTTTTTTCAGAATTAACAATGAAAATTCCAACTCCTCATTTTCGCTTGACCTCCATACGAAATTTCTCTCTGAACAGCTCAAATACAATCATTCCGGTAGAAACCTTCCGTCCGACCGTCCCAAGCGGAACAGGAATAACTCACAACTGACGATTATTCAGGTACAAAATGATACCGGTTGCCTTGTCGGGAGTGTCGGTTTCATGGCAGACCCGGCGGGCGGCTTCACCGGATCCCGTCAAGTCGCCGAGATGCGAATAGGAAGAAAAACAAAATACCGCTTTTACTTTGTTTTTCTCACAGCTTGCACTACATTTGTAGCCATTTTAGTTTAAAACAGTCACATTTTTAAACCTTTAGTTATGAGAGAAAATTTAAGTTCGCAAATTACATTGACACGTATTCCGGAAAAATATTATAAACCGGAAAATGAGTTTGAATATAGCGTGATGACACGCTTTGAGAAAATCCCGACGCATATCTATGCTTCAATGAATGAAGGTTCCATGCATCTGGCCAACGAGATTGCCGGAGAAATCAGAAATAAGCAAAAAGCGGAAAAGAACTTTGTACTGGTTCTGCCGGGAGGACGGTCGCCGCACACGCTGTTTCAACATTTAATCGCTATTCATAAAAAGGAAAAGCTGAGTTTTAAGAATGTCATCATATTCCTGCTGTATGAGTTCTACCCGCTTACGAACGCAACCAACAGCAACCTGCACCAGTTGCAGGAAGCTTTCCTGAATCATGTGGACATCCCGGAAAAGAACATTTTCCATCCCGACGGTTTTATGAATAAAAACGACATCTACGACTTTTGCCAGAGATACGAACAGAAGATAAAAGATTTCGGAGGAATTGATTATATGTTGCTCGGCATCGGGATGGCCGGCACCGTCGGTCTGAACAGCGCCGGGGCGTCTATCAACTCACACACGCACCTGGTGCTGATGGACAACACTTCGCGGAAAGAATCCGCGCAACTGTTCAGCTCCATCGAAAACGTCCCCGCCGGAGTTATCACCATGGGGCTCGGCACGATCATGGAAGCAAAGAAAGTAGTCATGATGTCCTGGGGCGAAAACAAAGCGGCCATTATCCGGCAGACGATCGAAGGCCCTGCCACCGACGCCCTTCCTTCCACATGCCTGCAACATCATTCCAATGCAAAAGTAATCATCGACCTGTCGTCGGCCTACAACCTGACGCGCATCAGTCACCCATGGTTAGTCACAAACTGCGAATGGGACAATAAACTGATACGCCGGGCCATTGTATGGCTATGCCAATTGACCGGGAAACCCATCCTTAAGCTGACAAACAAGGATTACAGCGAACATGGACTGGGCGAACTTCTTGCCATCTACGGTTCGGCATACAATGTCAACATCAAAATATTCAACGACATACAACACACCATCACCGGCTGGCCGGGCGGCAAGCCCAACGCCGACGATTCCAACCGTCCGGAGCGCGCCGAACCGTATCCGAAGAAGATCATCGTATTCAGCCCGCATCCCGACGACGATGTGATCTCGATGGGAGGAACATTCCGCCGGCTTTGCGACCAGAATCACATCGTCCACGTGGCCTATCAGACCTCCGGGAATATTGCCGTCGGCGACGAAGAAGTTGTGCGATATTGCGAATACCTGCAGGATGTGTGCAATAAATATTCGCCGGAAGACAACAATATAAAATCGAAAGCGAAAGAGATCATCCATTACTTACGCCACGAAAAGAAAGAAGACGGTACGCCGGAACGCCCGGACGTGCTGTTTATGAAAGGGACGATCCGCCGCGAAGAAGCACGCCATGCAAGCCGTTACTCCGGCCTGAAAGACGAAAATATTCATTTCCTCGACCTGCCGTTCTACGAAACCGGCTTAGTGAAGAAAAAAGCGCTGGGGAAAGAGGACGTCGAAATCGTCAAAAAACTACTGTTGGAAGTAAAACCCGACCAGATATTCGTTGCCGGCGACCTGGCAGACCCGCATGGAACGCATAAAGTCTGCTTAGACGCCGTACTGGCTGCTATCGACGAGGTGAAAGACCGGGAATGGATGAAAAATTGCCGCGTATGGATGTACCGCGGCGCCTGGGCGGAATGGGAAATGGATCACATCGAAATGGCTGTGCCGATCAGTCCCGAAGAACTGCGCCTCAAACGCAACGCCATCCTCAAACACCAGTCACAGGCCGAAAGCGCCCCCTACCTCGGCGACGACGAGCGCCTGTTCTGGCAACGCGCCGAAGACCGCAACCGCGCTACGGCCGAAATATACAAACAACTCGGACTGGCCGCATACGAAGCGATAGAGGCTTTTGTACAGTATATCCCCATCCGCTGAAATGTTGAAATTTATAAAAGACCGGATACTCCCGGTCGCAATGATAACCGGCGCGCTGACTCACGAATGGGTCAGCCGCCTTTCATTCTCAACCCCATACCTGCTCTTTGCCATGCTGCTGCTCACATTCTGCAAGATCTCTTTCAAAGACCTTCGCTTTCATCCGGCGCACGTATGGCTGTTGCTGATCCAACTGGCAGGAAGTATCGGGCTTTACTATCTGATACTCCCGTTCGACCCCGTAATCGCACAAGGCGCCATGCTCTGCCTGCTTATCCCCACCGCAACCGCGGCAGCCGTCATTACGGGAATGCTCGGAGGAAACGTCGGCTTCCTCACAGCGTATGTGCTTTTCTGTAACATAGCCGTAGCCATAGCCGCTCCGGTCTACTTCTCCCTCATAGGGATGTACGAAGAATTAACCTTCCTGCAATCCGCATGGTATATATGCCGGAAAGTATTCCCGATACTGATCTCCCCGCTGTTTGTTGCAATCGCATTAAGGTATTGGATGCCCAAAGTGCACAAAGCCCTACTCGGTATCCCCAAGCTGGCATTCTACTTATGGGTAACCGCATTGACCGTTGTAACGGGAAGCACCGTTAATTTTATGATAAACCAGGACAATCCTGATTATAAAACGGAAACCGGATTATTAATCATATCCCTCATCCTGTGCTGCCTGCAATTTATCGTCGGCAGACGAATCGGAAAATATTACGGCGACCCCACCTCGTCCGGCCAGGCCCTCGGACAGAAAAACACCATCCTGGGTATATGGATGGCGCAAACCTACCTGCATCCGTTAACCGCCATCGCCCCCGCCGGCTACATCCTGTGGCAAAACATCATCAACTCCCGCCAACTGTGGAAAAACAGGAAAGAAAAGCCGAAAAACGGAACATAAACATCCGGACGCACCCCCAAAATCTCGCCCGGCAGCGGCGCCCACACACACCATGCGCGGGGAACCGGCCCGAAAAGGGCAAAAGTGACGAAGCCAAGAAAAAAAGAGGATGTGTAGAAAGTTCTCCCGGATAATATCAAAGTCACAAATTATCAATTCATCCACATTACCTAAGAGCCTATACATACACACCCTCCCCCTCGGAATCAGGGAATAATCAATAGTTCCCGTCAGAACTTATAAGCAATGCCTGCCGATACAAGCAACCTGTCCCATACGTCGCTGATCTTATATTTCACTTCCGCATTGAATATCAACTGGTCGGTGAGTTTGAGGTCGATGCCGCCGCCGAGGTTAAACGCAAAATCCGACGTAGAGCCGCTGGCCTTTACGCCCCAGCCTCCCAGGTCAAAATCGTAACCATAGTTCAGGATGCCTACGCCTGCCAGCGGATAGACTGTGATTTTGTCGGCTATGGGGAACAGCCAGTGCCCGTTCACACTCAAATCCCACATCGTGGTATAATCCTTTTTCAGGAAGTACGTAAACGAACCCTCCAGGCGAAGGGGATTCAATACATTGTACTGGAACTTGGCGCCGACGCCGTAGTTGGTAAAACTGTCGCCCGAACCCAATACCAGATTAGCGCCTACAGCCATGTCGCCCTTTTCCTGCGCCTGCGCCGCTACACTCATCGTCAACACTGCGATCATCGTGACCGCTACTCTTTTTAAAAATACGTTTTTCATTTGTTTAAAATTTAATAAATTAATTAATAAGTAAATAGAAAAATATGAATTGTAGAAAATTCTCTGCTAAGTTTCGTCGGATGTTGCTTCTTTGTTATTCGCAGCATTCATTTCATCTCTTATCTTGTGCAACTCCTGCCGCGCACGTTCCATCTTGAAGAACGCACGATCGATAGCCCACATGTCTTCGTCCGGAATGAAAACGACATAATCGTCGTCTTCCATCTTTTCTGTCTCGCGCTTTGGATTCTTATCTGCCATACACATATTTTTTTCGATATATTTATCCAACCTTTTACATTAAAATAACCCGGAATACACTCCTCTTAACAGTATGGCCGCCAGTATGAACGAAAGGACGGCCGATACAACGACCGTTGCGACCAGGCTGACCACAAAATACAGGGTCTGCTTGTCTGCAGGTACCTTCATCAGCGGTTGCAGGCCGGTATAAAGCAGGTAGAGGCCGTAAAGCCCGGCCAACGAAGCCAGCCACGAGAGCGAGGGCAACAAATAGAACACGCCGGCGACGAACATCGGCGTATAGGCGTAGGCAACGAGCGAAAAAGCGCAGTCGAAGTCTTTCCGGGCGCCGAAACCATCGGCAAACGCGTTGACGACAAACGCCGTAATGTACGTCCCGCCCAACATCGCCGCATATTGCACGACAGCCTGCCGGATACCCCAGCCTACGGAGCCGACATGAACTCCCAACACCGTATAACCTACCAGGCCGTAACCGACGAAAGCCGCCAGGGCGGGGATCACCGCCAGCAGTACGACGTAGGTTGTAAACACTTTCATGTGAGGCGCATTTTCCGACTCGATGACCGGCCACTCCTTTTGAGGGCTGATCAGGATACTTTTAATTCTTTCTACTATTTCCATTTTCAACGTTGTTTGATATTATTTAAAAAATTCATCATCTCATGAGCGTCTTTCTTGAACTCGCCGATCAGAACTTATTGGCGGCCTTAAATTCTTCCGTATAGTTCATTAGGCCGTCGGCAGAGCCGGTGATGACAAACTTTTCGAGCGTGAGTTCCTTGATCTCGAACACGCCGCTACCGCCATCCATGCCGAAAGAGCCGGTCTGCGACCAGTTGACGCGCGTTTCTTT
>JAIRSF010000059.1 GCA_031255595.1 Tannerella sp.
ATACTATTGCAAATAATATGCCGGAATGATAACAAATTGATACACGCGTATTTGCAAAATGAAGCAGTGTCCGATATTGAACACCCTGTTCGTTTTCGGCACACAGAAAGGGATCACCGCACGAGGCCGGTCCTAAATCGGCGAGGCTTTGAAGTTAGAAGTTAGAAGAAAATTCGCAATTAACATCGTGTACCAGATTATTCACTATTAACTATTCACTATTCACTAACAACGTTTATTATAGAAGATTATGAAAAACAATTATCGATTCGTTTATAAAAGGGTGGTTTTATTCGTTTTGCTTTCGTTGCCGGCATTACTATCTGCACAAAGCGACCAGCCGGAAACCTTACGGTCGTTGGCGGAAAAATTCCCGGCGCCCGACGGCGCCTATCACCCTCACGTCTGGTGGCACTGGCTGGGCAGCAACTTCAGCAAGGAAGGGATCACCAAAGACCTCGAAGCGATGAAAGAATCCGGGATCGGCGGTGCGACGATCTTCAATATCACCTCCTCCGTACAAGAATCTCATTTCCCGATCGAAAACAATCCCTGGCCGGAGCAAACCTTCCGAAGCGGAGCCTATTGGGACGCCATGAAGCACACCATGAAAGAGGCGCAGAGGCTCGGGCTCAAAATCGGGCTCCATGGAACACCCGGTTATTCCGTCACAGGCGGGCCCTGGATCACCGAAGAACGGGCTATGAAAGCGCTGATAAGCAGCAAAACCGTTATAGAATCGAAAGGCGGCGAAACGCCGGAGTGTATACTGCCCCGCCCGGAACTACCCGAATTCACAGGCTACGATTCGAAATATACGGAAAACTACAAACCGCATAAGGCGTCCCTTTATTGGGATATCACCGTAATGGCAGTTCCGGATCGTCCGGACGCCTCGGTCGGCGACATCATAGAAGTCGCCGGCTATATGGATGCCGGCGGACGCCTCCAATGGCAGGCGCCGGCAGGGAAATGGGTGATCTACCGCTACGGATATGCCCCAACAATGGCGCACCCTCACCCGCTCCCCGATGATATCATCGGCAAATCGCTGGAGGTCGACAAGATGAGCCTCGAAGACAACAAGTACCACTGGGAAGAACTGCTGGCGCCGTTAGAAGAACAGGTCGGCGATTATTTCGGCAGCACGTTCACCTATATATGGGTAGACAGCTACGAAGCAGGCGCACAAAACTGGACGCCGGGTTTCCGGGAAGCATTTATCCGTATCAAGGGATACGACCCCATGCCCTGGATAGCCTTGTACCAGTTCAAAGAAAAAAAAGAGTTGGAGCACCGGTTCAACGCATGGCACAGCCCCGGATTTGAAAGCGACATGCCGGACTTCAAACTATTCATCCGGGACTACGGCGATGTTGTCAACCGGCTGTTTATCGACAACGGGTGGCAGGTGGCGAAAGAGATGCTGCACAAGCGGCGCCTCAAATTCTATTGGGAACCTTATGGCGGGCCTTTCAGTAGCTACGAGGGGGCGATGCTTGCCGATATACCGGTAGGCGAATTTTGGTCGTCGGACGAGATCGTCTACGGGCATCCGCATATACTGCAGGCGGCTGTCGATTTTAACAAACGGATTATTGCTGCGGAAGCGCTTACCGGCTCGCCCATCTTCAGCCGCTACAACGAAGACCCCGCTTTCCTGAAACACACCGTCGACGGCGGATATGCAAGCGGGTACAACCTCTACTTCCTGCACCACTGGGTTCACCAACCGTTCGGCGACAAATACCAGCCCGGCATGGGAATGGGTTGGTGGGGCACACATTTCGGGCGCCACCAGACCTGGTATAAACCCGGAAAAGCATTCTTCACCTATATGGCACGCTGCCAGATGCTACTGCAACAAGGCAGTTACGTCCCATCCGCCGCACATACGGCACACCGGAGAACCCCGGAAGCTGAAATTTTCTTTGTAATCAACGCGTACGGCGATGTACGCAAAACGTTCGCTTTCCCCGTCACCTCCCGGGAACCGCAACTATGGGACGCCTACCGCGGAACGATACGGAAGGCCTCCCGGTGGAAACAACAGGGAGACACCGCCTATATAGACCTGAACCTCGGAAAAGATGAATCCATGTTTGTTGTCTTCCCCCACACCACAGGCACATACGGCATACTACCGGAAGAAGCGCCGGTGCTGGGAGAAACCTCCTCGGCGGTTACGGGCGCATGGAACGTCACCTTCCAACCCAAATTAGGCAAACCTTTCAAACGCACACTCCCCTCTCTGACCGACTGGAGCCGGCAAAAAGACGAAGCATTGAAATATTTCTCCGGAACGGCAAAATATGAAAAAACCATTTGGGTAGAAGCGGCAGACCTGAGTGCGGACAAACAAGTCCGCTTAGACCTCGGCGAACTGCACGACATTGCCGAGCTGGAGGTCAACGGAAAAAACGCAGGCGTTTTGTGGGCGCCTCCCTACCGGACGGACATCACCCCATACCTAAAACCCGGCAAGAACAAACTAACGGTATACATAACGAACAACTGGGCGAACCGTTTGATCGGAGATGAACAATACCCCGCCGATTTCGAATGGGGGCAAGAAAGAGGCGAAGAAGGACGTGCCATGAAAGCATTCCCCGACTGGTTCCTGCAAAACAAGCCACGCCCCTCGAAAGGACGCAAAACCTTCAACGTCTGGTACTATTACAAAAAAGATTCCCCCTTACACCCCGCCGGATTACTCGGCCCCGTTCAACTAATCAAAATTAGAAATTAGAAGTTAGAAGTTAGAAATTAGAAGTTAATAAAAAGTGCCAATAAAAAGTCAATAAAAAGCAAAGTTAAGGAGTTTAGGACCAGCCTCGTGCGGTGAGCCGTTAAGTAGCGAAGAGAGGCGTCAAGAAATCTGTGCTGTTTGAGCGAAGCGAGTTACACAGATTTCAGCCGACCGGAGCGTTAAGCTTAACGGGGCGAAGCGCACGAAGCCTTGATTTTTTGGTACTTTTTATCAAGAAAAAAGTACGAAACCCCGAACACATACTTTTGCAGGTGATCCGAAAAGAATGTACCTTTTCCAGCATGCTTATTTTCAATTAACAAGGGTAAGCGCTTCCTGTACTTTGTAGACCAGTTCCATCCAAACCCAGTAACGAAGGGCTTTGCCGGCAAGCATGGAAAGGGCGACGATCCAGATGTTGGCCCTTAGAAAGCCAAGCGCCACAGCGATGAAATCGCCGATGCCGGGCAAGAAGACAAAAAAGGCGATCCAGGCTCCTTTTTCCCGGATACGTTCCCGGATACGTTCCAGTTTGGTGATATCCAAGTGGAGGTACTTCTTTATCCAGAGGGTCTTGCCTGCCATTCCCAGCCAGTAGCAGGTCATTCCGCCGAGAAAATTTCCCGTCGTAGCTGCGATCATACAGCGTCCGTAGGAGGCTCCGCTCATCAGTACGCCCGTCAGGACGACTTCCGAACTAAACGGCAGTATCGTCGCAGCCAGAAAGGAGGCGGCGAAAACGCCGAGGTACCCGTAGGTTATCAATATATCCATATACGTAACAGAAAAGAGGTCAGGCAGACCGACAATATAAAGTAATACAAAATAAAACGAAACATACGCCGGAGGTTTTCAAGAAAAGAGGCAATAATGACGGACAAGGGAATATATATCACCGCCAGAAACGAATCCGTATCTTTTCCGTACAACAGGATCAGGACAAAGATCCAGACAGCGGCATTGAGTAAAAAGGAAAGTATCCGGCGCACACGCAGGCTGTTATTGTAAGCTTCCGCTTTTATATGAAAGAAAGCCATCGTGAAAACGATCAGTATCACGATCGATTCCACCCGATAGTATATGCCGTCGGACAACCATCCGAAGTCGGTCAATCCGTCGTAGAAAGGCCGGAAGATCAAAAAATCATGTTTCCATACACACCAGGCCAGCACAAACCAATAAATAATCGCCACTCCCGTCAGCGAAGCCGCGAAGCTCACAGTGTTCAGGGAACGAAACTGATACATGCCGATCCAGAAAAGCGGGAGGAGCCACAGTGACTGCGGCATAAACAATCCCGCAATGCCGGTTAATAGGCCTATGTTGAAGAAATTCCCTTTCGACTGGGGGGACTGGTAAGCGGAAAACAACTCCCGGAGGGCAAAAGCAAAGCATATCAATACAACGGATACTTCCCTTACGGGCAGCAGGCCCGCGTTGGTGCTTATCAGCAACAGGTACAACATAAACGGCAAACGTGTACGCTCACGTATCAGCACCTCCGTATCGCTGATACGCTGTATGACACAGGCAACAAGCAGGAGGATGAATATGCCGGTGAAAGAGGCGACCATCCGGTTGTTATTGATGAGCCTGCCGAGAAATAGCCACATCGACGTCGTCGAGGCTTTTTCCTCCACAGGCGGAAAAGCGTTTGCCGCCGCATAACATAAAACCCAGCACAGGAAACAAACGGCAACTGTCGGCAAGATCGACAATGATTTCAATCGTTTATCCGTACTACGAAAATGTTTCATAAAAATGTCCGATTACATCCGTTTTCAATACCATGAGAAGGAGGGGCAGTCCCCAAGTCCGGATTCAAATATCAAATCCGATATCGCGGCGAAAATATTTTTTATCAAACCGTATCATCCCGGCTCCGGCAAACGAGTGGGCCAAAGCATCCTCTTTGGTAGCGCCGCAAGAGCTGAGGGCGATCACGCGGCCGCCGTTCGTCAGGATTTGCCCGTCTTTCAGCGTCGTTCCCGCATGAAAAACAACACATTCGCGTGGCACGTTTTCAAGTCCGGTAATCACTTTCCCTTTCTCATAGGCTTCGGGATATCCGCCGCTGACAAGCATGACCGTCGCCGCCGCGCGGCAGTCTTCCGTCAGTTTCCGGCGCGCAAGATCTCCCCGGGCCACTCCTTCCAGCAAATCGACCAGGTCGCTCTCTATGCGCAGCATCACTACTTCCGTTTCCGGATCGCCCATCCGGCAGTTATATTCAATCACCATCGGCTCTCCGTCCACATTGATCAGCCCGAGAAAAATAAATCCCTTATAATCTATCTCCTCCTCCTTCAACCCCCGGATCGTAGGACGGATGATACGTTCCTCCACCTTCCGCATAAACGCCTCGTCGGCAAAGGGAACAGGAGAAACGGCGCCCATACCCCCTGTGTTCAGTCCGGTATTTCCTTCGCCGATGCGCTTATAATCTTTCGCCACCGGCAATATCTTGTAATCATTGCCGTCGGTGAGAACAAAAACGGAACATTCCACGCCGTCTAAAAACTCCTCGATCACAACCTTGCGGCTTGCCTGTCCGAACATGCCCTGCAGCATATTTCGCAGTTCACCGGCCGCATCCGCCAAAGAATCGATAATCAATACTCCCTTGCCGGCGGCCAATCCATCCGCTTTCAGCACATAAGGGGGCTGCAGGGTGCTCAGAAACGCAATCCCTTCATCCACCTGTTCGCCGGTAAAACTCCTGTACCGCGCCGTAGGGATCCGGTGACGCATCATAAAGGCTTTCGCAAAATCCTTGCTTCCTTCCAGCCGCGCCCCCTGGCGGCTCGGCCCGATCACAGGGATGCCCGACAAAGCTTCGTCGGCTTTAAAGAAATCATAGATCCCCTCCACCAACGGATCTTCCGGCCCCACGACCACCATATCTATTTCATGTTCCAGCACAAATTCCCCGATACGGGGAAAATCATTCACTTTCATATCAACATTCACACCGGTTGCTGCGGTTCCCGCATTACCCGGCGCAATGTACAGCCGCTCCGTTTTCGGACTTTGCCCGATCTTCCAGGCCAACGCATGTTCGCGCCCTCCGGAGCCTAATAACAGAATATTCATTTGATGTATTGTTTAATTGTAAAATCGTACATTGTCGAGCCTCAATCATCCACTGGCTTTAATTGGGCGTCGAAATACCGGGTGATTTTCTCATACAGATGCGGACGGTCTTTTCCGACCACATTATGAGGATGGCCCGGATACACAAAATAATCGGGAAATGTTCCTGCGTCGACACATGCCTTCACAAACAAAAGGCTGTGTTGCCACACCACAACCGGATCCTCATCGCCATGAATAAGCAATAAGTTCCCTTTCAGGTTACCGGCCTTATTCAATAGGTCGGACGCTTTGTATCCTTCCGGATTTTCTTTCGGATGATCCATATAACGTTCTCCGTACATGATTTCATAACGGTTCCAGTCGATCACAGGGCCTCCGGCCACCCCCACCCTGAACACATCCGGATGGGTGAGCATCAGGTTTGTCGTCATAAAACCGCCATAACTCCAGCCATGCACGCCGATACGTTCGGTATCGACATAAGGGAGTGACTTCAGAAAATCGATTCCTTTCATCTGATCTGCCATCTCTACTTCTCCAAGCCGGCGATGGATCACACTCTCAAATTCAAATCCCCGATTGGCGGAACCGCGATTATCCACCGTAAACATAATATACCCCCGACGCGCCATATACAAGTCCCAGCCGCCGGCGCCGTTCATCCATCCGCCGGTAACCATCTGTGCATGAGGCCCGCCGTAGACATACACAATAACGGGGTATTTTTTCGTTTCATCCATGTCGGGCGGCGTGACCAGGCGGTAATAAAGTTTCGTCCGGTTGTCGGCGGCCGTAAGCGTACCCACCCGAACATCCGGCATCCTGTAGCTTTCGTAAGGATCCTTTGCCGTTAACAAAGACCGGATCGACCGACCGGTTCCTACATTTATGATATCTATATCACGAGGCGTCGCCGGCGCAGACGTTTGGTCGATCAGATAAGTTGCCGTTACATTCAGTTGAACCCGGTGTACGCCTTCTTTCGGATTCAGGCAATCTCGTTTGCCGTTCTTCATATTCAATTTCCAGGCATACGTTTCAAGCGGACTGCCTTCTTCCGCAGACCGGACATCCCGGGGAGCCGTAGCCGTAAAAAACACGTGATGTCCTGTTTCATCAAAGCCCAGCACCTCCTGAACAGCCCAGCGGCCCGCAGTCAACTGTTTTAACATTTTACCGGACGTATCATACAAATAGAGATGATTATATCCGTCACGCCGGCTCTGCCATATAAACCGTTCCGCATGACCGGGAAGAAACCGTACCGGTTGCTGCGGCTCGACATAACGCTCATTCGTTTCGACAAACAACTCCGCCTCGCATTCGCCTGTTTCCGCACTGTAACGCACCAGCCGGCAGGTGTCCTGACCGCGGTTCAACTCCGCAATATAAAGGCTTTTCTCATCGGGGCTCCAAGCCACATTCGTAAGATATTTCTCTTTCGGCAAACCGGTCTTCAGCCACACCGTCCGTTTATCCGACAGGCGGAAAACCCCAACTGTCACTTCATGGCTTTTCATCCCCGCCATCGGATATTTAAAAGGTTCCGCTTTCGCCGTCCGTTCGCTGATATGAACGACCGGATAATCCGTCACCATCGACTCGTCCATCCGGTAAAAAGCCAGGGCGCTCCCTTTCGGAGCCCAGAACAGCCCTTTATGAATACCAAATTCATTCTGATGCACCGAGGTTCCGCAAACGATCCCCGGATCCGTTTCGTTTGTCACCGTTTCCGTCCGGCCGTCGGGGGTGATTATATACACATTATTTTCTTTCGTATAGGCAATATTTCCGTTTGCCTTATCATATTCCCACCGGCTACCGGATTTATCCGGTTCATAACGGGCTGTGATTCGATTCGTTGCCAGGTCATAATGTACCCGGTTATTTTTGTACTGAAATGCGATCTCCGTTTTCTTCTGATCGGGAACAAAAAAAGCCGGCATGGAACCGGTTTCGGGCAAACCTGCCGACGCCAGTACGGCATTCAACTGCTTGCGTGTAAAAGCGACCTGTTCCTTTTTACCGGCAGGATCGGACGTCAGCAGGCTGTCGCCTCTCACGTACATATACTTGTCGCCACACCATTGCAATTGCCTGATATTTTGCGGGATAAAACGATAGTTAGAACTTCCTCCCGGTATCAGATCCTGAAAAGTCAATTCTTTTTCCTGCGCCTTAACCGGCATAGATATTAACATTACCCATACATAAATAATAATATACTTAATCTTCATACGGTTTATTTTTAAACGACTTGCTATTTCTGTCGTACGGTTTATCTTTCTTTCCGAAAAACTTGTCATCTTTTCCCAAAACCTTACGGTCACGAGCCGGTTTCCGATCCTTATCAAAACGATCGCTCCCTTTTCCGAATGATCCGCGACTTCCGCCCGACGATTCCGGGTTCCTGCCCGACGATTCGCGCCCTCTCACAAACGGTTTGTCCTTCCAATCGGACGAGCGGCTTTTCCCGGAAGAAGACGGCGTGTTATTTTCTAACCGTTTACGATCTTTTGCCGCCAATCGTTCTTCCGCAAACTTCTTATTTATACGGGAATCCGTACGAGTGCGTTCTTCATAAAATTTCCCCTGCCGTTCACCGGATTTCTTCTGCCGTTCACCGAACTTTTCATCACTGCCGAAAGACCTTCTCCGTTCACCTTCACGACCGAACCGTTCAACCCTATCCCGATGTTCGATGCCGCCGGGTTTTCGTGCGGAAAAATCCGTCTTATTCAAGGTTCTTTCCGGTAGCCTGCCGCCATGCTCCCGGATTGCTTTCTTATAATCCGTTTTTTTGCCTTCAAACAGCTCATAACAACGATATTCACAGTCCAGATCACCGTTTATCAGTTTGATTTTATGTTTGGGACGCAACCCGATCTTATCAAAACATTCGTCCTTATAACTCAATATCCAGGCCTCATACCCGGAAAAAACATGTTTCAACCGCTCGCCGATCATGGAGTATAATTCCATGATGTCCCCGGAAGAAATCCGTTCGCCATAAGGCGGATTCATCACCAATATTCCCGGACGAACCGCCTCCGTATATTGCTGGAACGGCATGCTCTTAATCTCAATATATTTAGACAGGCCTGCGCTTCGTATATTTTTCATTGCCTTTTCAATCGCTATCGGCGATATATCCGATCCATAGCATTTGAAATCAAATTCCCTTTCCGACGATTCGTCATTATATATTTCATCCAGCAACTCCCGGTCGAAATCCGGCCACCGTTCAAACGCATATTCTTTGCGAAAAACACCCGGAGCAATATTCAATGCAATCATCGCCGCCTCAATCAGCAAAGTACCGGAGCCACACATCGGGTCGATGAAATTTGTTTCCCCTCTCCAATCCGTCCGAAGAATCATGCCGGCCGCAAGCACTTCGTTCAGCGGCGCCTCGACCTGGGCTACACGATAACCGCGTTTATGCAGGCTCTCGCCCGAACTGTCGAGCGAAACGGTGCAATCATTATGCGAAATATGGATATTTATATATACGTCCGGATTGTTGACCCTGACGGAAGGGCGCTTCCCATATTTATCATTAAAATAATCGGCAATTGCATCTTTTGTCCGGTATGCCACAAATTTCGAATGATTAAACTTTTCCGAATAAACGACCGCATCAATTGCAAATGTTTTATCGGGCGACAGGTAGTCGTCCCAATCCATATTTTTTATTTCCCGGTAAACCACATCGGCATGGTCTGCCTTAAAATGAGCGATAGGTTTCAGGATCCTCAACGCTGTACGGCAATGAAAATTTGCTTTATAAAGCATTGCCTTATCACCGGAAAACGAAACCATCCGCCGGCCCGTTTCCACATCATCCGCACCAAGAGCCGTAAGCTCCCCGGCCAAAATATCCTCCAAACCATAGAGGGTTTTAGCCACCATTTCAAAATGATTCTCTTTCATCAGTAATTGAGCACAACTCTGAACCTCTTGGTGCCGGGCCTGTTTCCGGTATAAAAATCACTGTATTCCACCTTGAACATAACACTGCCGACCGCATAATCACATTTATAGGTTTCCGTCCAAAGATAATCCGATCCGGTAGAAGGATTATACTCGCCTAAATGAATTACTTCAGGCAGTTCCGCCTGAATTCTGTAATCTTTGTCCAGATACATATAACCGGTCATCTTTCCATCATAAAAAATGTCTTCATCCAATTCGGGCATTGAAACTTCATATTGATAATAAGAATTAAGGTCATCCACACCTCCTCCTACTAATACCCATTGATCTGATCTCACCGTATATTCTCTTATATACCACTCGCTTCCCGCCTCGCCTTTCTCGCCTTTCTCGCCTCTTTCCCCCATAGGGCCCATAGGCCCCATAGGCCCTTCACACGAAACAGACATCAGGATTATGACCGACAATAAAAACAAAATTTTCTTCATTTTTTTTCTATTTAAAACATTTCGGGCAAAGATAGTGATTTTTTTTGGAATAGCGCTTAACTCAAGGGATTGAGAAAACCGTACGGGAAAAGCTACTCCATTTGAGAATGTTGATATTTGTAATCATCCGGCCGGAACTAACGCAAATTTATAAACATTTTTAACGAAACTGCGACAAAAGTAAACAACGGAAGAACCCCTCCTCAAAATTTACGGCAAGTCATTAAGGAAAATTTTCCGTAATAACTTGCTTTTTATCTTTTCTTTATAGTATCTTTGTAGCTTGATACCGACAATTTATACATTAATAAATAACTAAAATTTAATTCTTATGTGGTTGATTCATTCTTCTATCGGGAGGAAATTAGTGATGAGTATCTCAGGGACTGTCCTGTTGATGTTCTTACTGTTTCACTTATCCATGAATGTTGTAGCGGTCTTCTCGCCTGATGCATACAACGTGATTTGTGCACTGTTGGGCGCAAACTGGTATGCCGTCGCAGCAACAGTCGTGCTGGCAGGCATTATTGTCCTGCATTTCGTCTACGCCGCAATGATTACGCTGCAAAACCGTAAAGCGCGCGGCAACGATCGTTATACGGTTAGTACCCGTCCCAAGGGGGTTAGCTGGGCGTCGCAAAACATGTTTGTGATCGGAATCGTGATCATCGGTTTCATGATTCTCCATTTCAGCCAGTTCTGGTACAAAATGATGTTTGCCGAACTGCTGGGACATCATGAGGTAACGCTTTGTGACGGTTCGGTTGTAAGTCCTCAGGATGGCGCTGCTTTCGTCAGCTATTATTTCAGTCACCTGTGGGTCGTCATTGCATATCTGATCTGGTATGTTGCATTATGGTTTCATCTTACGCATGGTGTATGGAGTGCAATTCAGACGATCGGCTGGAGTAACCGGCTTTGGCTGAAACGCTGGAAAGTAGTCGGTAACATTGTTGCCACCCTTATTTTCCTCGGTTTTGCTTTCGTGACACTATTTTTCTATGCAAAAAGCCTTTGTGGCGGAAGCTGTTGTTAATAATGGTTGGACTCTTTAATTCATTAAAATTATGTCTGAAATAAATTCAAAAATACCACAAGGCCCGTTGGCTGAAAAGTGGACCAATTATAAAGACCATCAGAAATTGGTTAATCCTGCAAACAAACGCCGCTTGGATATTATCATTGTCGGAACGGGACTGGCCGGCGCTTCCGCCGCCGCTTCTATGGCGGAAATGGGATTTAATGTACTGAACTTCTGTATACAGGACTCACCGCGCCGCGCACACTCCATTGCGGCACAGGGAGGTATCAATGCGGCAAAAAACTACCAAAACGACGGCGACTCCGTCTACCGTTTGTTTTACGATACCATCAAGGGAGGCGACTACCGCGCACGCGAAGCCAACGTTTATCGCTTAGCGGAGGTAGCAAACTCCATCATTGACCAGTGTGTAGCGCAAGGCGTCCCCTTTGCCCGCGAATACGGCGGCTTGCTGGATAACCGTTCCTTCGGCGGAGCGCAGGTGTCACGCACTTTCTATGCACGCGGACAAACGGGACAGCAACTCCTGCTCGGCGCTTACTCCGCATTAAGCCGTCAGATCGGTCTGGGGAAAGTAAAAATGTATACCCGCTATGAAATGCTGGATGTAGTCGTCATCGAAGGGCGTGCACGCGGTATTATTGCGCGTAACTTAGTAACAGGCGAGATCGAACGGTTCGCCGCCCATGCCGTTGTCATTGCAAGCGGCGGCTACGCGAACACCTTCTTCCTCTCGACCAACGCTATGGCGTCCAACGGTTCGGCAGCATGGCAGTGCTACAAGAAAGGAGCCTATTTTGCCAATCCATGTATGGCGCAGATTCACCCGACCTGTATCCCCGTACATGGTGAATTTCAGTCGAAACTGACCTTGATGTCCGAATCGCTTCGCAACGACGGGCGTATCTGGGTGCCGAAGAAAAAAGAAGATGCCGAAGCCGTCCGCGCCGGCAAACTCAAACCGACGCAGATCAAAGAAGAAGACCGCGATTATTACCTGGAACGCCGCTATCCGGCATTCGGCAACCTGGTTCCACGCGACGTAGCTTCGCGCGCTGCAAAAGAACGTTGCGACGCAGGATTCGGCGTAGGGACGGGACAAGCCGTATACCTTGATTTCTCGGACGCTATCAACCGCCTTGGGAAAAACGTCGTCGAACAACGCTACGGAAACCTTTTCCAGATGTACGAAAAAATCGTGGATGATAACCCGTATGAAACACCGATGATGATCTTCCCGGCGCTTCACTACACCATGGGCGGTATCTGGGTGGATTATGAACTGATGACCTCCGTTAAAGGCCTGTTTGCAATCGGCGAAGCCAATTTCTCCGACCATGGCGCGAACCGTCTTGGTGCATCGGCATTAATGCAGGGACTGGCCGACGGATATTTTGTACTCCCCTACACGATACAGAACTATCTTGCCGACCAGATACAGGTTCCGCGTTTCAGCGCCGACCGTCCCGAATTTGAAGAAGCGGAAAAGAATATCAAAGAACGCATCTATAAATTGATGAATATCAAAGGTAACCGGTCGGTAGACAGTCTGCATAAAGAGCTTGGACATATCATGTGGGATCATGTAGGTATGGCGCGTGATGCACAAGGACTTAAAGAAGCGATCGAAATGCTGAAAGCCCTGAAAAAGGAATTTTGGAGCAATGTCCGGATTCCGGGTAAGGCGAACGACCTGAATGTGGAACTGGAAAAAGCGTTGCGTCTGGCCGACTTCATCGAAATCGGCATGCTGATGGCGCACGACTCTTTAGATCGTGAGGAATCATGCGGCGGACATTTCCGCGTAGAACATCAGACCGAAGAAGGCGAAGCGCTTCGCCACGACGATAAATTCTCTTATGTGTCATGCTGGAAATACGAAGGTGAAGACAAAGACCCGGTGATGCTCAAAGAGCCTCTTAATTATGAATTTGTTGTACGTCAACAGAGAAATTATAAAAATTAATAAGAGCCATGGATAAAAATATTGATATAACCCTTAAAGTTTGGCGCCAGAAAGGGCCGAAAGAAAAAGGCGCATTTGAAACCTATCAGTTGAAAAATGTATCGCAAAGCAGTTCATTCCTCGAAATGCTGGATGTACTGAACGAACAATTAATAAACGGCGGAAAAGAACCCGTATTCTTCGACCACGATTGTCGCGAAGGAATCTGCGGCATGTGTTCGCTTTACATTAACGGACATCCGCATGGGCCGGACTCGGCCGTAACCACCTGTCAGCTCCACATGCGTAAGTTTAAAAACGGCGAAACGATTACGATCGAACCCTGGCGTTCGGCAGGTTTCCCCGTCATACGCGACCTGACGGTAGATCGCCGGGCTTACGACAAGATTATACAGGCGGGAGGATTTGTTTCGGTGAATACGGGAGGCGTACCCGACGCGAACGCCATTCCCATTCCGAAGAAAGACGCCGATCTGGCAATGGACGCAGCGGCTTGTATCGGCTGCGGAGCTTGTGCGGCGGCCTGTAAAAACGGCTCTGCAATGCTGTTCGTTTCGGCTAAGGTAAGCCAGTTAGCACTTCTCCCGCAGGGAAAGGTGGAAGCCGCACGCCGCGCCAAAGCGATGGTGGCCAAAATGGACGAACTCGGGTTCGGCAACTGCACTAATACACAGGCATGCGAGATGGAATGTCCGAAAGAAATTTCGGTAACAAACATCGCCCGTTTGAATCGTGAATTTCTGTCGGCAAAGTTTAAAGATTAAAACGCGGTTACAGGTTTTACTGAAAATAATCCGAAAAATACGGACATAAATCATTAAAAGAGGATGTGGTCAAATGCGGTCATATCCTCTTTTTTTCACCAAACCGGAATGCCAAAAGCAGAACCTAAATTGTGTTTTTTACACTAATTTCACACAAAAGAGCCGATTTGTCGGAGGTGTAAACTTTTTTTGCCATATATGCTCTCATATTTAACATTATTTATTCGGAAACACTTGTATAGTTACTCGTAGGATAGTACCTTTGTGCCGTGGTTTTTTCATAATAGTATTAGATTTAAGGTTAACAAAATTGATTAGGGGTTGTCGTGAGACAGCCTTTAATTGTTTTTAGGAGGCTTTAAAAATTATACATGTATGCAACTTGACTACAATATGGTTCCCGCCCGACACGATAGATCATCCGCTAAGAAAGTAGTTTTCAGTTCAATTTATAGATGCCTCCCGGCAATGCTTTTATATATCCTTCCAGCTCCAGCTCAAATAACATAGACGATAATCTATGAACCGGAAGATTCATCTCCGCCGCCAGGTCGTTGATCTGAAACATTCCTTTCTCCGTAAGCAAACGGATAATCGGATGATCGGATTTTTCCTGAAAATCTATTGATTGTTGCACAGGCTGCGCTTTGGCGCCGGCATCCCAGCAAAGCGACATCACAAGGTCTTTTGCAGAACCGATCAACCCGGCTTTATTCATTTGTATCAATCGGTTGCAACCTGCCGAAAATTCGTCCGTAACACGCCCGGGAAAGGTATACACATCGCGCCCGTAAGAGAAAGCAATGTCGGCCGTAACAAGCGAGCCTCCTTTTTCTGCCGATTCGACCACGATGGTCGCATCGGATAAACCCGCCACCAACCGATTTCTCCGAAGAAAATTTTCCCGGTCGGGATTCGTTCCGCTCACAAAATCCGTAAGCAGTCCCCCCGTTTCAATCATCCCGGCTGCAATATTCCGGTGTACGGCAGGGTAGATCCGATCCAGTCCATGGGCAAGCACGCCTATGGTAGGCAAATTTTTCTTCAAAGCGCTGCGATGGGCGCAAACATCGACGCCGTATGCAAGTCCGCTGACAATAAGCAAGTCCGGAAACATTGCCGACAAATCTCCGACAAGCGTTTCCGTCAGTTTACGTCCATAATCCGATATGCGGCGTGTACCGACAATACTGATGATTTTTGCGGCATCCGGATCGGCGTGACCTTTGTAATAAAAAACGACAGGAGCGTCCTGGCATTCTTTCAGGCGACAAGGATAATCGTCTTCCGTTATGGCATACAACCGAATCTTATTTTTATCAATAAAAGATACTTCCTTTTCCGCGCGCTCCAAAGCTCCGGTTCGGGCATTCTCAATCTGTTCCGCCGTATAAACACCGATACCCGGCACTTTCTCCAAAAAAGAACGCTTCGCTTTGAATACCTCTTCCGCCGAACCGAAATACTGCAAAAGATGGCGGGCGAGCACATCGCCCACTCCTTTCAGGAAGGTAAGCCCTATCAGATAGAATCGTTCGTCTGTTATCATAGAGATGTTTTTCGTTTGTTTAACTCAATCCGGTAATGATCGTATGACGATAAACCGTATGGTCACTTTTCCGAAGCGGCAATTATTTTATCAAAATATTCGCCGCGGGTAAGTTTTCCGTTCTCTACAATAACAGCCTCAACTTTCCCCGCCGCAGCCAAAACCATATCGGACATTCTGTAAATATGCTGTTCAAACACAAGCTTGACGCCTTCACGTTTCAGGTTCAGGCAGGACAAAAACCGGTCGCCGCTACGCAGCGAATGTTTGAACTTTATTTCTACCTTCGAAACAAAAGCGTCTACACCGTTTTCATGCATCCGCCCGAAATTTTCACCGAGAAACTCCATATATTCGTGACGTGTATGTTCCATGTACCGCTGATAGTTCGAATTATTTACCACCCCCTGCAAGTCACATTCGTAATCGCGTACTTTCAGCTCCAGTTCGAAAACATATTCTTTCATTGTCTAAACTTTTAACCGTTACTTTTTTCCCGGTTTCAAAGATACATGATAAATTCAAATTTCCACACGAAAAAACAAAAATCCGTCTTTTTGAAATCGTTTTATGCCAAAAGTACACTATATTTGCAAGACAATTACCAAACAGAGGATGCTATGATACAGTTTGAAACAAATTATGCCGGATTAACTTTAAAAAACCCATTCATCATCGGCAGTTCCGGCCTCACAAACAGTGCAAAAAAGAATAAAGAACTTGAAGACGCCGGCGCCGGCGCTGTCGTCTTGAAATCGTTGTTTGAAGAACAAATTGAAAATCAAGGCAATGCGTTAATGCACACCACAGATTTTCCCGAAGCCGCCGATTATATAAGAAGTTATGTGAAAGCAAATCGGATAGAGGAATACTTGTCGCT
Source organism: Tannerella sp. (assembly GCA_031255595.1). Taxonomy (GTDB): domain Bacteria; phylum Bacteroidota; class Bacteroidia; order Bacteroidales; family Tannerellaceae; genus Tannerella. Next base: position 16,471 of record JAIRSF010000059.1, read on the forward strand.
CATCAAAGAAAGTAAAGCCTTATGTACAATACCCGTTATCGCCAGCATAAACTGTTATAAAGCCAACGCATGGGTCGAATTTGCCGGACAGATGGAAGAAGCGGGAGCGGACGCTCTTGAGTTAAATATATTTTACCTCTGTACCGACCCGAATACTTCGGCCAATGAGATGTACGACCTCTATATCTCTATCCTTAAAAAGGTGAAGAAACACGTATCGATCCCCATCATTCTGAAAATCGGAAAATCATTCAGCAATATTCCGGGGCTTGTCAACCAGATCAAACTGCATGAAGCACAGGGCGTCGTTCTGTTTAACCGGTATTACAGGCCGGACATTGACATCCGTAAAATGCAGATCGTTTCGGGACACGTATTCAGCACCTCATCGGAACTGAGCGATACATTACGCTGGACGGCGCTCGTCGCAGGCTCCATACCGGGCATATCTATTTCTTCGTCGTGCGGAATACACAACCGGGAAGATGTAATAAAATGCCTGTTGGCGGGAGCGGATACGGTTCAGCTTTGCAGTACGATTTATAAAAACGGGCGGGATGTGATCGCACAAATACGGGAAGGCGTCGAAAACTGGATGAATATGCAAAAATATGAATCCATCTCCGAATTTCGGGGAAAATTGAGTTTTTCCAACGTAGAAGACCCTTCACTTTATGAACGTTCACAATTCATGAAATATTTTTCGGATCACAAGGCGTGATTACCGGTCATGAAACGATTCGTCTGTCGGCATCATCTTATACATCCGATCCGACGGACGGATTTTTTCATCTATCCTGATAGAAAAATGTTCGCCTTTCACCGTTTGCCGAACAGACTGCAGCTCTACGCGTATCTCTTTCACCGTTTTCAATAAAGCTCCCGTAGTAGGGCCTGTAATCAGGATCTCATCGCCAACCTTCAACGAGCCGCTCTCCATCTCAAACTCAGCCACCCGTATATCACTATAATACTTGATCCCCTTGGCCACATACTCTTTACGCCGCGTGGCGCTCGATCCATAACGGCTGCTCCATTCCCCAAGGCGCCGACCCAGATAGTAACCGTCCCAAAAACCACGATTAAAAACCGATTTCAGGCGTTCGTCCCAGATCCCGATCTTTTCTTCCGAGAACGTTCCGTCGCAATAGCACTTTACCGCTTCCTTATAACATTCCGTCACAATCCGCACATATTCAGGCCCACGAGCACGCCCTTCGATCTTAAACACACGAACGCCCGCATCGATCATCTTATTTATAAAATGAATCGTTTTCAGGTCTTTAGGCGACATAATGTACGGGTTATCCACTTCCAGTTCGATATCCGTTTCCCGGTCTTTAACCGTATACCCCCGGCGACAGATTTGTGTGCAGGCGCCGCGGTTCGCCGACAAATTCAGCTCATGCAAGCTGAGGTAACACTTCCCGGAAACCGCCATACAAAGCGCTCCATGGCAAAACATTTCAATGCGTACCCGTTCACCTTTCGGCCCTTTAATATCTCCGGCATGAATCTCATCGTAGACCGCACGCACCTGTTCAAGGTTCAGTTCACGCGCAAGCACCACCACATCGGCAAACCGGGCATAAAATCTCAACGCTTCGACATTGGAAATATTAAGTTGTGTCGAAAGGTGCACTTCCTGCCCGATCCGGTTCGCATAAATCATTGCCGCCACATCCGAGGCTATGACAGCCGAAACGCCGGCAGCTTTTGCCGCATCTATAATCTCACGCATCAGCGGCAAATCCTCGCCATAAATAACCGTATTAACGGTCAGATAGCTCTTAATGCCATGCTCCCGGCAGATAGAAGCTATTTTATGCAGGTCGTCCGTCGTAAAATTATTCGACGAGCGCGAACGCATATTCAACCCTTCTATCCCAAAATAAATCGAATCGGCCCCGCCCTGTATCGCCGCCATAAGCGACTCATACGACCCGACGGGCGACATTATTTCAAAATCCTGTATCTTATATTCCATCATATCACCTTAATTTCACAGTGCAAAGTTAATACGTAATATTCCCATTTCAAAATATTGTTTTTCTCTGATTTCAGCCGATGTTTGCCGGATTCTTTTTATTTTTGCGCCTTTCTAACGAATAAAGACATGGAGCAAAAGACAACTATCGACGAAATTTTTCTATTTTACCGGACGAAACAAAAGGAACATTCTGATATTCTGCAAACACTCAAAAGAAATATTCATAACACAGGTACACTAAGACTGTTAGTAATAATCGGTATGATCGTAACGCTTTGGTTATGCCGCGGTTATAGCGTTACGGCGTTAATGGCTGTTGCGGCGGCGTTCCTCCTCCCTTTCTTCGTACTCGTCGTTTATCATACCGGGTTACACGCCAAACGCGCTTATGAAGAAGGCGTCATTCGTTTATGTGAAAACGAACTGAAAGCACTGAATTACGATTTCAGCGCCTTCGACGGAGCTGCGGAACTAACGGATTCTCAACATCCGTTCAGTCTTGACCTGGATGTTTTCGGTGAAAAATCATTGTTTCAAAGCATAAACAGAACCGTCACCTTAATCGGCAAAAAACGATTAGCCGGTTGGTTTAAAAATCCCTTATCGAACAAACCGGACATTCTATCCCGGCAACAGGCGGTAAAAGAAATGTGCACAAAAACCGATTTTCGCCATAACTTTTATGTGACCGGAAAAGAACAGCCGAACAGTGATAAAGATGTTCGGCAATTAAATGAATTAGCCTCCCGGACAACACATTTTTCCGAAAACCTTTTATGGAAAGCCCTGATTTGGCTGGTTCCTCTCGCATGGATCATAACAATAGCCGCACTCATATGGACGAACATGTCGTTCGGCGCGTTCAACGTGATGTTTTTCCTCAGCCTGATCATTGCGAATATACATACGAAGCGCATTACCAAACTGCATCAGACAATGGATCACATGAATAAAATGTTGTCCGTATACTCCAAGCTGATGAAACATATTGAAAACGAGAAATTTAATTCCGACACATTAAAAAACAGCCAACAGAAACTTACCTCGAACGGAGCGGCAGCTTCAAAAACAATTAAAAAATTGTCCGGTATCATCGGCGGGCTTGACCAGCGTTTCAACATGGCGGCTATTATTTTCAATCTGCTCTACCTGCGTGATCTGCGCCATGTGATGCAACTGGAAAAATGGGTTAAAACGTATGCCGGCCGTTTCGACACATGGTTCGACGCCCTGGCGGAATTTGACGCTTTCTGTTCGCTCGCCAACTTCACATTCAACCATCCCGGCTACATCTTCCCTTCGATTGCAGACACTTATTGTCAAATGGAAGGAAAAGCGCTGGGACATCCGTTAATCCACCGGGACAAATGTGTCCGCAACGATATCGATATTCCCGGCAATAAATATTTCCTGATCGTAACCGGAGCCAATATGGCCGGCAAAAGTACGTATCTGCGGACGATCGGCGTAAATTTCCTCTTTGCCTGCATGGGCATGCCCGTCTGTGCCGAATCTCTTAGCGTCTATCCCGCGCACTTAGTCACAAGCCTGCGAACCGCCGATTCGCTCGTTTCGAACGAATCCTATTTTTTTGCCGAACTGAAACGCCTGAAAATGATCATCGACCTGCTGAATACCGGCCGGGAACTGTTTATCATTCTGGATGAGATACTGAAAGGAACAAATTCGATCGATAAACAAAAAGGCTCCGTCGCGCTCGTAAAACAGCTCCTGAAAAAAGGCGCTTGCGGCATGATCGCCACCCACGACCTGACACTTGGCTCGCTAACGGAGATATTTCCGGAAAATATACGGAACAAACGGTTTGAAGCGGATATCACAAACGACAAACTAACCTTCACCTACCGGATAAGAGAAGGCATTGCACAAAACATGAATGCAACATTCCTGATGAAAAAGATGGGAATATCCGAGGATGAATAGATTCACTCGAAAATATCTACCATCGCCATATAATGGGTATCCGAAACTACCGGACAAAGGGACATATAACCGGAGCGTATTCTTCCATTCTCAAGGAAAAGAGGCGAAGACAACTGCATCCGTTGATGCTCTTTCAACATGTCGTAAAGATAAATAATACGCAACAATCCATGAGATCCGGGGTATACAAACTGCCGGCTGAACTGCATGGCGACAAGCCCCATCGTATAACGCAGATTAAGTTCCACAAACGGATGTATGGCATAATTACCTTCACTCGTTTTGTAAATCATCATATCCACTCCCATAAATCCGGTATAAGAACTGCCCAGCGTTTCTTTTAAAACAATGCGCACCTGCTCAACCAGAAACATATAATCTTCGGGCGAAATAAAATCGTTAAGACGTTGCAAAAGCAGCTCCTGTGTTCCCAGCATACAACCGACAAACTGTCCCTGGGCCTGCGTTTCAAATATGGATAATCCCACATACTTGATATCTCCCTGCCCGTCGGAATAAAATTCCACAGCAAAGTCCAGCGTCTTATCCAGCGCAGGCTCTATGCTAACGGCTCCCTGTTTCTTTAATGCCCCGTTAATCCAGCTAACGGCGCGATTATCCAATTGTTTTTCGGACAACCAGTACAGTCCGCGCCCCGATGATGAGAAAGGGGTCTTAATTACAAACGGAGGTGTATTTTTTAATACATATTTCTCCAATGCATCTACCTCCGAAAAAAACTCCGGTATTTCTATAGAGGGCGTGATCGGAAAAATCTCCTGCAGGCGTTTCAAACATACGGCAGCCGTCTGCCGTCCCGTAAGCGTCGCATACTCGTCTTTCCATTCCGGAACTTCGATATCCATCCCGGCCTGCTTCAACTCATTAAAAGTAGCAATGCTACGGGGAGAAACACCCCAGGAGGAAGACGTTAAAGGCGGGAGTTTGGGTTTCTCGCCGGCTTTTTTTCGTTTGTACAACTCTTTCATCATCAGATTCAAAATCATAGGTGATGACAAATGAGGACGAAATTCTTTCGGCAACGAAGATATAAACTGTGATGATTTCACGTTTCTGACAAGCGTAAAACTCCCCGCACCTCCATACCAGACAGGTAACAACTCCAGATCTGCAGCCATTTTTTGTACTGTATATGGAGGGGTGTAATGGGACTTGCCCCATAAGATTTCCATCTCATGCCCCGGATTAAACAAATGCAATTGTGGCATTATAAATACTGTATATTGTTTTAAATTATTCTAAATTTTCGTCTATCGCTTCTATTTTCTTAACAACTATCTCCATTTCTTCTCTCAGGCGATCTATCTTACGATCCATCTCCTTCAGCAACCCATCACCACCTTTTGAAGATATATTAAAAAAACCTATATTATTCTCATACGTTTGAAGTTCATTTTTCATCCGTTCATATACCCGCATAAGCCTATCTCTTTCACTATATAGCTTATTCTTACCAACGCCGGCAAGCTCTGTCAGGTTAGAGCGGAATTGTTGCACACGACGGTCGCGTTCGTTCACCTTTAATCTGTCGAATTGTTTGTCTACCGCTTCGCGGAAAGATTTATACAGTTTATCTTTTTCCCTGAAAGGAACAAAGCCGATACTTCCCCAATCCGAAATATATTTGCGCAACGTTGAGAGTGCGTCTTCATCCGCCATGTTCTCATCAATCGTACGGATTTTCTCTATCAAGGCTTTTTTGGCCTCCAGATTATCATTTTCTTCCGATTTTTGAGAAGACATCTCTTTGTTTTTCTGCTCAAAGAAATAATCGCATGCTGCAATAAACTGCCTCCAGACCGATTCCGAGTATTTACGTGCAACCGGCCCGATTTTCTTCCATTCGTTCTGAATTTCGACAAATGCCTTTGTAGCATCTTTCCAATCGGTACGGTCTTTCATTGACTCGGCTTTTTCAACAAGCGCCTTCTTCAATTCAAGATTTTTGTCCATCTCCTGTTTGACGGACTTATAAAACTCACTTTTCTTATTAAAATAAGCATCGCACGCCGCACGAAAACGTTCAAATATTTTTACGTTCTGTTTTTTGGTTGCAAAACCAATTGTACGCCATTTTGCCTGCAGCGCTATCACTTCTTCGGTCTTTTTCTCCCAATCCCTCATTGTTTTGAGAGCCTCGGAATCTATATGTTCTATTTGTTCGCATATAGCGATTTTTTCTTCGAGATTTTTTTCCTCATTGGCTTTCAATGACTCAAAATGCGCCTGGTGCTTTTTGTTTATAACCGTCGACGCTTCTTTAAAACGATCCCAGATGGAATCCCGAAATTCCTTGGCAACCGGGCCTATCTCACGCCATTGTTGATGAAGCTTTTGTAATTGATGAAAAGCCGAAACTACGTCCGCTTCGGAATCAAGACGCTCAACAGCTTCACACAAAGCGGTTTTCAACTCCAGATTTTTCTTGAAATCATAATCACGAAATTGATTGTTTATTTTTACGATATCATAAAAACGCTCATTATAAAGCTGATATTTACGCCATAATTCTTTCGCATAATCCTGGGGAACCGATTTTATTTCCTTCCATTTACGTTGTATTTCACGAAATTCATTATAACGTTTATTGAAATCATCCTGACTTTCCGTCAGGGCTTTCAGGCGTTCGATAAGGTGTTGCTTGAAGACATAATTTTCCTCTTTCAGGCGTTCTTCTTCAGCAGCCATGGATGCACGCTTTTCTTTATACTCGGAGATAAGTGATTTCAATTGTGTTTCGGTTTCATCTTCCGGTATCACAAAAGCATTTTCTTCTCCACCTCCCTCAAGGAACTCTTTCTTCATTGTTTCCACCTCAATACGGCGGAGTTTGTAATAAGTTTGTTTAAGGACATCCGCCTCATTCCGGGTATATCTTTTCGGTTCGGCAACGATCCGCTTCAAGCGTTCTATAATCTCCTGCTTGGTAATAATAGCCAAAGCCACAGCATCTAAAGGCGCAATCATCCCTTCCGACACTTCCGGTTCAGGAGCCGCATCTTCGTCCGAAGCGTCTTCCCCGAATTCCTCCGTTACCACCGGCGCTTCCGAATCTGCACTTTCTTCAACTTCCGGCTCTTCGACAACCGCTTCGACCGGAGTTTCCGATTCAACGCCCGGCGCTTCAACAGCCGCGTCAGCCGAAACTTCCGAATCTGCGCTTTCCTCAACTTCCGGTTCTTCGGCTACCGCTTCGACCGGAGTTTCCGATTCAACGCCCGGCGCTTCAATAGCCGCATCAGCCGGAGCTTCCGAATCCGCGCTTTCTTCAACTTCCGGTTCTTCAGCTACCGCTTCGACCGGAGTTTCCGATTCAACGCCCGGCGTTTCAACCACCGCGTCAGCCGGAGCTTCCGAATCTGCGCTTTCTTCAACTTCCGGTTCTTCGGCTACCGCTTCGACCGGCGTTTCCGATTCAACGCCCGGCGTTTCACCCGCTGCATCAGCCGGAGCTTCCGAATCTGCGCCCGGCGTTTCAACCACCGCATCAGCCGGAGCTTCCGAATCTGCGCTTTCTTCAACTTCGGCTACCGCTTCTTCAACGATCGCCTCAAGTGGAGCCGGCGCTTCAACCTGTTCGTCAACTTCAGTCGCTGTTGCTTCAACGTTTGTTTCAGCTTGGGTTATTACTTCCTCAACCTCTTTGTCGGGTTCGGCAGTTGTTACTTCCGGACTTACTTCCGGTGCCTGAGATTCTTCCAATTTACCTGTTTCTTCAGTAGATTCTTTTTCTTCTTTAGGCAAATTCGTTTCTTGCGTGTCCATCATAAACTTATCACTATTTTAAATATACAGGGAACTATCCCTCCGTATAAGAGATACAAAATAAAGAGTTATTTTCGGATTTGCCAAAAAAAAATTAAAAAAAATCGCAAAGAAAGGATATTTCTTTGCGATTTTATCTAATTTATAACATATTACGCTTAACTAAGAAAAGAGATTAAGATACCTGCAGCAACAGCAGAACCGATCACACCCGATATATTACTGGACATACAATACTGCAAAACATGATTTTTTGTGTCATATTTCAAAGCGATTTCATTTGCAACACGCGACGCCATGGGTACGGCGCTCAACCCGGTAGCTCCGATAAGCGGGTTAATTTTCCGTTTCGACCACAGATTCCAGATCTTCACCATACATATACCGGACGTTATAGACAAAGCAAAAGCAAGGAAGCCGCCGACAACAATACCGATCGTAGTCCAGTTCAGAAAAGAATCGCATGTCATCGTAGCGCCGACACACAAGCCGAGAAAGATCGTCGCCGTATTCATAATACTGTTCGACGCCGTATCAAATAAACGGAACGTATCACTTCCGATCTCTTTGATCAGGTTTCCGAACATAAGCATCCCGATTAGCGGAACAGCCGTAGGCACAAATATGGCCACGAGCGTCGTTACGGCTATCGGAAATATTATTTTTATCACACGCATATTTTTAATATACACAGGCTTGGCCGCTTTTTTCTCTTCTTCCTTCATGTTGATGGAAAGCTCCTTTTTTGTACAGGTTAATTTTACGACCAAAGGAATAATAACCGGCACCAATGCCATGTACGAATAGGCGGCAATTGCAATAGGCCCCAGCAGGTGAGGCGCAAGCTTAATTGTAGTAAAAATAGCCGTTGGCCCGTCGGCGCCCCCGATGATTCCGAGCGACGCCGCCTCTTTAGGGGTGAATCCCATCAATACGGCAATCAACAAGACCGCAAATATACCCATCTGGGCGGCAGCGCCAAAGATGGAAAGGCGAAGATTTCGCAACATAGGCCCAAAATCGGTCAGCGCGCCTACTCCCATAAAGATTATAGGAGGAAGAAAACCCGTCTTTATAAGCATATAATACAAAAAATTCATTAATCCTAACTCATGCGCAATATCATGCAACGGCATATCCCAGATATTCTTCGTTACACCACTACTCAACATCATATTTCCATCCTGGTCGGCCTGTATGATACCCATTTCACCTCCCGGAAAATTGGCCAGTAATACGCCGAAAGCGATCGGAACCAGCAGTAACGGCTCATAATGCTTCTTTATACCAAGATACAGCAATACAAATGCAATAGCATACATAATCAGGAACTGGGGCTTGTCGATGATATCGCCGAAAGCCGTCATTTCATATATTTTCTGAAATAGATTTTCCATCAGCCTTATTTTATTGTCATCAAAACATCGTCTTCAGATACCATATCTCCCGAATTAAAACAAATAGATGTGACAACACCATCGCACTCCGCACTAACGGCATTATAGGTTTTCATTGCCTCAATATAACATACGGTCTGCCCTTTCTTCACAAGATCGCCTACTTTAACCGGCACATCCGAGGTATTTTTAACCGGGAAAAATTTACCTTCCAAAGGCGAAAGCAACGCTTCTCCATCTCCCGAAGCGGCATCATCCGGCGAAACCGGTGCGACCGGCGCATTAGCAGGCACCGGGCCGGATGCCACAGGCGCGGAACCGGAATTTGCCGTATTACCAAAAGCCACCGTAACACGATAAGGTTGCCCGTTGACGTCTACATTTAATACCTGAGGCGTAGTCGGGAAGGCGAAAGCTCCGGCGGCAGTTTCCGCCTGACGGTCTGCCGTTGCAGATTTTTCTTTCTCTTTTTTACGCTTGGCGACATCCGCCAGAAATTCAACTTTCGCCTTACCGGAACGATAAGCCTCATATTGGGCCGGGTGCATTGCATATTCCAACAACTCCTCATCATCTTCACCCACTTCCCAATGCTTCTCATTCATCAATTTCCGATATTTATCCAAAGCGTCCGGATAATTATCCTGCGGGTTGCCATCAAAAAATTCACGCCCTTCCGCTTTTGCTTTTTCTATAATTTCAGGTGCAAGCTCTCCCGGCAAACGACCTGCTTTACCCAGTATCATGTCCCAGATATCATCGGCAATCATGCTCCAACGCTCTTTTCCTTTCAGCATTTGCATCACATTCATCAATGCCAGGTTTTTCACATATTGGCTGAATGGCGTAACTAAAGGCGGATAGCCGACACGCGGCCACACATAGGCCACTTCATCAAATAGTTTTATCAATAAATCATCCTGTGTCAGAGGCAGTTCGTTTTTCTTTGCACGACTTTTATTGATCGTTTCCAGGTTTGTTTCCAAATCCGCCATCAGGCTACCCATCATTCCTCCGGGCAAACCGGGGCCTATTAACAACGAATTCATTAATCTGTTTTTCGGGCTGATATATAAGCCCAGGAAATCATCCGAAAATTCCTGAATCATACTGCGCACCTTCATATAAGCGCTCATATTTATTTCAGGAACCCGATACCCCGCATCTTTAAGCATGGCCTGTACGGTAAGCAAGTCGGCATGCCCTGTTCCCCAGGAAAGAGGTTCCATTCCCACGTCGATATAATCACATCCGGCGTCGCAGACTTCCAGTATGGAAGCTACGCTAAACCCAGGCCCGGCATGGCTGTGATACTGTATGGGAATTTCAGGATGCACCTTTTTGATATCGGAAACAATCTTACCTAACGTACGCGGACGACCGACCCCTGCCATATCCTTAATACAAATCTCATCGGCGCCGTTTTCGATCAACTCTAACGCCATTTTTGTATAATATTCAACCGTATGAATCGGCGAATGTGTAATACTAAGCGCACATTGTGAAATCATTCCGGCATCATGTGCATATTTTATAGACGGTATGATATTTCTCACATCATTCAACCCGCAAAAGGTACGTGTGATATCGGTTCCCTGTATTTTTTTGACCTGATAAAAAAGCTGACGCACATCTGCCGGGACGGGACTCATACGAAGCCCATTCAATCCGCGATCAAGCATATGAGTCTGTATACCGGCGTCATGAAACGGTTTTGTCCAATCACGAACCGCTTTGTTCGGATTTTCCCCGAACAGGAGGTTTACTTGTTCAAAACCTCCTCCATTTGTTTCTACGCGGGCAAAACATCCCATTTCTATAATTACAGGCGCTACACGCACCAATTGATCTACACGCGGCACATACTTGCCGGCCGATTGCCACATGTCACGAAAGACTAAGCTGAATTTTATTTCTCTACTCATGTTTTTATCGTTTGATTATTCGTATTTTATTATTTCTCTATTTTTGTCACTTTACCCTTACCACCCGTAAGAGTACTTACCGCCGCAACAATCGCCGCCGCAGTTTGTTTCGGCAGAGCCTCATGGCCCGTACCGGCAGGTATGTTCCGAACGGCTTTAGGCGCCGCCGTTTCTTCCGGTGCATATTTATTCACCAAAAAAATCAGTCCTTTGCCCAGGCCGATAACAAGTAACAATATGGCAAAAACCGTCGACATACCCACAATCATTAATAGCAGTCCTAATTCAAAATTATCCATAACAATGTATTTATAAAGGGATTCATATTATTATTCACGTAAAAGGCAGACAAAAATATAAAAAATGTGCGAAACTGTAACCATTAAGGGCTTAAAAAAACAAAAAAAGAACTTACGTGTGTCATTTGGATACAAATTTTATCCCATTTATACAAAATCCCGAACCACCCGCAAAAAATCAGATCACCTGCAAAAAGTTTGCCCTGACGTTCTCACGATGCGATCATCAAAAAAAGTTTATCTTTGTATCCTGTTATTCTTCCAAAATAAAGAAAGCAGAACGTATTTTGTATGGACATGACCTTAAATAAACGGTTCAAAAAAAACAGCGGTTATGATTCAACAGTTTCTTGCTTCGATGCGCAGGAATCGCTCAGTTCGTACCGGAAGTCGGCGGCTCGGCCGGATAATTTCCCATACGGTAAAGCTTTCGGGTATCTAATTTGATTTTCAGGTTCGCATCCGGCAAAGGATCCGATATAGCGGATATTTTATGTGAGTGAATAATACGTTCCTCTCTCTCCGGCTTTCCTACTAAAAATGAATAATCATCGTTACGTACCAACTCATACAAATAATACCCGTTATCTCCCTTTTTAAATTCTGCAAAAAACGAATAATACACCGGCTTGGCTTTGAACGTTATATAATGCCTGTATTTTTTTTGCATACCGGAACCTGACTCATACTCAATCCGGATAAGGGTCGTATCGCTCCTATTTATCGTGCATACAATAACATCGCCCTCATAACATCCGTTATAAATAACAATGACCGAATCCAAAACAGACATTGAATTTCTTTCGGATTTATACATCTTATTGACGATACGATTAAAAAACAGGTTGCTCTCATAAAGCATATTATTTTCCAATACCCTACTTTTTTTCGTTCCGGGAACAACCTTCATCCCGGATAACAGAATATCGTAATCCAATCTTGTTTTTTTAGGATTAACCTTCCCCGGTTCAGCCGTAAACAGGATCTTCAGGCTACGTTCATCTCCAAAGTTTATCTCCTTTTCAACCTCTTCACACTTGTATGATATTTTATGCTTAACCAGCCTGCTTTTCAGATTATAAATCGCCTTCTCATGCAGCTCATACATATTTGCAGGCGTGATCGTCACTTCCGGCAAATCCCACCGCATCTGACGAAACAGAACTACCTTGCCGTTAAGATTCAACACGTTCCTTATTGTCAATTCGGTAGCAGTATAACCGTCCGACACAAACAGGAGCGTATCCGCGTCATTACCCTCAACGGCGAAAAATCCCGAATTGTCCGAAAATACAATTTCTCCCGTTTTCAGATTCTTGATCTCTACCCTCCTCAAAGGACTACCGTCAATGTCATAAACATGGCTTTGTATCCTCATTGCCGACATACCCACACTGACCATCAAAAACAGAAATAACAGCTTCATCGTTTATGATTTAATTTGTTCATAATTTTATGCGGAGTTAGGGATTAAACACATACTTTTGCAGGTGATCCATAATTCTACTACTTACCTGTTAACTCTCCACCCCCCCAAAAAAAAATCCCGGAACTCACGTTCGGGGATTTTCAGTAATGAATAATGAATAACGTTTAGCATTATGCTCTAGCACCCGAGTAAAACTCGAGTTTACCGCATAGAAGCCCAAATTAACCACGCCATTCAGGCGTATAACCAATCGCCCTATCAGTGTGTGTGATCGAAAAAAAATCACTTCACACAACCGGCTTTCAGCATAAAAATTAGATTTTTACAAGGATAATGACACCACCATGCCAAACTTGATTATCCTTCTTCATCTAACATCTTTGCGCAAAGATAAGTATATTTTTCAAAACAGCAAGTTTTTTTTCTTTTTTTTTTGGATATTTCCCGCATAAAAATACAAACTGTCTGATTGTCAAAAAATTATTTTTCATATTTTTTTTATTTCATACCATCAAACGATATGCAACTAAAATAATTCCCGACATTCAGGGATGTAAAAAATCGGAAATACCCAACCTTTCGCTCAATACCGGGGAAAGATCCGGCAATTGCCATACGATTAAAGGCAACGTATTACAATAAATTATGTTTTTTGCAATCGTTAATCGTTTCCTCCAACCCTTCTTTCAGATTATACCGCGGCACAAAACCAAGTTCCCGCCGGATAGGTTCCGTTTCACAAATCCAGTTACGTTGTTTAAGAATACAATATTTATCCGTATTAAGGGTCATGGCCCGGCCCGCCAGGTGACCGAACGCTTCGGAAAACAAGCAGGCCACGTAACACATCCAGACAGGTATACGGAGGTTTATCACTATTTTTTTGCCCAGCAATTTCTTTATAAGCTGCGCAAAATCCGTATCTGTGTATACATCTCCGTCGGCCACAAAATAAGATACATTTTTGGCCTCTTTGTTTTCGAGGGCCATAAAAGCGGCAACGGCAAGATCTTTGACATATATAAATGTAAGCTGCTGCGATTTCAGGCCTACTTTCAGGTCAATCCCGGAGCGGATACTTTTTATTTCCATCAGATAATCCTTATCTCCAGGCCCATAAACGCCGGTAGGCAACAGTATGACATAGGGGAAATAAGTCTGGGATTTAACGAACAGTTCCGCTTCAAATTTACTTTTCCCATAAACGGAATCGGGATTCCGGTCATCATCTATACGGATCGGCCTGAATGAATATTCTTTTACCGGCCCGTAACTGCTAAGGCTACTCATCAACAGAAATTTGTCGGGCTTACAATCCGCAGCGGCAAGCGCTTCTATTAATAAATGTGTATGAAAAGCATTGACCTGATAAAAATCGGACTTCCGAAGTGTTTTTGTGATACCGGCATTATGTATTACGTAACGCCATGCTCCAACGGAAGAAGCTATTTCGCGTAATTGTGCGACAAGTGCGTCTTTCGAATCATACCGCAGATAAACAAACTTAATCCTTTCATCCTGCAAATGTTCCCGGGAACTGTGCGGACGTATACCCGCCCAGACCTCATAACCCCGGCTCAGAGCTTCTTTTACAAGATACCCTCCGATAAAACCGCTTGCCCCGGTGATTAATATACGTTTTTGTTCTTCCATAACAATAATAATAAACTCACATCATTCCGTTTTTCTGTCCGGGCCTGCCGCCTCATCAAAAAATCGCACATGAGAAATTGCGCCTCCGGGCGTCCGTTTTTCCGGTTTCGCCGAAAAAAAAGGCCTTCGGGCCGTACATTGTGCCTATTATTCAATATTCTCATGCTTTTCAAGCACCCTGTGAGGCAAATCGCCATGCCCGACAATCTCAATAGGACAGGTATATGTTTCATTCAACCAATCGCCGGATATATCCGAACCGCAATGGTAATGAAGCGTTTCATTTACACACGCCACATTTTTGACCATCGGCAGCAAGGTTCCCACATCATGTGAAACAAGTATGATTGCCGTTTCCCGGTTGATCTTTCCAAGCAATTCATAGAAATGAGATTCAAACTTCTTGTCAACATACGTGTTAGGCTCATCAAGAATAAGGATCTGCGGCCTCGAAACAACAGCGCGCGCCAATAACACACGCTGTAATTGCCCACCCGAAAGTTCTCCGATCGCACGCCCGGCCAACTGCTCCAGCCCCATTTGAACCGTAAGCTCATGAATCCGCTCTTTCTGCAAGGCGGTAAAATCACGAAACCGGGGCTTCTCTCCTGCCAATCCGGAAGCTATAACCTCGCGTACGGATATGGGAAAACGTTTATCTATGGGATTTACCTGCGGAAGATAGCCAATCTTTAATGAAGAAACACTTTTCCCACAATCAAAAAAAGAGATCGTACCCGAGGCGGGCCTCATCAGGCTCAGGATAACTTTCAGCAGTGTGGTTTTTCCGCCGCCGTTCGGCCCGATCACACCAAGAAAATCATCTTTCCATACGTCAAGGCAAACATCCCTCAACACCGGCTTTGTATCATATACAACAGATACATTCTTTATCTCAATCAGTTTTTCCATTTCCGGCCAATGCTTTTGCGATTATTTCCATCTGTTTATCCCATTGATAATCCAACGGATTTATAATGACCGTTTTCGCATCTATTTCCCGGGCGATCTGCTCCGCATGTTTACGGTCAAACTCCATTTGCACAAACACAATACCCACTTTTTCGGCATTGGTTTCTTCAATCAGCCTTTTCAACAAAGCGGGAGAAGGTTCTTTCCCGTCATTTTCAATACTGTATTGCTTCAACCCAAACTCATCCGCAAAATAAGTCAGGGCCGGATGATAAATAACAAAGCTGCGGCATGAAAGATTTTCCAACTGTTTATGCAACGTTTCTTCCAATGAGTCAAGCCGCTGAACCAGCCGGCTGTAATTCGATTGATAACAGGGCTGATTTTCTTTATCTAAAGAGGTAAGCGCCTTCAGTATATTTTCGGATATCACTTTTGCGCCTTTAAAAGACGTCCATATATGCGGGTCGTGACCGTCATGCCCATGGTTATGATCATAACTGCCGGAATCGTGGTCGTGTGAGCTGCAGGCGTCTTCATGAAAAACCATCCCATCCGATAAATCAAACGGGTATGCATTCGCATTATTTTCGCGGATGAAATGCACCATCACCGGTTCAAATCCAAGTCGCCCGATATGAAAATAGGCAACTCCATTCCCGACCCTCATCATCTCCCGGGGTGACGGGTCGTAAGTTTCCGGGCTTTGCCCGACGGGAACTACCGAAAAGAATCGATACCGGTCGCCGGCGATCTGTTCGGCAAAATAACGAAGAGGCTCGATTGTAACGGCTATTTCTTTCACATCCCCGGCTTTCGGGTCTTTATTTTTCACTCCGCAACTCATCACAAACGGCAACAGCAAACAGGCAACCGTTGTGTTATTAAACCATTTTTTGCCCAGATGGTGCACCGGGTACAGTACCGCCAGAAATCCAAGGGCGATAACGGTTACAAAAACAGTCAGTACATCCATCCATACGATTTCGATAGGATAAGCGTCGATAACAAAAGTTCCGGCGGTTTCTCCCAACGGGATAAGCCCGAAATATTTTTGTAACAGGCATAATAAAATACCCAGCACAACGCCGATGACTGCCCCCAAAAGGGAAATCATCCAGCCTTCAAAAAGAAATATCTTGTTTATAAGTCGATTATTTGCTCCCATATTACGTAATTTAATTATATCCGCTTCTTTTTCTATCATCAAAATAGCTAACGAACCTAAAACATTAAATAATGCCAGTACGAGAATAAAACAAAGCATCAGGTATGCCACCCATTTCTCAATCTGTATCATATTGAAAGAAAGTTCCTGTTGTTCATACCGATCCCGGACGATAAAATCATTCCCTATCAACTGTGCGATTCTTTTCTTTACAGACGACACATCCGCTCCGGGCGTAAGTTTAAGCTCAAGCGCCGACACCTCTCCCCCGTCATAATCCAGCATGGCACGCATAAGGTCGATCGACACAAGCATAAAACCTTCATCATATACAGGCTGATTGATATAATAGACGCCTCCCACAAAAACATATCTTACCAAAAAGAGCGAGGTCGGGTTTGCAAGGTTAGTGCTTCCGGTACGTTTCGGCATGTAGATCTCCATCGGTTGCGTAAAAGCTGCGTTCACGCCCAATGTCGAGGCCAGCCCGATACCCACTACGGCATACGAAAAGTCCCCTTCTTTTAAAATAAATTCCCCGTCAATAATGGCGGTATCAATCTCTACCGATTTATTAAATGTCGTATCAACTCCTTTCAGAACCGAGATGCCCTGACGATTGCCGTAGCAGACAAAACCGTTTTCCTGAAGTACTTCGCAACAAAACTCCACTTCGGAAAGTTCGCGAACCTGCTTCATCTCAGGAGTGGCAGGATCAAAAACTTTACCCGACACAGGCGTTATTTTTAATTCGGGATCGAAAACACTGAAAAGTATGGATGTGAGGCCTTTAAAACCGTTGAAAACAGACAGGGTGCAGATCATAGCAATCGTAGCGACAACAACGCCGCAAACAGATATCATCGAGATAATATTTATGGCATTATGCGATTTTTTCGCAAATAAGTATCTACGCGCTATGTAAAAGGCCAGGTTCAATCTCTCGCTATTTTTTTAGCAGTTTATCTATATTTTCCACATAATCAAGAGAATCATCCGGATAAAACACAAGTTCGGGGATTCTGCGCAATTGCATACGTACAATTTGACCCAAGTCGTAGCGCAATGTCTTTTTGTTTTTTTCTATTGATTCGATCAGTTCTTTCCCTTTTTCGGAAGGGAATATGCTCAGATAAACTTTTGCAACGCCAAGGTCGGGACTGACACGTACCCTGCTAACCGTAACGAGCGTCCCCCTCATCATTGCAGTCTGCCTGCGAAAAAGCTCGCTAAGCTCTTTCTGTAACAGGCGCTCTATTTTATTTAATCTTGTTCCTTCCATATATTTTTCATTTAAGAATTTATTTCAAATCCGCTCTCAGAGTCCCTGCTTCAGCAACTTTTCTATCGTATCCGCAAGTTCGGCAAACTTTTTTTCTTCATACCCGACCGAGGTAAAAACAACTTTCCCCTCCCTATCAATTAAATAATTGCGCGGAATATAAATCTCCGCATACAAACTATAAACCGCTTTATCGGGATCCAGTCCAACCGGAAAATCAATTCCGGCTTTTTTCAATTGCTCCATTTTTTTTCGAACCGTTTCGCGTGTTTCTTCACGTGAAACGGGAATGAAAACAAAATCGGGATTTCCCTCAAAACGTTTTAATATTTTATCCGGTATTTCCTTAAATTCCTGCATGCATGGCCCGCACCATGTCGCCCAGAAATTAAGCAACACAATTTTTCCTTCCATCTCCGATAAGTTAAAGACACTACCGTCGAGCATTTCAACGGAAAAGGCCGGAGCTTTATCTCCCATTTTAACAATCGAAGCTTCTTCCATCGCATTTCGATCGGGATTAGCCGTTGTTCCGGCAGAGTTCTGCGCATGAACGCAAACACCGGATACAAGCAAAAAAAACATGAAAAACCCTGCCGGAATTTTAAACTTACTGATTTTTGATTTCATACTCTTGTAATTAAAATGCACGTAAAGTTATTCATAATTTTTCAATCTGCAACAAAAAGCAAATTTTTCCATCTAATGATTATTTTTTCCAAATCATTGTCAAGCCGTCGCGGACGGGAATCATAACTTTCTCCACACGTCCGTCATGCCTGATTTTTTCATTAAATGCCAAAATTCCCTGCGTTTGCCTGTCGGATGCGACAGGATGCGTTTCAACTACTTTTCCCGACCATAAGGTGTTGTCCGCCAGAATCAGCCCTCCCGGCCTAAGACGCGGAAATACCAGATCGTAATATTTACAATAATCACGTTTGTTTGCATCCATATAAACGATGTCGAATATTTCATCGAATGTAGGATACAGGTCTTCTATATCCCCCCAGAACAAACGAATCTTGTTTTTAGAGGGAGATTTTTCAATGTACGGAGTTGTAAACGGTTGTAGTTCATCATTTATTTCGACCGTATAGATAAGCGCGTCGTCGTCGATCCCTTCCGCCATACAAAGCGTTGCATATCCCGTATAGGTTCCGATCTCAAGGATCCGTTTGGGGCGCATCATCCGGCAAAACATTTTCAGCATACGCCCCTGCAGATGGCCTGCAATCATACGGGGATATAATAATTTGACATGAGCGTCGCGATTCAGCGTAGCCAGTAACGCTCCTTCTTCATCAATATGTTCAAGTATGTAGTCGTCTATCGTCTGCACTTTTTTTGTAATTATAGGGTATGTTACTTCACTTCAAACCCGCCGGCCGCTCCTCCGGGCAGAGTGAATTTTTCAGCATCAGGAGGACGTTGTGTCGAATGGCGTTCAATCGTTGAATGTGGGCAACTGATAATTATCTCCCGCGCTAAGCACACGTTTCACATCGTTTATTTCAAGGAATGTAGTTCCGCCTCCCTCTCCGAAACTGCCGCTCAGGTATGCAACCTTATCTTTTTCCGTAATCATGCCGTTGTTTATAAGTTGGTGCAACGCTTCGTAGTAATAACCCCGGCGACTTTTAAGCCATGGCTGATAAACGGCCCATACGCCGTACGAAAGCGAAAGCATACGCATAGTTTCCCGTCTGTAGCAAATGGCAAAAACGGTTGCTTTTCCGCGAAAGGCGGCCAGGTAACGCGCTGTGCGCCCGGTTACGCTATCGGATATGATGGCGCGTACGTTCAGCTTGGACGATGATTTAACGGCCTGTTTGGCAAGGAATGAGGTCACATCCAGGTCGTCGCCCGTTATAGGTACCCGGATATCATTGGCGGAAAGTTTGGTCTTTTCGGCTTCATGTATGATCTTAGACATGGTCTGTACGGCCTCTACCGGATATTTCCCGTAAGCGGTTTCGCCGCTCAGCATCAAGGCATCCGTCCGGTAATATATGGCATTCGCCACATCCGTCACTTCCGCACGCGTAGGACGCGGGTTTTTGATCATGGTATGCAGCATCTGCGTTGCCACGATTACCGGCTTCTTCGCTTCCACACATTTGCGGATCAGCACGCGCTGCAAACCCGGAATTTTTTCCGCCGGAACCTCGATCCCCAGGTCGCCCCGGGCAATCATGACGCCGTATGCCGCCATCAATATATCATCAATATTATCGACCCCTTCCTGATTCTCTATTTTGGCTATGATTTTGATAGGGCTACTATGGGCGTCTAAGATATCCTGTATATCCAGAACGTCCTGCTTTGTGCGCACAAAAGAGTGGGCGATGAAATCAATGCCGTTTTTGATCGACCATTCGATATTTTTGCGGTCTTTGTCCGTCAACGACGGAAGGTTTATGCGGACTCCGGGCACATTCACACTTTTACGGCTTCCGAGCGTAGCGTCATTCTGCGCTTCGCAGATAAGATATTCCGGTGTTTTTTCTATAACTTTCAGTTCCAGATCTCCGTCGTCAATCAGGATATCGCTTCCGATTTCCAGATCTTTTACGAAGTTTTCATAGGAAACACAGATATGGTCGCGCAGGGTTTCACCCAAAGGATCACCGGTCATTTTCACCCGGTCTCCGCATTTAAAATCAATAGGCGCCGATGTTATCGTGGTTCGCACCTCCGGCCCTTTCGTGTCGACCAATATACCGATCCGATCCGATACCATCCGTATATTGTTAATGATACGCGCCAATCCTTCTTCCTGTAAATGAGCCGTATTAAGACGCGCTACGTTCATGCCGGCTTTGTATAGTTTTTTGATAAATTCTACTTCGCAACGCTGATCGGATATGGTTGCTACAATTTTTGTATGTTTCAACATATAATTTATAATTAATGATTAATAGTGAAAGATTCCACCGCAAGCCGGTACGAATCCAGGCCAAAACCTGCAATGACCCCTTTGCATGCAGCCGAAATCATTGATTGATGACGAAACGCCTCACGTGCATGCACATTTGAGATATGCACCTCTACCACAGGAGCTTCGATTGCTTTGATCGCATCGGCTAATGCGATGGAGGTGTGTGTATACCCCCCTGCATTAAGGATGATTCCATCTACCGTAAAGCCGGTTTCGTGAATCTTATCGATCAGTGCGCCTTCACAATTACTCTGGAAATAACGGATATCATAATCCGGAAAGAAAGAACGTAAACGTTCAAGATAAGTTTCAAAATCCGACTTGCCGTACACCGCCGGCTCGCGTTTGCCTAATAAGTTCAGATTAGGGCCGTTAATAATCTGTATCTTCTTCATATCTCTCCGATCTGTTTTTAAAAAATCCAACCTCAATTTACCTTCCAATCTTTTCCTTTTCGCATCAAAAATGATACCTTTGCCTCATCAATGACATCGGAATAAGGTGCAAAGGTAGTGTTTTTTTTGATATATTAATGTATATGGCGCAAAAAGAAACAGACATTTTCAGCAAATATACGACATACCTGTGTCTGGAAAAAGGACTTTCGGATAATACGATGGATGCGTATATGAACGATCTGAACAAACTGGTACGCTTCATCGAATGTGAACCCGATATAAGTATTTTTAACCTGACATACGGAGATATTCAGCAATTCATTGCGCAATTGAACGATTTGGGTATATCCGCCCGTTCACAGGCACGTATTATTTCCGGGATTAAGTCGTTTTACCGGTTTCTGCTAACGGATGGTTTTCTGGAAACAGATCCTACGGAATTACTTGAAAGCCCCAAAATCGGCATGAAACTACCCGAAGTGCTGACGGTAAATGAAATAAATAACCTGATCAATTCTATAGACCTTTCCAAATCCGAAGGACAACGCAACCGGGCCATGCTTGAAGTGTTATATAGTTGCGGGCTGCGCGTTTCGGAACTGACCGGCCTCCGATGTTCAAATATCTACTTCGACGAACAGTTTATCATCGTGAAAGGGAAAGGAGATAAGCAACGGTTAACGCCGATTTCCGGCAAAGCGATCAAAGATATACAAAATTACCTGATAGACCGGCATAACATCAAAGTGCAAAAAGGATTCGAAGACATCTTATTCCTGAACAGGCGGGGCGCCGAACTTACTCGTGTCATGGTTTTCCACATCATCAAAGAACAGGCGAAGATCGCGGGGATCCGTAAAAACATCAGTCCGCATACCTTGCGTCATTCATTCGCCACACATCTGCTTGAGGGAGGCGCCAACCTGCGCGCCATACAAATGATGTTGGGACACGAGAGCATCACCACGACGGAGATCTATACGCATATAGACCGGGAATTTCTGCGCAAAGAGATTATTGCACATCATCCCCGGAATCGTAATTTTGATAAAGAAAATCATTGTAAGGAAAACGAGTGACATGAATTTCACGAACACGTTTGTACATCAAGCTCCGCAGTTCATCTATATTCGTCTTATTTTTAGCGGAGATAAAAATGCAATGATCGGGCAATTTATTCATCCAGGTCGATTTTAACTCATTCAAAGAAATGTTTTCGCGCGTACGTGGCGTTAGGTCATCTTCATCTTTCGGTGTGAAAGTGAAGGTGTCGATCTTATTGAAAACTATGATAACCGGCTTCGGCGTCTTGTCAATTTCCGCCAATGTACGGTTCACTACTTCGATCTGTTCCTCAAACGCCGGGTGCGAAATATCCACTACGTGCAACAGCAAATCCGCGTCGCGCACTTCGTCGAGCGTCGACTTAAACGATTCGATCAGCTCGGTCGGCAACTTGCGGATAAACCCGACCGTATCCGAAAGCAGAAACGGCAGGTTGCCGACGATCAGCTTACGCACCGTAGTGTCCAATGTTGCAAACAGCTTGTTTTCCGCAAATACTTCCGTCTTACAGAGCAAATTCATAAGCGTGGATTTTCCTACATTCGTATAGCCGACTAACGCCACACGCACCATCTTACCGCGGTTTTTGCGCTGCGACGACATCTGCCGGTCGATCTCCGCCAAGTCTTTCTTCAATTTAGCGATCCGGTCAAGAATGATACGGCGATCCGTTTCGATCTGCGTTTCGCCCGGCCCGCGCATTCCGATTCCTCCGCGCTGGCGTTCGAGGTGTGTCCACAGGCCCGTCAGACGCGGGAGCATGTACTGATACTGTGCCAGTTCGACCTGCGTTTTAGCGTGCGCCGTCTGCGCCCGTTTCGCAAAGATATCCAGAATCAGGTTGGTCCGGTCCAGAATCCGTACGCCCAGCGCTTTCTCTATGTTACGGATCTGTTTCGCCGAAAGTTCGTCATCAAAAATAACAAGCCCCGCGTCATGCTCCCCGACATATTCGCCGATCTCCTGCAACTTGCCCTTCCCGACAAACGTTGTCCGGTTCGGATAATCTAATCGCTGCGTGAACCGTTTCACCGCTTTCGCGCCTGCCGTTTCCGCAAGAAATGCCAGTTCGTCCAGATACTCTTTCACTTGGTGTTCATTCTGTTGGGGCGTTATCAGCCCCACCAGCACCGCATTTTCCGTCTTTGCTTCCGATAGGATAAATTCTTTCATACTGATTTTAACAAGTATCCTTTCCGACGGAAATGACCTGCCGGAATGGATTGAATGAGTTGTTTTTTAGCTGCGCATACGCCCCATGGCCGTTGTTCCCGGCTTCGAGGCAAAGAAAAGGGTTCTATTTTTCTAAACATGAATTAATTAGCTTTACAAGAGGCGACATATTGGACGGTCTGGCTACCAGGTCATGAATCCGCCCTTCCCGGTCGATCAGCATATAGGTTGGAAAACCTTTGACCGCGTGTGCTCCCATGAAAATTTTCGAAGCATTTTCGTCTAAGTAGTAATTTTCGCTTTGGTCGGTTTGCCTGTTCACGATTTTCCGCCAGTTTTCGACCGTCGATTCCAAACACAAATTGACAAATACAACCTCTTTACCTGCAAACAAGGTGTGCAGGGCGGGAGTATGTTTCATCTCTTCCAGACAGGGACCGCACCACGTGGCCCAGACGTCTATGTAAAGAACTTTATTTTTATAACGTTCCAATAAATAAGGCATTAACTCTATGGCGGGGAGTGTGACAAGGCTGTCTTTGTCGAAGTAAAGAATGCCTTCCGTTGCATTTCCGGTCGACGCGATCTCTTGCTTCGTGTCTGCCATTTGCTTCCGTACGGAACGTTCCAGCGTCTCGCCGAAAACAGGTTGCGAAAAGAAAGATTGCAATTCGGGAACAGCATCGTATAATTCCGGATGTTCTTCCAGTATGGGATATATCGACAGATAGAGTATCATGTCGCGGGCCGCTCCTTCGGGCGTTCTCTCCGACAATTTTTTCATCAATACGCGGAGGATCGCGGCGTAATCGTCCTCTTGGAGTTGAAGTTCTTCCTGCATATCCCTGATCTCGGCCAGCAGGGCGCTGCCACAGGCGGATAAGTGGTAGGGATAGTACATGGTTTGGAAATTATCTTCGTTGCAGATGTCAAATATCGGATCGGTGAAGACCTTCCACCGGCTTTTCCTGTCTTTATAGTCCTGTAGTTGATTGGCTACTACAAATTTATAATCGGTAAAAGCCCAGCGTTTCATGAACTCGTTCATCGGGTTGCGTTGGGCAAAGGCGTCAATCGTATCCTGCATGGCGTTGAAACATTGCCGGATGCTTTGCAGGTATTCGGTTGGGGAGGCGGACGGATCAAATTCCGGGATCGGCAATTTGTACGCATAGCAGGTCCACCGGAACAGTTGTTCGTTGATCTGCGCTTTGTCGCCTGAGAACAGGACGGCGTCGTCCTGTTGCTGTTGGAGCTTCTGCCCGTCGATTGTTAAGAATACCGAATCGCCCGGAGCAACGTACAGGTTGATAAACGAATTATTGTAGCGGATAGTCAGATTCTGGGCGAAAGCATAATCGTGTGCAACGTGAAACGTTCCGCCTGAAACGGTCAGATCCTGTGCAAAGCGTCTCTTTTCGCTCAGCGGATCGCAAAAATTGACCAGCAACGCGGTCGAATGATCAAACAGGTTTTCCACTTTTCCGGCGATGACGGTCCGTCGAGGCTGCCATTCACCCGTTGGGGATGTACAGGCAGAAAATAAAACAGCGCTCACCGCAACCCAATACCATACGGGCTTGCCTGTCATGCGGCTGATTATGTTTATCTGCCATGAAATTTTCCTTTCCATTTCACCGTTATTTTATGCGACAAAGATAGCATAAAATCCTCAATTATACCCAAACGGATAAAAATCGGCGTTACAAAGCCCTTTCGCAGCTTCATTAAAAGAATCTAAATCCGATATTTCGTATCTTTTGAGCGAAAAAACACAGTATAATCCGCAGCGTGTTCACATTTACGAGCCCGTAAAAGTGGAACATAAAATCAAATATCACGAAAGAGAAATCGAACAGGCAAAGAAACTGATTGTCTGAATACGATATTTTAGCGTAAAGGTCGGGTAATTTTGTGGTGGCTACCT